>NZ_VFEB01000209.1:0-321 GCF_007858795.1 Vibrio sp. T20
CGCAAGCTTCACCCTTGACTTGCTGGCGAACAGCAGTGATGTGGATGCGAGCGATGAGCTGAAAGCCGAAGACGTGACGCTGACAAGTGGCGATGCGAAGGGCGTGAGCCTGAGCAATGGCGAGTTCACCGTCGACCCAAGTGCGTACAACGCGTTGGCGTCGGGTGAAACCGAGACCATCGAGTACAGCTACAACGTGGTGGAATACGACGACGAAGGCAATGTGCTGTCGACCACGCCAACCACGGCGACGATCACCATCACAGGCACGAACGACGCACCAACGGTAGCGGGCGTGAGCGCAACGAAGACCGAAGATGA
>NZ_VFEB01000073.1:0-258 GCF_007858795.1 Vibrio sp. T20
GTGACGTTATCCGATAGTGATTCTGAACCAAGTATTCGCTATAGCGACACCAGTAAAGTGGTCTTAGAAGGGGATAGTGACACCAGTAACATTGAGTTAAGCCACTATTCCTACCAAGATATTACCGTTACGCTAGAAAAAAGTGGGATAGCTTCAAATGATGATTACACCAGTAATCTTAGTAGCATGACTATTACGATTCCCGCCGAAAGTTTAACGCACGCAATAAAAGTAACAGCCAAACAAGATAGGCTAAGT
>NZ_VFEB01000222.1:0-281 GCF_007858795.1 Vibrio sp. T20
ATTGGTCTAGAGACAGGGCTGACATGTTTCAGCTTTCAAACATCAAAATCATTCGTGATGAGCGAACCATACTCTCAATTGACGATCTTCACCTTCTAGCTTCACCAAACACTTGGTATACAAAATGCTATTGAATCGTAATAATCAAATGGCTTTTTTGAGCCTTCAATCACTAGCTTAGTTGAGCCTCTTTTGCTTCTGGGCAACTGAAACCACGCAAAATATTAAACAGAGAAATCAGCGTGAACACAATGATCACAAGCGATAGGTGCCACGCTTCA
>NZ_VFEB01000017.1:0-337 GCF_007858795.1 Vibrio sp. T20
TAAAAAGCGGATGGCCTCTAGTAGGCGTAAAGTTCCGATAGCATCTACATCGGCCGTATACTCAGGGCATTCGAATGAAACGGCAACATGTGACTGCGCACCAAGGTTGTACACCTCGTCTGGCTGTACTTCTTTTAGGATACGAGTGAGGTTAGATGAGTCTGTTAGGTCACCATAGTGCAGAAAGAAACGGGCATTTTTTTCGTGTACATCTTGGAAAATGTGGTCGATTCTTTCTGTATTGAAGGATGATGCTCGGCGTTTAATACCGTGCACTTCGTAACCTTTCTTCAGCAATAACTCTGCTAAATATGAGCCATCTTGCCCTGTAACACCG
>NZ_VFEB01000066.1:0-267 GCF_007858795.1 Vibrio sp. T20
TACCGCCCGCCATAATTATTGGATAAATCATTGGATTTTCTTCATTCTTGCATTGATTGAAAGTACCACTTCGTATGCAGATGTACACATTCAGAATTTACCAGTGCTTCTTCTGTAAACCATTGATATTTTGAATGCTGCTCATACAGAGGTAGCTGAAGTAATTGGCTTTGAATCTTTAGTCGATAAGCTAGGACGACGTAGTGCGTTCCGAAGTCATCACCAAATACATTATCGTCATAAATATGTGTGAAGGGGCCAATTAAT
>NZ_VFEB01000042.1:0-293 GCF_007858795.1 Vibrio sp. T20
GTTGGTTTGTATGAATGGGCAATAGTGGTTGATCACGAGCTTAAGACAGCGTGTGTGGTTGGACAGAACATCGAGACGCACTGGAATTGGTTATCTGAGCAGCAAGGCAAACCTCAAACAGAGGAATTTCGCCTAACGACACCGTGGCAATCGAACATGAGTGAACAGAGTTATTCTGACAAGTTCGAGCACGTTCAAGAATACCTGCTGTCTGGCGACTGTTATCAGATTAATTTAGCTCAGCGCTTCAATGCCAAATACCAAGGCAGTGAATGGTTGGCCTATGAAAAGCT
>NZ_VFEB01000225.1:0-234 GCF_007858795.1 Vibrio sp. T20
GGCGGCATTTGAATACAAAGCGCTGGATGCTAAAGGTAAAAGTAAAAAGGGGTCTATTGAAGCGGATAACGATCGCCAGGCTCGCCAGCGCTTAAAAGAGCAAGGCTTAATGCCGGTTGAGATGACTGAAGCCAAGGCAAAAAATGCCAAAGGCTCTCAACCTTCGACCAGTTTTAAGCGTGGTATCAGTACACCTGATCTTGCTTTGATTACGCGTCAAATATCAACGCTTGT
>NZ_VFEB01000188.1:0-228 GCF_007858795.1 Vibrio sp. T20
AGACTGTCTTGTTGAAGCCTTGCAACACTTGCAATCACTCGGTCGCCTTCATCGTGGCCCAGTTCGTCATTGATTCGTTTGAAGTTATCAATATCGACTAAAGCTAAGCAAGTGGTCGCTTCATTAGGGTAACGCTCGACCAAGCGAGAATAATACGCGAGCTGTTCTTCGAACTTTCGGCGGTTCCAAAGATTACTCAAAGAATCTCGTTCACTTAAGATCCTCAAA
>NZ_VFEB01000049.1:0-275 GCF_007858795.1 Vibrio sp. T20
TATCTTGCTGTGGCAATTCTGTTTTCACGTTAATCAGCATGCAGTGTTGTCGGTAATCCCACGCAGTCACACCAATTCCAGCCAATTGACGAACTTTAGAGTTTGCACCATCAGCACCAATTACCCAGTTAGCTTCAAACTGCACCCCACTTTCTAGTGTCACAAGGTTTACATCTGCAAATTCAATGTCTTTTAATCGCTCGGGACACATCACGGTTAGATTGTCATACTGAGAGAAGACTTGCCAAAGACCCAATTGGATTTGGCGGTTTTCA
>NZ_VFEB01000031.1:0-413 GCF_007858795.1 Vibrio sp. T20
GGCCAAGTTTCAGTATGGACGGCGTGTGAGTTTGAAAGAATGCGTGAACTGAGACAGGACTTCAGAAACGAAAAAGACGTAGCGAAAGAAAACATCTATATCAGCAGCTACTGGAAACGTGACGTCACTGAAGATGGCCATAAAGTATTGAAGCAACAAGATACGCAAGCTTTAGCAAGCTAAAATGACCAGTTGTTTACTACGACTGATCTTAAGCATCTTTGAAAACGCTTAGCTCCTAATGCTGATAACAACGCCCTTACGATGTGTCTATCTTTAAGGGCGTTTGGCTTTAATCCCGTCAAAGCAAAGCATAATACAAATTAAATACTCTCACCGATTTCAATCTCATAACCAAGATCCAGTTTCGCAACCCACTCTTTATTTCCTTGTAAACGCGCTACCACTTGTTG
>NZ_VFEB01000097.1:0-1680 GCF_007858795.1 Vibrio sp. T20
CTTTCTAAACCTAATCAATCTGTGTGGACACTTATCGTGAATATCTTCGTATAAGGAGGTGATCCAGCCCCAGGTTCCCCTAGGGCTACCTTGTTACGACTTCACCCCAGTCATGAACCACAAAGTGGTGAGCGTCCTCCCCGAAAGGTTAAACTACCCACTTCTTTTGCAGCCCACTCCCATGGTGTGACGGGCGGTGTGTACAAGGCCCGGGAACGTATTCACCGTAGCATTCTGATCTACGATTACTAGCGATTCCGACTTCATGGAGTCGAGTTGCAGACTCCAATCCGGACTACGACGCACTTTTTGGGATTCGCTCACTATCGCTAGCTTGCTGCCCTCTGTATGCGCCATTGTAGCACGTGTGTAGCCCTACTCGTAAGGGCCATGATGACTTGACGTCGTCCCCACCTTCCTCCGGTTTATCACCGGCAGTCTCCCTGGAGTTCCCGACATTACTCGCTGGCAAACAAGGATAAGGGTTGCGCTCGTTGCGGGACTTAACCCAACATTTCACAACACGAGCTGACGACAGCCATGCAGCACCTGTCTCAGAGCTCCCGAAGGCACACCTGCGTCTCCGCTGGCTTCTCTGGATGTCAAGAGTAGGTAAGGTTCTTCGCGTTGCATCGAATTAAACCACATGCTCCACCGCTTGTGCGGGCCCCCGTCAATTCATTTGAGTTTTAATCTTGCGACCGTACTCCCCAGGCGGTCTACTTAACGCGTTAGCTCCGAAAGCCACGGCTCAAGGCCACAACCTCCAAGTAGACATCGTTTACGGCGTGGACTACCAGGGTATCTAATCCTGTTTGCTCCCCACGCTTTCGCATCTGAGTGTCAGTATCTGTCCAGGGGGCCGCCTTCGCCACTGGTATTCCTTCAGATCTCTACGCATTTCACCGCTACACCTGAAATTCTACCCCCCTCTACAGTACTCTAGTTCACCAGTTTCAAATGCAGTTCCGAGGTTGAGCCCCGGGCTTTCACATCTGACTTAATGAACCACCTGCATGCGCTTTACGCCCAGTAATTCCGATTAACGCTCGCACCCTCCGTATTACCGCGGCTGCTGGCACGGAGTTAGCCGGTGCTTCTTCTGTTGCTAACGTCAAGAGATAGCGCTATTAACACTACCCCCTTCCTCACAACTGAAAGTACTTTACAACCCGAAGGCCTTCTTCATACACGCGGCATGGCTGCATCAGGCTTTCGCCCATTGTGCAATATTCCCCACTGCTGCCTCCCGTAGGAGTCTGGACCGTGTCTCAGTTCCAGTGTGGCTGATCATCCTCTCAGACCAGCTAGGGATCGTCGCCTTGGTGAGCCATTACCTCACCAACTAGCTAATCCCACCTAGGCATATCTTGACGCGAGAGGCCCGAAGGTCCCCCTCTTTGGCCCGTAGGCATTATGCGGTATTAGCCATCGTTTCCAATGGTTATCCCCCACATCAAGGCAATTTCCTAGGCATTACTCACCCGTCCGCCGCTCGACGCCCATTAACGCACCCGAAGGATTGTTAGTGTCGTTTCCGCTCGACTTGCATGTGTTAGGCCTGCCGCCAGCGTTCAATCTGAGCCATGATCAAACTCTTCAATTTAAGATTTTGTGACTCAACGAATACTGACTTCAAAACTAATATTTACCGCTCTTTCGAAAAAGAACAGAAACATG
>NZ_VFEB01000220.1:0-231 GCF_007858795.1 Vibrio sp. T20
ATTTGTGAACAGATTGGTAATCCAGCAACTTCAAAGGGCCCGGTTGATCGCGCCGTCGTAAGAATTGTGACACCGGGAACCGTAACCGACGAAGCACTACTTTCTGAGCGTGTTGATAACCTGATTGCCTCTATTTACCACCACAATGGTAAATTTGGCTACGCGACGCTTGATATTACTTCTGGCCGATTCCAGCTATGTGAGCCAGAAACCGAAGAAGCAATGGCGGCA
>NZ_VFEB01000082.1:0-289 GCF_007858795.1 Vibrio sp. T20
AAGTCCAGCTGTTGCCACATGGCGTAGATGTTAGCCTTTTCTCTACTCAAGTACCGAGAGCGAAAGACTTACCCAGTAATCACAGACCAATCGCAGGTTTTTATGGCAGCCTATCTCAATGGCTCGATTACGGCCTTATTGAACATGTAGCGACAGCAATGCCGAAATGGGACTTTGTATTCATCGGCCCGAATGAGCTTGATAATTTAGCGCTTCCTAACCTTGACAATATTCATTACCTTGGTCCAAAACCACATCATTCTTTGCCAAGTTATTCACAACATTGGGA
>NZ_VFEB01000146.1:0-217 GCF_007858795.1 Vibrio sp. T20
GCTCTTCAAGCTTTTCGCATATCGTTCATTTTTATCCCGAATTCTCTTCAGCTCCTAACGCGTTATCACCAAAAGCTAGATTCTGAATCACGCTCGTGCCTCACTGTTCAGAATGACGACTTAAGTAACGTCAACACTCCAAAATTCTTCGCCACTCCATTCCGCCATTTCGTCATTCCAGAACTGAGGAACGAAGTATCTGGAATCTGCTCTTTCT
>NZ_VFEB01000100.1:0-343 GCF_007858795.1 Vibrio sp. T20
GCACTCGGCCTCTCTGTAACAGAGAACACCGAGAAGCAAAAGCAAACCATTTTGTGTATCTTTGATGTGCTTTGCGCTACCACAGAGCCAAACCAATTTACAAAGCTGGAAGCAAGACTAACTGAGAGATTTGGCAGAAAGGAAAGAGAGCTCAATCAAAGCAAAGACACTAAAACCAGCAAAGAAGAAAAAACGCTAACATTCAGTGAAGCTGACTGGGCCAAACTTAGCCAAATTGCAGGTAGTCAGTCTAAAAGCCAGATCAAGGCGAAGCTAAAGGAGTTGATCGATAACGAGCTACTGAGCATTGAGCTTTAACCTGCAGATACTCTCGACGATATAC
>NZ_VFEB01000007.1:0-398 GCF_007858795.1 Vibrio sp. T20
TAGCGGTTTAATGATTCGATCAAACCAAGCGCATCTTCGCGTTGGGTGAGGGCAAACACCAACTCATCATTGAAGTGGTCAAGCACGGAAACTTGCATCAAGAAATGACGAGTTTCGTGATCGAGTAGGTCAAATACTTCTTCTACCAGGTAATCCCATAAATGCGCGTGATTGAACTGCGATACCGACTCTACGGTTTGTGCCAATGTACGGTTTTGATGTTGCGCTTGCAACGCGATCAACTGCATCGCCGATGGCCAACCTTCCACATAGGTTCTGAGGCTGTTTGCCATGTCTTCGTCGATGCCATCGGCAATACGCTGATTAAAGAAGCGAGTCGTTTCTTCGGTATCGAACGACAACATCTCGTTGCCGATTTCGATCATTAAATCACCAAC
>NZ_VFEB01000085.1:0-297 GCF_007858795.1 Vibrio sp. T20
GGGTAAAGACAGCGCTGAAATCACCGCGGACTTGATGCCCGGATATACGGCGAGCGACGTGAAGGCATACATTGATGACACGGTACCAAGCCTGTTGAAACCTGCTCAGAGCTACGAGTTCAATGGTGTAGTTAAAGATCTGGTTGATTCAACCGCGGGCGAACAAGTGCTGTTCGTATTGGCGTTGATTTTCATCTTCTTGATCTTGGCGGCGCAGTTTGAAAGCGTTGTCGACCCAAGGATCATCTTGCTGACGGTACCATTGTGTATCGTGGGTGCGATTTTGACGCTGTCGGG
>NZ_VFEB01000200.1:0-284 GCF_007858795.1 Vibrio sp. T20
CAGGTAAGCTTGCCGAAATTGCACATCTAACTGGTTACCAAGGCTCTATTGAAGAAGCTGAAGATGAAGACTTTCTTGATGAGTCGGGTTTGTTTGATTCTGAAATCGATGAGCTAGATTTTGATGATCTTCCAACGGGCAACTTCCAATACGGTGCCGCTGATGTTGTGGTATTTGACTGTGATTTAAGTCCATCTCAAATGCGTACTGTTGAGGCGAGTTTGGGTGTGGAAGTATTTGACCGTACTGGCATCATCATCGAAATCTTCAGCCGTCACGCTCGT
>NZ_VFEB01000150.1:0-351 GCF_007858795.1 Vibrio sp. T20
TGCACCAGGGCAAAGGCCTGTGATGGCCGTATCCTGAGTCAGTTTAAACTTCGCTGTCGTTTTTAACTGCTCATCTTTGAGAATGGTTAGAGCGGGTCTCGGTAGCTGTTCTAATCCCCCCAAAGAACTAGAGTCAATCATCTCTGCTTTTGGATGAGCAAGCGCGACATAGCGCTCCACCATGTATTGGAACGATTTTTTGTTAGGGCGAAGGTCATTCAATAGACCATAACGCATTTCGCCTTTCCAGCCAGTACGCTTTGGAATGTTTGCAAACCAAGGAATCAATGCTGACTTGGCTGAGTTTGGACAGATAAAAGCTTGGTCATATTTCGTATCACGAAGCGTTTT
>NZ_VFEB01000116.1:0-317 GCF_007858795.1 Vibrio sp. T20
TGTCGAGGTAACCTCGGTGTCGCTTTGCAAATACAACGAAGTAACCGCTGAATTTGCTGCCGCAGAAGGGGAGGGTGATAAAACACTCGAATGGTGGAGAGAAGCGCACTGGAACTTCTTCTCTCGTGAATGTGAAGAGCTAAAAATCTCGCCAACTGAAGACATGATGCTGGTATTAGAGCGCTTCAAAGTGGTTCATCAATAAAAGGTATTTTTTGATTCATAATGTGTGGCACTTTATGTTTAGGTTATAGTGGCCAATAAACAGTAATAAGGTCGACAACAATGAGCTTAACCGTTCGAGAAGTTTTTATTGG
>NZ_VFEB01000174.1:0-313 GCF_007858795.1 Vibrio sp. T20
TGAATCTGGCTCATTTAAAGGTAGAACCACATTGAGTAAAATTGGGCCATCTCGAATTCGGTCAAAAATATTTTTGGCCGCAGTTAGTGCTGGTAAATACAATCCTGATATCAAAGCACAAAAAAAAGCGGCTCTTAGCCGCTGGTAAAACAAAAATGCAAGCGTTAGGTGCTACTATGAGAAAGCTAATTCAAATATGTTTTGGCGTCATAAAAAATCAGACAAGATATCAGTCTGTATTAACTTTAAATTAAGTTTGTGGTTGCGTCAGAGAGATGGTATCTACAATTATCCCGTCTATAAACTCAGTTAT
>NZ_VFEB01000102.1:0-122250 GCF_007858795.1 Vibrio sp. T20
GGTTCTCCTTTAATCAGGCTTAAGGTCATTCACTTTAATGACATATACCTCAAAAAGGTTTGAATCAGAGTCAGCCTAACCAGCCTCATTTTTTTTACACTATCTCCTTATTCCATGAGGACCACAGGCATAGGAGAACGTCCCATGAGATTTTTAAAGTTAAAAGAAGTGATTGAGAAAACCGCATTAAGCCACTCGGCGATTTATAGAAAAATGAATGACAATAATTTTCTGTTATCAATCAATTTAGGAGATAGAGCTGTCGCTTGGGTTGAAGGGGATATTGATGATTGGATTGAACCATGACAAGCAAGAAGAAACGTACTATCCATTCTCCTGAATTTAAATAAGAGCCCCGGAAGTTAGCAGAAAAAGTGGGAGTTGTTATAGCCGCAAGACAGCTCTCATTACATGAGCCTCAGATCTACGGTTGGCTAAAAGCCAGTTGGCAGAGAAAGCAGAGGAGCTAGAAATAGCAAAAAAGCCTTCACCTATTTAGCGAAAAATCTAAAGTAAATTACTATGAATTTATGCTGAACTTCAGTGTTACCCGTATGACTATGGTGTTCAGAGTTTCTCGAAGTAGGTTTTATTACTGGGTTGAGAATCGTCACAAGCTTGATACCAAAGTAAAAGAAACCTTTGACGTTAGCAAAGAACGAGATGGATCAGACGTATTCAGAAAGAACTGGCTAAGAGCGGTGGTAACCATAATGTTAAGAGCATTGCCGTTAGTATGAAATATCAGGATTTAGTAGCGAAAGCAGCGCGCAAGTTCAAGTTTACAACGGACAGTAAGCATAAAATGTCCGTTGCTCCAAAGCAGCTGAACCAGCTGCTCTATCGCGACTACATCAAATTAGTTGCTGTGGTAGTGTTTATACCCTAGCTTTTCTGAAATGTTCTCGCCCGCTTTATGCAGTAAGCCAACATAGTACGACATGCGTTTTTCGTCGAAACGAATTGTTGGAAATGAGATTGAAACACCAGCAATCACAGTTCCAAAACGGTCGTAGATAGGCGCTGCAATACAGCGTAATCCCGGCTCTTGCTCTTCGTTATCTTCAGCATAATGCTGCTCTTGAACGACTTTCAGTTCAGACAGTAGCTGTTCGGTATTCTCTAATGTTTTGTCTGTGTGTTTTACAAACTCGACATCAGAAAGCGTTTGACGAACTACGTTTTCTTCACGATCGGCTAATAGAACCTTACCAATAGCAGTACTATAAAGAGGATTGCGACGGCCAATTCGAGATTGCATTCTTAAATTATAGCCAGAGTCAATCTTATGGATGTAAATGATGGAGTTTTCATCTAATGCCCCAAGGTGCAATGCCTCGTTGGTCTCTTCAGAGATGGCTCTCATCTCTTTGTCTGCCAACGCAATCAAATCAACATACTCTAAAGACTTTGAGCCCAACTCAAACAGCTTTAGCGTTAGAGAGTACTTATCTGCTTCGCCATCTTGGGAGACATAGCCGAGCGTTTTCATTGTTTGAAGAAAGCGATAGGTCGTCGCCTTTGACATCATTAAACGTTGTGATAGTTCTGAGACGCCAATTTCTTTTTGCTCACCGAGAGCATCAAGAATGCTGAATACCTTTAATACCGAAGAGACTGCCTCTGGCTGAGTCGACTTTTCCATTCTTCTACCTTAGTTAATTTTCTTTTGGCCATTATACCCCGTGAATTGATATCCACCAGTAATTTTAAAATCGCTTTTTAAAAATTTAAAACCAGATGGGATTACGGTTTATTAAAATATGATTCAAATCTATTTTTTTAAAACGTTATTTCAAAAAAAATAGCAACAAGTTGCAATTTGGTGTTATCTTATCGGCATCAACGGTGAGTCTCCTTTTGAATAGGGCCACTAAATCAGACACGTTTGAGGAAATAATTATGATACTTGATTCATTCAATCTTAAAGGTAAAGTCGCCATTGTTACTGGTTGTGACACTGGTCTTGGTCAGGGAATGGCACTTGGTCTGGCGGAAGCTGGCTGTAAGGTGGTGGGCGTTAACTACGTTGAGCCTACAGAAACAATTGAAAAAATGAATCAAGCTGAACATACCTTTTTAGATGTTCGCGCAAATCTATTGAAACAAGAAGATATCCCAACAATTATCGACCAAACTCTGACAGAGTTTGGTCAAGTGGATATTCTAGTAAACAATGCTGGAATCATTCGTCGTGAAGATGCTGTAGAGTTTTCAGAGCAGAACTGGGACGATGTAATGAACATCAACTCAAAAACAGTTTTCTTCATGTCTCAAGCTGTTGCTAAGCAATTTATAGCACAAGGTAAGGGCGGTAAGATCGTTAATATCGCATCTATGCTGTCATACCAGGGTGGTATTCGTGTTCCTTCTTACACCGCTTCGAAAAGTGCTGTAATGGGTATCACACGTGCAATGGCAAATGAGTGGGCTCGCCACAACATCAATGTTAATGCAATTGCACCAGGCTACATGGCAACAAACAATACTCAGGCTCTACGTGAAGATGCTGATAGAAACCAAGCAATTCTAGAGCGTATTCCTGCAAACCGTTGGGGCGCAGCAGTAGATGTTGCGGGCCCTTGTGTTTTTCTAGCATCAAGCGCGTCAGACTACATAAATGGCTACACAGTTGCTGTTGACGGCGGTTGGTTAGCTCGCTAATAAAGCTCCATTTATAGGAAGTGAAGCGAGATGGCAGAATATCTTAGCTTGGCTCAAGTTTTGGGTTATATAAGTTTCATTTTGGGTGTTTCAACTTTCTATCAGAAAGATGATAAAAAGTTAAAAATAGCTATGCTTATTTTTAATCTCAATCATGTCATTCATTTCTTATTATTAGGTTCTATTGTCTCGGTGTTGAGTGCTCTGCTTTCGGCACTGAGGACAGCAACCGCGATATATGTGTCATCAAAAACGGTTACTGTAGGGTTTATTTTCATAAGCTTGGTCAGTGGTGTTTGGTTGTCCAACTCCATTTGGGAACTCTGGCCAATATTAGCGACGATAATTGGGACTTATTCTGTCTTTGTACTGAAAGGTATTCAGATGAGAATCGGTTTTTTAATTGGCGCAACGTGTTGGCTAATTAACAATATTTTAGTCGGTTCGATAGGTGGTACGTTACTTGAAGTAACCGTTATCAGCGTGAATGTAATGACAATATTTCGCCTACTTAAAGAACAGCAGCAAACACTTACGACAAGCAAATAATAAACAATTAGGTGACTCATGCTTGTATACAACAATGATGTTCAATTAGAAGAACTTAGCGATGGTATTTCTCGCAAAGTTCTAGCTCACAACGACAATATGATGAAGAAGTTCACTTTGAAAAAGGTGCTGTAGGTGGTGCAATGCATAACTACCCTCATGAGCAGCCTAACCTACGTTCCTTGTGGTGAGTTCGAATTTACAATTGGTGATGAAACCAAAATCGTAAAAGCGGGCGATACTATGTACAAAGAGCCGAGCATTGAACACGGCTGTGTATGCCTAGAAGCGGGAGTATTGTTTGATAACTTTACTCCAATGCGCAAAGCCTTCGTTTAATTTACAAAATTTAATTTATCGCAGTGTGAACTGCAGGAGAAACCCATGAAAATCGCTCTAATGATGGAAAACAGCCAAGCACCTAAAAACGCTATGGTTGCAGGTGAACTAAACAATGTAGCTGGTGGCCTTGGTCACGATGTATTCAACGTAGGTATGACGGATGAAAACGATCACCACCTAACTTACGTTCACCTAGGCATTCTAGCTAGCCTTGTTCTTAACTCTAAAGCGGCGGATTTCGTTGTAACGGGTTGTGGTACAGGTCAAGGCGCAATGATGGCAAGCAACCTGCACCCAGGTGTTGTTTGTGGTTATGCCCTTGAGCCATCTGATGCTTTCCTATTCAACCAAATCAATAATGGTAACGCAATTTCTCTAGCATTCGCTAAAGGCTTTGGTTGGGCTGGTGAGCTAAACATTCGCTACATCTTTGAAAAAGCATTCACTGGCAACCGCGGTGAAGGTTACCCAATCGAGCGTGCTGCTCCACAACAAGCGAACGCAGCGATCTTAAGCGATGTAAAAGCAGCCGTTTCAAAAGACGTGGTTGAAGGCCTTCGCTCTCTAGATCAAGACCTAGTGAAAGCCGCTATCGGTGGTGCTCAATTCCAAGAGTTTTTCTTCGCAAACTGCCAAGTTTCTGAGATTGCTGAGTACGTGAAGTCTTTATTGGACTAATCACTACCGTACTCATTTATCGGGAAATAAGTTGAGTTATGAAAGCTAGCCGTTATCGGCTGGCTTTTTTTGTCTTGGTCGTATTGTAATTAAACCAAATGCTTAATTCATATTTATTAAAACAAAGGTTTATTTTTTCTTGTTAAGTCTATCCTTTATGGGATAATGGATAGATAAATTGAGAGGAGAGTTTTTATGACCCCCATTACTCGTGTCGCTGTGATCGGCGAATGTATGGTTGAATTAACAAAAAATCAGGGCCAGTTAAAGCAAAGCTTTGGCGGCGATACATTAAATACAGCGGTTTATCTGTCGAGATTAACTGAGCCACACGGAGTGACCACGTCATATGTGACGGGGCTAGGTCAAGACTCGTTCAGCCAAGAGATGCTAACCGCATGGCAAGAAGAGAAGATCAACACTGAGATGGTATACCTTTCTTCAACAAAATTACCCGGTATGTACGCCATTGAGACGACCGAAGAGGGTGAACGTAGCTTCCATTACTGGCGAAATGATTCAGCGGCAAAATATTGGCTTCGTGATCATGCGATTGAAGATTTAGTGAATCAGTTTTGCCAACATCAAATGATTTATTTAAGCGGTATTAGCCTTGCAATCCTGCCACAAGATTGCCTTGAGCCTCTGATGAAGCTCCTTAAGTTATGTCGTAACGAAGGGGTGAAAATCGCGTTTGATAACAACTTCCGTCCAGCGCTTTGGCATGATTTAGACGTTGCACGTTCAGTTTATCAAGATATTCTATCCATTACTGATATTGCTTTCTTAACGTTTGACGACGAAGTCTTACTTTGGGGAGACAATATCGAGCAGCAAGCCATTGATCGCACACAGGCGCTTGGCGTTGAAGAGATAGTTGTGAAGCGTGGCGGTGACGATTGCTTCGTTGTAACCAAAGAAATTTTTGAGTCGGTCTCTTCGAATAAGATCGAAAAAATCGTAGATACGACCGCTGCGGGTGATTCATTCAGTGCAGGTTATCTTGCTAAACGCATTCTTGGCGGTGATATGACGGACTCAGCAAGCTCAGGGCACTTAGTCGCAGGGACAGTAATTCAGCATCGTGGCGCGATTATTCCTACAGAAGTCATGCCAACCATCTAACGGTTTAAAGAAAAATTAAGGGAAATAGAATGAAAACGCTTAATGAACGATTATCTGAAATCAAAGTTGTGCCTGTTATTGCCATTAAAGATGCATCAAAAGCTGCTAAGTTGGCTGAAGTCTTGATTGAAAATGGCTTGCCTTGCGCTGAAGTGACTTTTCGCACTGAGCAAGCATTTGATGCCATCAAAGCAATGCGAGAAGCCTTTCCGGAAATGCTCATTGGCTCTGGAACCGTACTGACAACAGATCAAGTGGACCAGTCAATTGAAGCGGGGGTTGATTTCGTGGTTAGTCCTGGCTTTAACCCTACAACGGTTAAGTACTGTCAGCAACGTAACATCACCATTGTTCCTGGTGTCAATAACCCAAGTTTGGTCGAGCAAGCGATGGAAATGGGCTTACGCACATTGAAGTTCTTCCCTGCTGAACCTTCAGGTGGCGTTAACATGCTTAAAGCACTGACGGCTGTCTATCCGGTTAAATTCATGCCAACAGGTGGTGTGACCCCTAAGAATGTGAACGATTACCTAGCGATTCCTAGCGTATTAGCTTGTGGTGGCACTTGGATGGTACCAAACGACTTAATTGATAATGATAAATGGGATGAGCTTGCGACCTTGGTTCGTGAAGTTGCAGGAATGATCGATTAAATCTGATAGAACTAGTGATAACTTGAATTAGCCCTCTACTGAATTGGCGGTTTTTGTAATGACTATGAATTAAGGCTGGTTCAATTGTTTGAACCAGCCTTAATTTTTGTTCTCTTGAATTAAAAATTAAATAAACTTGTTTACTGTACTCAGCTATGTTTCTGATGTTATCTCATCTAACCACCACTGAGGCTCATTTTTCGTATTCCTTATTAGATATTGAAGTAAAGTATGGCCTTAGAAAAGAGGTTACGTTGTTCGTAGAGCCAATCTAAGTTGAGTTATCCCCGTGATCATTGATGATGCTTGATTTCTTCAATAATGAGGATGACTCTAAGCAAAAAGCAAAAAGCAAAAAGCAAAAACAAGAACTTGAAAACCAGCATGATAGGACTCTTGATGATCGAGTGCGTGATCGTATAAAAGTGGTTCGGGTACATTCATGAAACGACCGTTCTTCGTTACCTTAAAGACGATGAACAATCTGAAAAACTGAGACCTGAAAATGACGGGTTATCGAGTTACTTATCTGTCACGCAAACTATGGTTCTTATTGAACATACCTAACATCATACTCACTAAATTGTGACCGATGTAATGGAACATTTTGATGTTCAATACAGTGGCCATTGCATAAACAAATGGCTGTATCGCAATGGCTTTAGCTACAAGATGCCGAAAGGTGTCCCACATTAGTTTGATGAAGTAAAACAACACGCTTTTATCGAAACTTATGAAGCTCTGAAAGTTGTTTGTGGCAATGGTGAGTCAGTTTTATTTGTTGATGTAGTTCACCCAACTCAAGCAACTGAAATAACACATGGTTGGAGACGTAAAGGGCAAGATAGACACCTTGAAACAACAGGAAGTTGCAGTCGATTAAATATTATCGGTGCGCTGAATTTATCTGATATAGGGGCTACCGTTGTTAACGATTACGAGAGCATTAACAGTGAGAGCATTGTTCGCTGTTTCGCCAATCAAGAGGCCGTTATCCATTAAACTGTAAGTTTCGTATCATCTTAGATGGTGCGGGGTACCATCATAGTCATTTAGTTAGAGATGCAGCATTCGTTCTTAATATTGAGCTTCATTACCTTCCGTTGGCAGTCCTAATCTCAATCTGGTAGAACGCCTTTGGAAAGTGATGAACAAAAAGTCGAGGAATCACATTTATTTCAAAAGCAAACGTGACTTCAAAGAAGTCATTGACCAATTATTTATTGTAACTCTTCCAGAGATTGCAGGCTTTTTGAGGTCTCGAATTAATTATAATGTGCAGGTACTCAAGCCTGCATCTTCAAGCTGATTGGATATAAGTCATATTGTGCAGATGAGTAGTATCTTACAAATTCTAAAGGTAATCGCTGTACCACATTTGATCAATGCTCACTCAGTTAAGTTTATTGGAAAGGCAGCATTGTTCGATTATCAGGTTACTTTTAAGTAATGTGCGTAAATGAATAAGTGTGGTTAAGTTATATTATAGATCAGGGCGAAAAAGGTTCTGATTAACCCTAATAGAGTTAAAACAATAAGTACGAGCGGATCTATTTAGTTTACAACTAATTAGCCGCTAGAAAATTAGTGGCTAATTAGTTTGTTGGGATTACATATTTGCTTTGAGTTTTAGCATTGCGCTTGCTGCAAGTAAGAATGTACCTGCGCCGTAGTCAATGTTGTGATCGAACTCGACGTTGCGAGGGTTGAATGCTGGAAGTTGAACCCAACCAACCATACCGTCATCATGAATGCAGGTTTCAAGCGCGGCCCAAGCTTTGTTTACTAGTGGTAAGTAAGTGTCTTGGTCTAAATGGCCTTCCTGAACACCCCATGCTAAACCGTAGCAGAATAGAGAAGTCGCACTACTCTCAGGCGCTGGGAAGCTTTTAGGGTCGAGTAAGCTTGCGCCCCAGAATCCTGAATCCTGTTGGTACTTGATAACTTCTTTTGCTAGTGACTGGAATAGCTCGATGTATTTGTGTCGAGTTGGGTAGTCTTCTGGCATGAATTCAAGGATGCGAGGAACGGCCGCTAAAACCCAACCGATCCCGCGACTCCAGAATACCTTTTCGCCGTTGGCTTCACGAAATTCGGTGCCTTCCTCGTTAGGAATGTATCGGCTGTCACGGTAGTAAAGGTTTGTTTCTGGATCGAATAGGTGATCTACAGAGTCCCACCACGCATTGTCCATGTAGTCTAGGTATTTGCGGTCACCTGTTACGGCAGAAATACCGGCGAAAGCAGGAGGGGCCATAAATAGTGAATCACACCACCACCAATCGACACGACCCGGTTTTGGTTCGTCAATCATGATGTCAAACGCTATTTTAGCGTATTCAACGGCTTCAGGCACATCAACGATTGGGTAGAGCGGTAGGTATGCTTGGATACAAACGTGATCGTCGGCAAAGCGCTTTAGTGGACCAGCTCTAAAGCCAGTGTTTAGAGAGAAGTCCATTAACCCGTCGAGGTATACAGTGTCGTTTGTTGTTTTCCAAGCGTCTGCTACAGAAAGCCAAAATACACCGCGTTCCCAGTCGGTTGCTTTAAGGAAACGTTTTTTGCCTGTGCTTCTTGTTACGTAGCGAGTTCGATTGTCACGTTGCCAACAGTAGGCTCTCTTCATTAGAGTTTGGATGTTTTCGCTATAGTTCATTATTAATTCCTAGATATGAAAAAGGCACTTCCTTCGCATGACTCTTGGTCTAATGGTGGGGAAGTGCCTTGGTATTGCTACAGGGCGTCTTCGAAAGTATCAGCTTGTGTGTCAGCGGCTTTCAGTTGCTCTTCTGGGTTTACAATTGTTTGGCTTCCGATCTCGATGATTGTCTCTGCGAGTTCGGACACGGTTGTATCATCTCTTTCGAAACATGCGTTGGTGATCATTGGCAGGTTGGTGCCTGCGATAACCTTTACATTTTCGCGATTCATCATGATAGATACAGCGCGGTTGCAAGGTGTGCCGCCTGGGACATCGGTAAGGATAAGAACACCTTGGCCTTTGTCGATTCGGTTGATTGAGCTGATCATTGCTTCTTCTAGCTCTTCTGTAGAGATAGTAGGTACGAAGTCAATAAACTCAACATTGTCTTGCTCACCAACGATGGCTTCTACGGCAGATTTCATGCCTGAAGCGAAGTTGATGTGGCCAGAAACTAGAATACCAATCATTTTATAGTCCTATTAGAGAATGCCGATTAAGTGGCCAGTTACGCCGGCAAATAGTGTCCCGAAGATAAGTACTGTTGGGGATTTGCCTTTCTTAACGAGATAGAACATTAACCAAACCAGAGCCATAGGAAGTAGGCTAGGCATGATTTTGTCTAACATTTCAGTTTGAAGGTCGATGGATGCGGCACCGGCATTAAGTGTTACGTCTGTTTCAAGTTTGACGAACTTAGCTACCATTGAACCGATAACACCTAGACCAACAATGTTTGCTGCACGGCCAAGTTTCTCGGCTTGGTCGGAAAGCTTTTCTAGAGCTGAAACACCTGCGTTGTAGCCTAGGAATAGTAGCCAGAAGTACATAGGGATACGGTAAGCTTGGTATAGAACGAAGAATACCAGTACGCCTAGGGGGTTGCCTTGAAGGGCGATTGAGCTACCAATTGCTAGTGTCAGTGGAAGCATTACAGAGTGGTCTAGTGCATCGCCCACGCCTGACACTGAACCCATTGTCGCAGCTTTAACTGAGGCGATGGTTGCAGGTTTTTCTTTGTTCTCTTCCATCGCGATAGCAAGGCCAAGCGGTAGAGTGAACATTTTTGGGTTGGCGTTGTAAAAGCTAAGGTTGTTCTTTAGAGCTTTCTTAAGGTCTTCTGGATTCTTGTGGATCTTTTCTAGCGCAGGGCTAATTGAGTAACAGAAACCACCGGCTTGCATGCGCGAGTAGTTAAAGTTGCCTTCCATAAGAAGTCCACGAAAGCCGATTTTCCAAAGATCGCGCTTGGTGATGACTTTCTTTGTTGACTTGTCTTCATAGACTGCGGTGTTCGAGGTGATGTTCGAGTTTAGTTCCGAGTCTTTTTGGGTGTCGTTAATGTCCATATTGGCCTCTTTCATGTTCATTGTGCTGTCGTCGTTATAGCTCATCGTCAAACCCGTTAGCTGTTTTTGTTTCTACAGGAGCAGGTTGTTTTAGGTAATCTAAAACCGCGATTGAGGTGAAGATAAGCGCAACACCAAGAATTGGTACATTGAAGTAAATTGAGCAAACAAAACCCAAGAAGAAGTAAGGCAGAATTGTTTTGTTGAACATAGTACGAAGGAGCATTGCAAAACCAACAGCAGGCATCATACCGCCAGCGATTGACATGCCGCGAATCAGCTCTTCTGGAAGGTGATCTTGGATGAACTCAGCGCCAGAGGTGCCGAAGAAGATAGCGCAAAAGCCAACCACAAAGTAAAGGCTACCACGCATGGTTAGTGCGATGTAGATAAGGCGATCGATGCCTTTAAGGTTTAGTGAGTTCGCGTAGTTGTCAGCCTTATCCATCATTGGTGCACAAGATGTAAATAGGAAGATAACCAGTGTTTGCATCGCAAGTGCGAATGGTATTGCCATGCCGATTGCAGCTTCAGGAGTTACATTTAGCTTTACTGCGAACATGGTACCGACAATAGCGCCGATAGTTGTATCTGGTGGCTGAACGCCAGCGTTAGATACCAGTCCAAGCCAAGCAAGTTCGAATGTTGCTCCGGCAATTAGGCCCATTTGTAAGTCGCCAAGTATTAGACCTACAACGGTACCGGTGACTAGTGGGCGGTGAATACCGGTGAATATATCGAATTTATCAATACCACAGAGTGCGGCCCAAATGCCGACTAATAGAGCTTCAGTTAACAACATAGTTAGATTCCTAAATGACTAAGTCTTTTGTTAGTTCAAAGATGCATTCTTTTTGGCTTTCAGGCATGTGTTGAGCTGTAGATACAGACCCGTTAGCCTTAAGCGTTTCGAAAGCTTGCATATCTTCCTTGTTTACGTTGATGTACTTGTTTACTGCTACACGACCTGCGTGGAAGTGCATATTGCCGATGTTAATCTCTGGTAGTGAGATGCCACCTTCGGTAATTCGAGCAAAGCCTTTAGGATCTTTGCAAAGTAGGAGGATTTTTCGAGCAGGGCCAGCCTTTGGTAGGTTCGCGATTGTTTGATCGATGGTTCTGAATAGAACCGCAAAGTCGCTACCTGCAGAAGCTTTGAATGGAGCTTGTAGCGCTTCTAGTTCGGCAATTTCATCATCAGCGACAATAATCGTGTTTGCTTCTGAATGCTTACCCCATTGTAGGCGGATTTGTCCGTGAATTAAGCGTTCATCAATGCGAGCTAAAACGATGTTGGCCATGCTTGTATCTCCTAGATTTGATTTGGTGTAATAATTTCAATTTTATGAGTAAGCGCTTTGTTGATAACGTCGGTGCTTACTGCGTCTTTAATTAAGAATCTGTTTATTTTGCTTGGTTCGCATGCCCATTGGGTTGCGGATGACTCGAAAATCGAATGCACATTGACTATCACTAGCTCTTCTGATGTTTCTGTCAGAAGTCCGATTGCTTGCGCGTCAAACTCGCAGTTTGAGAACGCGCCAAGTTTGAAGTTGAATGCGTCCGCAGTGATAAAAGCTTTGTTAAAACGAAAAGTCTTTAATGAGTTAATCATTTGGGAACCGGTCATCCTCATGCTTTCTGTGTCCACTCGGCCTCCGGTAATAAAGAACTGTCCATTTTTGATGTGGGTCATGTTCTGTATAAGATTTAAATCTCTTGTGACGATGGTTGCGCCTTTGATGTCGTCGAGGTTTTTGAATGCCTCTCGGATGGTGGGCGATGCGTCTACAAATATAATTGAGCCTTGTTCTATTTCTTCTTGTATCAATTCAGTTAATCGACTGTGAATGCTATTGCTATTGCTATTTATTGTTGACGGTTCGTTTGCGTTATTTTCTTTAAAATTAATGTCGGTCAGTATATTTTTTTCTAGGGCATATCCGTGCGCTCTATTGATAAAACCATTTTCGGCAAGGTGTCTTAAGTCAGCTCGGATGGTTGCGCCTGTAACGTTGAAGTGTTCGACCAATTCATCAACGTGAATTTTCCTTTTCAACCCAATTAAATTCACCATTTCTAATCGGCGTTCAAGAGACGTTAGCATTGTTGTCTCCTCTAGAGTTGTCATATGGATTTTCATTTTCATTTGTTTTCATTTTGATTTTCCTTGGGGTTTTAAACAACCTACAAATACATTAAATGTGAATTACATCACGACAAAATTTATGCGTTTAGATGCTTTATAGTTCTTTTTTTTTCTTTTCTTCTTCTTTTATGCTGCATATTCGCGGTGATAGCTCTGAAATATCAATGATTATGGGGCGTATTAAAGAAGCGATGCGCCTTTTGAGTATTTTAACCCTTGTCTGAGTTTTGTTGTGTTTTCATTTGCTTTTAAAATTGTGACGAAGCAAAAGGAAATAAAAATAGAAGTCTCTATTATTATCCGTGGGTTTAAATGGGTAGCAAATTCAAAAACAACATTATTCAAGGGAATTTAATGAGACTTAATAAGTTGTCATTGTTGATATTGAACGTGGTAATAGCGTCAGTGTCGACATCGGTTCAAGCGAGGACGTGGTTTGAATTGGGGGCTGAGTACGAAAGTTATTCGGATAAGACTGATGAGGGGGCGACATATAACTATGAGCGCTTGAATGCTTTGGCGCCTTACGTGCGTTTTTCCCACACTCCAGTTAACAATGAGTGGAATGTGTGGGGCAAGGCTTTTGTGAAGACGTACGAAAATGAGGATATGTATCCTGATGGTAAGTCGACTGGTCAGACTGATCGTGTAGAGATGTATTACACCAAAATGATTCGAAAGGGTAACTGGCGTTTTAGGCCTGGTATTGGCTTTCGACATAATGGTTATGAGTCAGATCGATTTGAGACTGAGTATCGCTTTCTTCCTCAGGCGGATTACTTCATTAGTTCGAATAGTCAGCTTTTCCTTTCGGGCCACGGCTACATAGGTGATGCCAAGGGTAAGCGTATGAGTGATAAGTCTGAGAAGGATTATACCGATTGGGGTTATGAGGCTGAGTTCGGTTGGTTATATCGCTTTGATAGTGGTGACGTTATCAAGCCGCACCTCTTTACTGAATATGACAGCTTTGAGAATAACTACGATGTGGAACTTTGGCAGTTGCGTTTGACCTATACAAAGAAGATTGGTCGCGCGTCGATTACTCCATTTATTCGTTATGGCTTAGGAAGAGAGATTGTTGACCGTTCGCATGTTGACCCAGAAAGGTGGGGGTTGAGTCGTGATAACAATTACCACAGGGCTGGTGTGTACGGCAATGTCGGCATTTCTGGTAAATGGAATGTGGTATACGAGGCGTATTATCAGATTGAGGAGCTTCATGGTACTTACGGTGAAGACTTGCCAGATCGAGATAAGAGTTTCGTGAAGTTAGGCATTCAACGAATTTTCTAATTGCTAAACGTTTTATGAGTATGGGTACAATATTTTGAAATTAAATCATATTACTGCATTGATCGCGTTGTTGGGTTGTTCTGGTTTGCAAGCGGCAGTGCCAGTAGCTCCAGTGGAGACTCCTAGTGTTGGCGTTGTTAGCAATCAGGAAGTGTTCACTGTTATGCGCGATCGTTGGTCGGGTTACTTTCTTGGTGATCAGGCGAAAGGGTTCGATGCACACTTAAATGGCGAAGTGGTCAAAGTAAATGAGAGTGCTAAACGTTTTTTAGCGACTCTCGACATTACAGAACAAGGTTTGTGGCCAGATTTGCTCTTAGATGATGAGTCATCAAAAGGGCGTCGTGTGCTTGGTAAGACTCTTTATGAAACCTTTAACCGATTGTTCGTTTTAGCGCGAGCTTACAAGTTAAGTGGTGGTGAGTTGGAGGGCGATCAGCAATTGCATAGCTCGTTGGTTGAGTCGTTGTCCTTGTTGAATGAGCATTTCTACAATGTCGGCACTGCGGAATGGGGTAACTGGTGGGACTGGCAACTCGGTATCTCACGAGTTGTAAATAACACGTTGGTTGTTATGTATGACGATCTCCCAAGTGAGATTATATCTAACTACGTTGATGCGACTCGTTATTTTGTTCCTCGTCCTACGCATCTAAGTGAAGGATATGGTGCGCCATACTCTACAACGCCGATGATGTTTACTTCGACTGGTGGTAACCGAACTGATAATGCTCAAGTTGTATTGGTTCGCGGAATTTTGGATAAGAACGAAGAAGAAGTGCGAGCGGCAATTGACGCGTTGTCGGACATTATCCCTTATGTAGAAGAGGGTGATGGCTTTTATCGTGATGGCTCATTTATTCAGCACAAGGATTTACCTTATGCCGGTACTTACGGTCAGGTAATGCTTGAAGGCTTGGGAATGTTGCTGGGGGTTGTTGCTACAACACCTTATGAGGCAACCGACCCGAATCTACAGAAAATCTACCCGCTGCTATTGGCCTCTTTCGCGCCGATGATGGTGGACGGAAAGATGATGGATCTTGTTAATGGTAGGGCGATTTCTCGTAAGAATGCTCAAAACCTCAAGGTGGGTCAGGGTGTTTTAGGGGCTATGTTGCTCTACTTGCCGGGAGCTCCTAAAGAACATAAGGCTCAATTGGCGTCATTTATTAAGTCACAGATCGTTGGTGATGATGGTGAATTGACTTTTAAAGGTACGTCAATGTTCAGTAGCTATCAGCTTGCTGTCGACGTGGCTTCGGATGAGTCTATTGTGAAGCAGTCGTCACGCGTTGAGCACAATCAGTTCCCAGAGATGGACCGAGTTGTGCATCATCGTGAGGGGTGGTCTTTTGGTTTGGCTATGCACTCAAGCCGTGTTGGTAATTACGAGTGTATAAATAACGAGAACCGCAAGGGTTGGCATACTGCAGATGGTATGACTTATCTCTTTAATGATGGTTCTGATCACTTCAATAATTCGTGGCCAGTTATCGATTCTTACAAGTTGCCGGGAACGACAGCGCTTCAAGATGAGCGCGAAGAATGTTCGGGGCAAGTGGCAGCGGCTAAGAATGGTCGTCAGGGCTCTATGGAGTGGACTGGTGGCGTTAGTATCGATAGTCATGGCGTGGCCGGGATGGAGTTTGATAGTAGTGCGGGTGGGCTGTCAGCTAAGAAATCTTGGTTTATGTTTGACGATTACATCGTGGCTTTGGGTTCTGATGTTAAGCACGGCTCAAGTACCCCTGCGTTAACGACTATGGAAAACCGCATGATTGCTGCGGGCTCTGAAGTGAAAGTTAATGGTCAAACGTTATTGATGGGTTCGTCAATAGATGAGCCGTTGGAATCTTTGTCGATTAAGTACAGCGAAGATCGCCCTGCTGTTAGCTATGCCTCTATAGATGGGCAATCTGTGATGGTTGAGTCGATGTGTCGTGAGGGCGATTGGTCGGATATTGGTGCTGGTAATGGCAAGGTCGAAGGTTGCTTTGTTGAGGCTACGATTGGTCATGACAGTGGTGATGTGGGTGAATACTCTTATGTGATCTCGCCATTTGGAGCTCCGGTTGCGAAGTCTCAATTACCTTTTGATGTGATTAAAAAGGACTCGAGCGTTCACGCTGTCGAGTACTCAGAATTGGGTTTGTTCGCTGCAAACTTTTGGGGTAAAGGTCAGGCTGGTTCGGTTACTTCAAAATCGCCAATGTCTATCATGATGAAAACTGTCGGTGATGAGGTGGTGGTTTCGGTTTCGGATCCAACTCGTAGTTGGTGGAATACGAAGTTTGAACTGGAAGGCCAATATACGTTGATTTCAGACTCTGATGGTTTGGTGTCACTTGAACAAGGTAATAAGTTCTCTGTTGACCTTTCTGACCTTGCGGGCTCAGGTTATACGTTCAAGCTTAAGCGTGGTTCTAAATGATTAAATTCAAGCAGACGCTAGTTGCTATTGCGTTGGGCGTGGCGTTGTCTGGTTGTGGTTCGGAGGAGTCGCCTTCTGTCGGCGGCTCTTCTGAGTTCTCTGAGCTTCGTGATTATTGGTCTAGTTATTATATTGGCGATCCCTCTTTGCCATTTGATAGGGTGTTGGAAGATACGACCGATTCAATGACCGCTAGTGCCGCTAAGTGGGCTCAGAGTTATCAGCCAAACAGTAATGATGGTCTTTGGAGTGATATACCTTTCGAAATCGACTCGGTAGAGGGTCGAGAGGTGATTGGTGAGCAGTTGTATAAAACATATCAGCGCCTTTTCACTATGGCTCGTGCCTATAGCCTTCCTCAGGGTGATCTTTATCAGGATTCAGAATTGCTTGCTGTTATAGATGAGTCTTTGAGGCTTCTGAATGCAGGATTTTATCGTGAAGGTGCTATTGAGTACGGTAATTGGTGGTTTTGGCAGTTAGGTATTAGTCGCTCGGTTAACGATACGTTGGTTCTCTTGTATGGGGATTTAGAGCCGGATTTAATTGCTTCTTATAATGAAGCTACGACTTACTTTTTGCCAAGCGCTACTCATTTAAATGAGGGGGAGGGATCTACTCGCCCTGTAGAAGAGTCTACTGGTGCTAACCGAGTTCATGCGGCTCAAGTCTTAATGCTGAGAGCGATGCTTTCGGATGATAAGGCCGGCTTTGATGATGTGTCTTCGGCGTTGGATGTGGTGTTGGATGTTGTCGAGGTCGGTGACGGCTTTTATGCTGACGGCTCGTTCATTCAGCATACTGACATTGCTTACAATGGCACTTATGGTAACGGACTTTTAGAAAGTTTGGGGATGCTGTCTGGCGTTATAAGTATGGCTGAGTGGGGAGTTGATTCGGACTATTTAACGGATTTGTATCCGCTATTCGAAAAGTCGTTCTATCCATTTCTTATTGATGGTCGCATGATGGATATGGTTAGTGGTCGGGCTGTTTCGCGCCTTACTGGTCAAAACCATAAAGTTGGCCATGCAGTTTTAAGTTCGATGCTGTTCTACGTTGAATCTGCGCCAGAGCCAATTAATGGTGAGCTTAGGCGTTTTCTTAAAACTCAGATCCACGAAGATGAGTTCTTGGATTTTTTAACTAACCCTCGCTTTTTTAGAAATCATCAGCTTGCGTTGGAAATCGTAAATGATGATTCCATTGAGTTGTTGGGGGAGCGAAGAGCACATGTTCAATTCCCTTCAATGGACCGCGTTGTTCACCATCGAGCTGATTGGAGTTTTGGGGTAGCTTATCATTCGTCGCGCATAGGTAATTATGAGTGTATGGGGGGTGAGAACCTTAAGGGTTGGCATACTGGTGATGGTGTTTCTTACCTTTATAACAATCAGCTTGGCCACTTTACTGACTATTGGGCGTTGGTGGATTCTAAGAAGTTGCCTGGTACTACGGCTACCTCGGATGCTTATGGTGAGTGTAAGGGGCAGTTGCGCGGTGATGGTAATCGTCAGGACTTGATTGATTGGGCTGGGGGCGTTGAACTAAATGGCTTTGGTGCTGTTGGTTTCAATTTTTCAAATGTTGATAATACGCTAGCAGCCAAGAAGTCATGGTTTATGTTTGATGATGTGGTTATTAGTGTTGGTTATGGCATTTCAAATAGTGCAGCTTACACAACGATGGAAAATCGTAAATTCGACAGTTCGGCCAAGGTGAAGGTTAATGGCTCAGAATTGTTGGAAGGTGGTGAATTTCATGGTGCTTTAAGTCGTCTGGAATTAACGGTACCTGAGCAAGAAAACCCTATCACTTATGTTGTGCCTTCTGCGCATGACTCTTCGGTTACCCGAAGTTGCACTACAGGTAATTATAACGAAATCGGGACGAGTGACTCCGAGGTTTCTGGGTGTTTTGCTACTGCGACTTTAAGTCATGGTATGGATGACTTCTATGTTTATCACCTGTATCCGAACTCTCCATCTCATGAGGTCGATGCCTCTGAATTAAATGGCGACTATCAGGTTATTGATAATAGTGATCTAGTTCAGTCGGTGGTGAATGAGCCGCAGTCGGTCGCCGCTTTTAACTTTTGGGGTGAGTCTGATTCGGGAATTGTCCATGCTTATGGGCCTCTCTCTATGATGTATCAGGCTGTGGACGCGCAAACGTTGGAGGTTTCAGTTTCAGACCCTACTAGAGAGCAGGATCTGATTAGATTCAAGCTTGATGTTTCCTATGAAATCATCGCAGATGAGCAAGATCGTTTGACGCAAGATGGAGATGGCGCATTCTCTGTGGATGTGTCGGATCTTGGTGGGCGAAGCTACAAATTTATATTAGTAAGGACGTAACATGATATATCGCAAGTATCTATTGGCAGTGAGTATTGCTGCGTTATTGACCGGTTGTGGCAATGATTCGGATGATGCACCGGTTGTTGAGGAGATTCCTGATGGCGGGTTTCCGCCTAGTGTGGATGACTACGCTAATGTCGCGGATATAGACCTGTCATTGCTGGTGGGTTTGGAAGGGCAGGCGTTAGTTGATGGTATTGAAGATCAGCTCAATGCCTCATTGAATGGTGGTATTGCTGCACAAAACTCTGGTGAGTCGCAAAACTCTGCGGGGCAGTTCCATGTTGATGCGCTTTGGGGTTTTGAATCTAACGACTGGGATAATTATAACTTGAGAGTGGTTGATGTTGACGGTACTTATGTACTCGAAACTACGCTGGGTGCTCAGGTTCAGGGTAAGCCGTCTTCAGGTAACCCAAATCTAAACGGCTTTAGCTTCACAATCACTCTGCCTAACGGCTTGGTGGAGGAGGCGGCTCTTGCTTATCAATTTAGTCTTTCGAAAGATCTTGGTTACGACACTGCTGAGAAGTCTCCTGACTATATCTTCTTGCCAGGTTTGACTAGTGGTAAACCGAACGTAACAAAAGAGGCTACATCACCGGGTACCGGTTTCACCTATAAGTACACAACCGACAGATATGGCTATTTGAAATCTCGTTTCGGTGATGCTACGGATGGTCAGTTCTACGAAGAACAGATGATGGATGGTGATCTCGGTGTTCGTGTTAAGTCTAATGAGTGGAATCTTGTTCAGCAAGACTTGGGCGTTAATGACTTTTCTGGTTTCTTTGCAAATGAAAACGGTAAACTTGATACGACCTACAATTCCGGTTTGGTGCGCCCAAATGGTGTTGATGTTGCTAATCGTGTGATGGTTGATGAGAGTCATAGTTACAACCTTCAGGCAATGGTTGAGGTGTACCGACATTATGTCAGTGGTGCTGATGAGATCGAGGCGGTGCAAGAGCAGACAGTTCGAATTAAAGGTCTGACGCTTGCGTGGAACGATGAGATTGTAGAGTTGCCAGCGCCAATCGATGATGAACCAGAGTTGGGTGAATATCCAAATATCGTACAGCTTAATCTGGCTGTTTTGAGTGGTGTTACTGGTCCTGATTTGTTGCAAGGTATTGAAGACCAACTAAATAACGCGCTTCCTAGTGGTACGCCTCCTGGTCAATATTTTGAAGTGTCTTCAAAGTGGGGGGTAACTGGTGAGGAGCAGGGGTGGAGTCATAGTAATCTGGAAGTTGCTCAGGTTCAGGGGCAATACGTGCTGCAGACGACTATTCCTGCAACGAATGTAGGTCAACCATCTTCAAGTAACCCGATTGAGAATGGCTTTAGCTTTACGGTGACATACCCTGATGGGATGGTTCGTGAAGCAACTCTGGCATACAGTTACAAGCTGTCTACCGCTATTGGTTATGGTGATCCAAGTAAAAGCCCTGATTATCTGTATATGCCAGGTTTGACGAGTGGCGATCCTACTGTCGCAAATAAGCCGACTACGGGTGGTGCGGGTTTTACGTATAAGTTCACTACTGACCGTTACTCTAAGATTGGTACCCGATTTACCGATGCGACCGATAACTTGTTCTACAACACAACCCTGCAACAGGGTGGTGAAGACATTCGCGTTGCCTCAAATAGTTGGAATTTGGTTCAACAGAAGTTAGCAACCAACGACTTCGCAGGCTCGAATGCCAACTCTAATGGTGAGCTGGATATCTTGTATCGTACTGAGCCAACTCTTCCTAAAACGGGTGATGTGGTAAACCGTGTTCAGGTTGAACCTGTTCATCAGTATGACCTTTCTGCGCTATTTGAAGTGTACCGACACTATAAGCATAGTGCTGATGCTGATGGGGATCTGAAAGAGCAAGTGATTCAGATCAAGAACGTGTACTTCGCGTGGACTGATGAGTCATTGGTTATGCCGCCGCCACCAGAAGAAGACCTGCCAGATCTTGGTGGGTTTGATAATGTTGTGAGTCTTGAACTGTCAGACTTGGCGGGTCTGACGGGAGATGCGCTAATGACTGGCATTGAGGATCAGTTAAACTCTCAGCGTCCCGATGATATGCCGGGTGACCAGCTGTTTACTGTTACTCCGAAGTGGGGGGATGGCGAGCAAGGTTGGGACCAATCGAATCTCGAGGTGGTTAATGATAATGGTAGTTATGTTCTAGAGACTGTGATTGAGCCTGCTACTTACTCAATGCCTACTAATGACAATCCAGTATTAAATGGATTTAGCTTCTTACTTGAGCTGCCTAATGGTTCGGTGCAGGAAGCGACTCTAGCTTACTACTATCAGCTTTCAGCGCCTCTTGGTTATGGTGGTGCACCTCAAACTCCTGATTACTTGTTCTTGCCGGGATTTACTAGTGGTGACCCGCTAATTACTAATTCAGCGACAGGCGCGGGTAAGGGTTTTACTTACAAGTTTAATACTGACCGTTACAACAAGTTCAGTACTCGCTTTGGTGATGCTACGGACGCGGCTTTCTATAATACGACACTGCAGGTTGATGGTGTTGATCTTCGATTGACGGCTAATAAGTGGAATTTGATTCAGCAAAAACTCAAGGTTAACGACTTTATGGGTTCGATGGTGAATCCTAATGGTCGTATGGAGATGCTTTATAATACTGAGTCTCTAGTCTCTTCGGTGGGGGAGGTTTCTGATCGCGTTCAGGTTGATGTGCAGCACGACTATAACCTAAGTGCGCTAATGGAAGTGTACCGACACTATAAGCATGGTTCGGACTCTGAGTCTGATTTGTTGGAGCAAATCGTTAAGATTAAGGGTGTGACGATTGCATGGAATGATACTGAGGTGGGCGAGCCAGAAACTCCAAACCATTGTTCGGATGAGTCTTTTGGAGAGTCTAGATCATTAGACCTTTCAGACCTTGTTGGTGCTGATTCGCAAACTATTCTTGATTCAATCGCTGAGCAGCTTGGTGGGTTGAGTGCGGGCGATTTAGGTTTTGATGATGGCCGTGCGAATATGTCTGTATCATTCGACGGTGTTGATTATCAGTTGGACGTAACATACGGTGCAGGCTTGTCTGGTTCTAGTGATGTCGGTAACGGTGTTGGTTTTGCTGTGCCTTTCCCAACTCAGGGTGATGTGCTTCGCGGTGCTTGTGTCGCTTTTGATATGAGTATCGAGAAGGATATTTCGAGTGGTGGTAATAATGATTATATTTATCTACCTAGCATTCAGATTGGTAATGATGTAGGTCCTTATTCTGATCATCGTTATTCGACTAATAAGTACAAACGTTTCGCTGCTAAGTTCGCTAACCCGCCGCATTCTGATTTATCGTGGTTGGATTATAGTGGTAACGCGTATGTGAATAACGGTACTTGGATGTCGATGAAGCAGTTGTTGCAGTTTGATGATACCGGTTTGGGTAATATCAACTTTAAGATGAATGGCTCAACTTACTTCCAGGTTAATGCAGGTGTGCTTGGGGGCTTACCTTACGAGGATGTAGAGCATCAGATTGCTGATCCTGCGAATGTGGATGCGACTACATTTACGATGAACTTTGATACGCATCGTCATGTGGCTGGTGGTACTGATGTTCAGAAGGTTAGTTACCGTAACATCGCTATTGGTTGGAACAATTCAACCAATTAGAGGTAGAAGCTGAAACTTCGCTCTAAAATAAGTGGCTAATGAAGCCCTTTCAACCAGTATGCTGAAAGGGCTTCATTTTTTGAACGATAGACCATGCAGGTAAGGAGTTGGCGGCTTCATCGTAAACACTCCATAAACTGCGCCTTCTAACCGCCTAACACGAATAATAAGATCAGGTCTCCAACCATGAGGAGATTTGAAATAGGAAAACGACACACCAATCAAGAATGGTAAACGCTTATCGAGCAATCTGAATCGAGTTCATTGTAAATACTCGCATTTTGTAAGCTCAATTAACTCAACCCTTCAACGTTTTATGCTAAGCGCCAGCAACTCAACAAGGCAGAAGTCTCTCAAGGCTTTGTTCTAGCGGAAGTCGTCGAAAAGACAAGGAAGTACCAAGCAAAGATGGCAACGGCGAACATGATACTGCTCGTCAATGATGTCGAATTGAGTATTCCTCAAGGCACGTCAGCCGCCTATCTGGTTGAACTTATCGGGGCGCTATCATCAGATTTTAGAAAATCTATTAACGGTTTTACTGCGGTTATCGAAAGTGACGCCGACTTACTTTTTGGGAGTGGTGCACTGTTCCTGTTTACCAACAAACAGCGGGATAAAATAAAAACCTTTGGTTGCGCCAAGTGTTTTGGTTCAAGCAAGGCAACGTCTAGGCTCGGAGGCAGTAAAAGAGGTACAGTGGTCGATGGCTTTGATTCTAAATTGTTGTATTGCTAAAAATGGCATTCAGCAAACTCAAAGCTAAGCACAAAAAAAAGCGCAATGCTGAAAAATCTACAATTGAAACTTCGTCAAACGTCATTGATTTTAAGATGAATAAGAAGTTAGCAGGAAAATGGAAAGGCAGTCAGCACTAACATTGGGAACTCACCTTACATTAGCTCTCCATTATATTCAAAATTAACCTCGATCATTCTTAGTTCTTAAGAAAAATACAAGATTGAGAATGAAGTAATTCTATCTGCTAGTTCTACGTTGGGCTGAAACCGTTTAGTTTGATTATCGCAGACCGATATTAGACTTAACTGACTAGCTTTAGTCCTTTCCTGCTAGCCAATGAGACATTTCCTTCAGAAGCTGCAGTTATATGTTCACTCCACCAGCTCATCATTGGACGTCTACGCTCAAGGTAATCTGTACGGTTGTAAGCACTCCTCACTTGGTTTTTGTCTACATGAGCTAGAGCTGCTTCAATATCATCAGGAACAAACCCTTGCTCATTGAGTGTTGTACTAGCTAGGGATCTCAAACCGTGGCTTACTAGTCGATTCTCAAATCCCATTCTTTTTAGAGCCATGTTAGCTGTCTGACTATTACAAGGTTTTTTGGGATCTCTATCTGAAGGGAACAGAAAATCTCGATGACCGCTAATTGGTTTAAGTTCTTCTAACAAGGTAATAGTTTGCTTAGTTAGCGGTACTTTGTGCTCTTTTCTTTTTTTCATTCGTTCAGCGGGGACAATCCAGAGTTTATTTTCTAAATCAATTTCTTCCCATTTAGCACCTGCGGCTTCTGCTGGTCTACTCATAGTGTGTAGCTGCCACTCAATTAGAAAGCGAGTCACTTTTTTAATAGATGCATTCGCGATTGCGTTTATCAGTTCTGGTAGCTCATTGGGCTTCAGAGCTGCCATGTTTTTTTTCTTCGGTTTTTGAAATCCAGAATAGATCTTATCAATAGGGTTAGAGGTGAGCTTTCCGACATTAACGGCATATACCATTATCTCGTTTAAACGTTGACATAAGCGTTTAACTGTTTCAAGACTCCCCTTAGCCTCTAGAGGTTTTAATTTCTTGATAACCGTTTGAGCATCAATCTTAGAAATAGGGCAGGTGCCTAAGTCTGGGAATATATGTAGCTCTAAAGAACGCCAGATATCATCGGCATAGTTTGGCGTGACACTTTCTTTTTTTCTTTCAAACCACTCTTTAGCTAAATTGAGTAATGTGTTTTCAAGTTCTTTTTGCATTTCAGAAAGCTTTGAATCTCTGGCTTCTTTAGGATCAATGCCATCAGCAACAAGTTCCCTTGCTTCTATTGTCTTTTTTCGGGCATTAGCGAGAGATAACTCAGGGAAAGCACCTAAGCCCATGTTGATGCGTTTTTTAGTAATAGGGTGGCGGTAGTTGAAGTTCCATAACCGAGAACCATTTGTCCTAACTCGTAGCTGTAAACCGTCACCGTCAGAAAGTACATAATCCTTCTCTTTAGGCTTTGCGTTGGTAATAGCTTTACTTGTTAGTCTAGTTGCTCTGGTTCCCATTGGCTCAACTCCTCAAATAAATGGTATTCCAAATACTAGCATTTATTACTTGGAATACCACGTGGAATACCAAAGAGCATGGAAGGTAGAGAACGCTACGGACGTTAATGGATTGTAAGTTATTGATTTTATTATGCTGTAGGCAAGAAAAAAGACGCCCTAGGACGTCTTTAAACTTATAATTGGTGGAGCTGGCGGGAGTTGAACCCGCGTCCAAAAATCATTCATCATTGGTACTACATGCTTAGTCGATCTTTAATTTCACCAGCAACCTGCGAACCGACACGCTAGTTAAAGGCTAACCTGAATTATAATTCGCGCTTTTCCTCTCAGGTGGGAGAAGCCACGCTAGCTAGTTTGGGTTTGATCTCTTATTGGTCCCCGTCTTACGAGCGGAAGCTAGGGTAAGAGAGCTCTGAGCAGGTTATTAAGCTGCTAGTGCGTAGTTTTCGTCGTTTGCGACTATTTTTTTGCGGCTTTTAACGTGGCCAACCGCCCCACGGCATGCACCTCAGACTTCAAAATTCCTGTCGAATCCTAAATCAGCCCCAAGTGTTATTTGCATAGTACCAGAAAAGCTTACCCTGTCTAGCACTGTGCGTTTAAGTGCTTAAAATTAACGCAAATTACTCTTCATAATTCGTGCTTTATCTCTCGCCCAATCTTTTTCTTTCATATCAGTACGTTTATCGTGCAGTTTTTTACCTTTCGCTACGCCAACTTTAATCTTCGCCCAAGAGCGAGACCAGTAAAGTGCGGTTGCGACAAGTGTCATGCCTTCACGGTTAATACGACCGATAAGGTTGTCGAGCTCTTTTCTCGACATAAGGAGTTTGCGGATACGTGTTGGGTTCGCCACGATATGAGTACTCGCTTGAGTAAGCGGAGTAATCGTCATACCACTGATGAATGCTTCGCCATCTCGGATGTAAACGTAGCTTTCTGCGATATTGGTTTTGCCTTCACGTAGGGATTTTACTTCCCAGCCTTGTAGCTCAAGCCCCGCTTCTATCTCATCATCGATGAAATATTCGTGGCGAGCTTTCTTATTAAGCGCAATGGTATTACTACCGGCTTTTGATTTTGATTTATTCTTTGCCATAATGGCCTCATTATACGGATTGCACCCTAGTTGGGGAATCCTTTTTATTTGCGCTCTGGCCCAATACAATTAAAATTGCAGTTTGTGTTAATGTAACGCTGTCTTTAACAGGAGTCTATATGCCAAAGGTTACTCGTTCAGCATTAGTGTCGTTTAGTGCCGACCAGATGTTCAGCTTGGTCAATGATGTTGCTCGTTATCACGAGTTTTTGCCAGGGTGTTCTGGTTCACGTGTGATCGAATCTTCAGATTCAACTATGGTAGCTTCGGTTGATGTCTCTAAAGCGGGTATCAGCAAAACATTTACCACATCGAATCGCTTAGCGGATGGTGCTGAGATTTTGATGGAGCTGGTGGACGGCCCGTTCAAAAAGCTGCAGGGTGGTTGGTACTTTACTCCGCTCGACGAGCAAGCTTGTAAGGTTGAACTTAAGCTAGAGTTTGAGTTCTCTAGCCGAATGATTGAAATGGCATTTGGTAAGATTTTCAATGAGCTGACGAGCAATATGGTCAGTGCTTTTACTCAACGCGCGAAACAGGTCTACTAAGCCATGACTATTGAATCGGATATGATCCACGTAGAGGTTGTCTTTGCACTTCCTCAAGAACAGCGTGTGTTTACTTTGGTAGTGAACAAGCACGCGACCGTTGAAGAGATCATTGCGCAGTCTGGCGTTTTGGAATTGTACCCAGAGATCGACTTAGCGAAAAATAAGGTTGGTGTATTCAGCCGCAACGTTAAGCTAGATGCGACGGTTCGTGATAAAGACCGTATCGAAATCTACCGTGCATTGTTGGCCGATCCAAAAGAGATTCGTCGTAAGCGTGCTGAACAAGCGAAAGCGGCCGCAGCTAAATCGTAACGCAAAACAAATTTAACTAAGAAGAGAGCTCGCTATATTGGCGAGCTTTTTTGTGGCTGTTAGTTAGACACAGCAGCTAATTTGTAGCAGATATTAAAAAACCTGCTCATGAGCAGGCTTTGACGATTCTTGCTTGAGAGCTTTGTTGGCTGAAAGCTAGCGAAGGCTTTCGAAGAACTCATCACTGGCTTCAAAATCACCATTGATCGTTACTAGAGTGCCTGTAGCATCAAAGTTCACGACAAGGTTTTTCTGAATAGGGTCGTTGTGACCTTTTTGATGGTGGTAAATGTAATACCACGTATCTGGGTAGCCATTTTCGATAAGCATAGGTGAGCCCATAACGTAACGAACTTGTGTTTTTGTCATGCCAAACTTGAGCTGGTCGACAGCTTCTTGTTCAACATAGTTACCCTGATTGATGTCAATTCGATAAACCAACTTCTCTAGTAGAGAGCAACCGGTCAACATTGTTAGTGCAAGTGGAACTGCAACTAACCACTTTTTAATTCGCATAGTTTGAGATCTTTCTTCGCTAAAATACTGCCTGATAATAAACAAGCTCCAGCAAGAAGTAAAAAGCTCCTTGCGCTTTGAGCTTGTTATGACTGGCAATTTTGAATTAAGTTGCAAAATTGCCAAGATTTTTCGGTAAATTATCAGAAAGTTGCTGAATATGTAACCTAAGCTGCGATTAATAACTCTTTTGCGTTGGCAAGCGTCGATTCGGTAATTTGGCTACCACCAAGCAGTCGAGCAAGCTCTGAAATGCGCTGTTGTTGATCCAAGGTGTGCATTTGGGTCTCTGTCTTACCCGATTTAGTGTTCTTAGCTACGAACAGTTGTTGGTGCCCGCAACCTGCCACTTGAGGTAAGTGCGTCACACACATCACCTGCGTAGATTCGCCCAGCTTACGTAGCATTTTTCCGACAACAGCCGCTGTTGGACCACTGATACCCACATCGACTTCATCGAAAATCAGGCTTGGTGTGTCTACTTTTTGCGCTGTGATTACCTGAATCGCCAATGAGATTCGTGATAACTCGCCACCAGAAGCTACTTTAGCAATGGGCTGCATTGGCTGGCCTGGGTTGGTCGAAACAATGAAGGTCACGTTATCCATACCCAATGGAGAAGGGTGGGTGTTGGTGTTGTTCACTTCAATGGCAAACTGTGCTTTTTCCATGCTCAGTTCGTGCATGCTTTGCGTGATCAGTTTGTTTAGTTCTTTTGCGTAACGAGTTCGAGATTTATGAAGCTTCTCTGATTTAGCAACGAACGATTGGTATTGGTTTTCTACCTCGTTTGCCAATTCTTCCAACTTTTCATCAGAGCAATCAAGCGCTTCAACTTGTTGTAGTAAGTCTTGATGATGCTTATAAAGCTCTTCAGGCAACACGTGGTGTTTACGAGATATCGACATCACTTTTGAGAAACGTTCTTCAACATAAGCCATACGACCGGGATCGACATCAATGCTGTCTAGGTATGTTCTTAACTCGTTGTTGGTTTCTTCAATCTGAATAATCGCTTCAGAGAGTAAATTCGGTAATTCAGCCAACCTTTCATCGAGCTCAGCTAACTGAATTAAGGAGTTATTGGCCGATTGCAGAATACCAAGCGCATTAACTTCTTCGCCTTCATAAATAAGCTCGATAGCTTGCTGGCAGGTTGTGGCCAGTTCTCCGCTATTGGAGAGGCGCTTATGCTCTTGTTCGAGGTCTTCATATTCTTCCTCCCCAATAGACAGCTCATTTAACTCTTTGATTTGGTATTCAAGAAGTTGTTTTTGAGCTTGGTTTTGCTGGCTATTTTCACGTAACTCTTTTAAGTGATTATCTGCTTGTCGCCATGCTTGGTAAGCGTTACGTGTCGACTTCAATAGGTTCAAGTGGCCTGCGTATTGATCAAGCATGGCCATTTGGTAGTCGCTCTTCATTAACTGATGATGAGCATGTTGACCATGAATGTTGATCAGCAGTTGGCCAAGTGATTTCAATTGCGAAAGAGGAACCGGGCTGCCGTTGATGAATGCGCGAGAGCGACCTTCTTTAGAGATAGTTCTGCGTAAGATGCACTCACTGCCATCAAGCAGTTCGTTGTCTTCTAACCAGCGGGTAGCGTGCAGATTGTTCTCAAGTAAAAAAGCGGCACTGACTTCGGTTTTTTCTTCACCCTGTCTAACCATTCCTGCATCTGATCGTCCTCCAAGACATAAGCCTAAAGCGTCGATAGCGATAGATTTACCTGCACCAGTTTCCCCGGTGATTGTTGTCATGCCTTTAGAGAGTTCTAGCTGTAAAGACTTAACAATAGCGAAATTATTAACACTTAAATGAGCCAGCATTTTATTTACCTGTATAACTGAACATACTGTATATAAGCTCAGTATATACTGTTTCTTTATACAGTAAAGTCGACAGGTGAAAATTTTTTGCGATAGCTCTCAGAATTGAACTTGTCTGTAGATCACTGAAAGCAATATAGATTCCCAACTCACTCGTTCCTCCCTCTTGGGAATGACTGTGTGATGGGTTGGCGTGAAGATATAGATGGCGGGCTTTTAATCGGCAATAAAAAAGGCTGACGAATGTCGTCAGCCTTTCAAAATTATTCACTATTTACTTAGAACAGCTTACTCGACCAGCCTAGCTTGTTACGTAGGACATGGTAGTAATTGTAGTCTTTAGGGTGGATCAACTTGAGCACATTTGGGCTTTGGTAAATGTGAATCTCATCGCCAGGAGAAACAGGCAGCGAGATTTGACCATCACAGCTCACTTCCTGAGTTCCGCGGTTATCAGGCGATACGATAAGCTTGATACGACGCTTGCCATCCACCACAAGTGGGCGACTTGAAAGGGTGTGCGGGAACATTGGTACTAGTGAGATAGCATTTAGGCTTGATGACAGGATAGGGCCGCCGCCAGAAAGCGAGTAGGCGGTAGAACCTGTCGGTGTTGAGACGATCAAGCCATCAGAACGCTGTGAGAAGGCGAAGCTGTCATCGATATATACTTCGAACTCGATCATGTGAGCAACTTGGCCGGGGTGAAGTACCGCTTCGTTGAGTGCCGCATTATGGCTTTTTATTTGGCCGTGACGGTGAATTTCTGTTTCAAGCAGGAAGCGTTCTTCTTCCATGAACTCGCCTTTGAGAACATCAGTAAGCGCACTCTGGAAATTTTCAGGGTTGAGGTCGGTAAGGAAGCCAAGATTACCTCGGTTAACCCCAATCACTGAAATGTCGAAACGTGACAAGATTCTAGCGGCACCGAGCATATTTCCGTCGCCACCGACCACAATGGCGAGATCGGCGCGCTTACCTAATTCAATCAGGCTAGAAAAATGTTCTTTTGGGATGTCGTCTAAAATAGTGGCGAGTCTGTCATCAACAAACACTTGATAACCCTCAGCACTTAACCACTGATAGAGTTCTCTATGAGTCTGAATTGCTTGCTGATCTCGAGGTTTACCGATAATGGCGATGACTTCAAATGGCTTTTTCATAACGTTTCCAAACGAATTAGGCTTGAATCAAAATTCTTCATCCCCATAATAAAGGCAAGTTGAACGTCTATGCGAGTGTTTTATATCAATTTGGGGCGCAAACACGCCTGTCACTTGCATTGAAAACGAATTCTGGAGATATCATGAGCAACGAAGAAAACAAAGTAACCGAAGAAGAGCTAGATCAGATCATCGCTGAAGCTGAGAAAGTTGAAGAAGCTGAGCTGAATGAAGACGCTGCTGATGAGCAGGAAGCAAAAATCGCTCAACTGGAAGCTGCACTGCTTTCTAGCGAATCTAAAGTGAAAGAGCAGCAAGATTCTGTTCTTCGCGCTAAAGCTGAAGTTGAAAACATGCGTCGCCGTAGCGAACAAGAAATTGATAAAGCGCGTAAATTCGCTTTGAACAAGTTTGCTGAAGGTCTGCTTCCTGTAATCGACAACCTAGAGCGTGCAATGCAAGCGGCAGACGCTGAAAACGAAGTGGTTAAGCCACTGTTTGAAGGTGTTGAACTAACGCACAAGACGTTCGTAGACACAGTTGCTAAGTTTGGTCTTAAAGAGATCAACCCTGAAGGTGAAGCGTTCAACCCTGAATTCCACCAAGCAATGTCTATCCAAGAAAGCCCAGATCACGAATCAAACACGGTTATGTTTGTAATGCAAAAAGGCTATGAACTAAACGGCCGTGTGGTTCGCCCAGCGATGGTTATGGTTGCTAAGTAATTACTTATTACGTTGCCAGCTGATTGATTAGCGCATTGACTGAGTAAGTCGTGGCGGCAAAATAAATCACTGGTTTACGTGAAATGAAAAGAGAGGCATATGCCTCTCTTTTTTTATGTCTATAGCTTGAGAGTCCACGTAAATAAGCATCAAAACCGTATTGAGAATGTCGTTCTTTTTATTTCATTTAGATCAGCGATTTAGAGTTTTGTGTTATGAAACTTGTTGTGAATGAGTAAATGTTTTGATGTCACATTTGTGATGTTTTTGTAAATAAACACTTTTAATTGTTATCTTTGTATGTAAAATCCACTGCCATATAGCGATTTTGATCGCATATATAACTATAAAAGTACAAATTTCAAACACAACAAACTGGAGAAGAACGATGGATAAATCGCTCTCAAGTAAAATTTTTGTAGGCTTGTTTGCTGGTCTACTTATTGGTACTGCTATTCAGTACCTATTCAGCGGTATTGCTATTTTTGATACGTATCTACTTGGTGCTGCAGAAGGTGCTGGTGGTATGTTCGTATCACTTATCAAGTTACTTGTAGTTCCTCTTGTATACGTATCTATTGTTTGCGGTATTGTTGAGCTAAAAGATATTCGTTCATTTGGTCGTCTTGGTGGTAAAACCTTTGGTCTTTACATTATTAACACCATCATCGCGATCTCAGCAGCGCTAACGATTGGTCTTATTTTCCAACCAGGTGCAGGTGCGAATCTAGCGGGTACGGTTTCTGAGACAATTGCGCTTACAACAACTGAAACACCAGACATCTTCTCTCTTGTTGTTAACATCGTTCCTAGTAACCCTGTAGAAGCGTTCGCAAGCGGCGACATGCTGCAAATCATCTTCATGGCAATTTTGACAGGTCTTGCTATTCAAGCGCTTGATTCTCGTGGTGGCCCAGCTATCAAGACATTCAAGATGGCTAACGAAATCATGATGAAGCTTATCGGCCTAGTAATGAGCTTGGCGCCTTACGGTGTATTTGCTCTGATGATTCAACTGGGCGCAACACTGGATGCAGACACGCTAATGTCAGTTGCTGGCTATGTGGCGCTTGTGGTTGCAATGCTAGTGTTCTGGATTTTCTTCTTCTACCCAATGATGGTTGGTTCATTCACTGGTATTTCTCCAAAGCAGTTCCTACGTGCAACGCGTGAGCAAGTTCTATTCTCACTATCTACAGCAAGTTCGAATGCAACAATCCCAGTAACTATGCGTACTCTTACTGACAAACTAAACGTATCTAAGTCAGTAGCAGGTTTCGGTGTACCACTAGGTGCAACAATGAACATGTCTGGTGTATCTATCTACATCGCACTAGCGACTATGTTCGTAGCAAACGCATTTGGTCAGCCAATCAACACTGCTGATATCTTCACTCTAGGTCTAACTATCCTGCTTCTTTCTATCGGTGCTGGTGGTGTTCCAGGTGGCGGTGTAGTAATGGTAGGTGTTCTATTGCACCAACTAGGTCTACCACCAGAAGGTCTAGCGATTGTTGCTGCTGTTGACCGTATCTGTGACATGTTCTGTACTTCTTCAAACGTAGTAGGTGATACAGCGGTGAACACTATCGTTGCTAAATCTGAAAACGAAATTGGCGTTGAAGCTAATGAAGAAGCTGAGCTACAGAAAGCAGAAGCTTAATTCAGAGACTCTTTCCGCTATAGATTTAATCTGAGCTGAAACCCTGAGTAGATAAACGGAGCCCAAGTGGCTCCGTTTTTTATTGGGTGAGAAGGTCACTTTATCTACTTTTACTCAACAAACGATAGTGCGGCCTTAATTGTTGTGTGAGGGAGCCTCTTTGAGAGCCCGTTTACAGAAACAAGACTTTGCTACAAGAAAGGATAGTCGAGGGTGAATAAACCCAGTTATGGGACTTATATAGGCGGTAATGATATGTATTCGTGCCTAATCATTCCTTTTATTAAAATAAATGTAAAAAAATCCATTTTCACCCTTGAAAAGGCTTCGTGAGCCCTTATCTATGGTGCATACGAAAGCAAATTACATTTGCACTTAAATTTTGTGTATTAGGGTTGAATCCCTGATTACCGCCCCCCACATATGTGGGTATAGCAAAAAACTAATATAGATTATATTTCGGAGATAGCCTGATGGGTCGAATCATTGGTATTGATTTAGGTACTACTAACTCTTGTGTTGCTGTTTTAGACGGCGACAAACCACGCGTACTAGAAAATGCTGAAGGCGAACGCACAACAGCATCGGTAATCGCATACACTGACGGCGAGACGCTAGTTGGTCAACCTGCGAAACGTCAAGCAGTTACTAACCCTCAAAACACGCTATACGCAATTAAGCGTCTAATCGGTCGTCGTTTTGAAGATGAAGAAGTTCAACGCGATATCGAAATCATGCCTTTTAACATTGTTAAAGCTGATAACGGTGATGCATGGGTTGAAGCGCAAGGCCAAAAAATGGCTGCTCCTCAAGTATCTGCTGAAGTTCTTAAGAAAATGAAGAAAACAGCTGAAGACTTCCTAGGCGAAGAAGTAACTGGCGCAGTTGTTACTGTTCCTGCTTACTTCAACGATGCTCAACGTCAAGCAACTAAAGATGCTGGCCGTATCGCTGGTCTAGATGTTAAACGTATCATCAACGAACCAACTGCTGCTGCTCTAGCTTACGGCCTAGACAAGCAAGGTGGTGATCGCACTATCGCTGTATACGACCTTGGTGGTGGTACATTCGATATCTCTATCATCGAAATCGATGAAGTAGAAGGCGAGAAAACTTTCGAAGTTCTTTCAACTAACGGTGACACTCACCTTGGTGGTGAAGATTTCGATAACCGCATGATCAACTACCTAGTAGATGAGTTCAAGAAAGAGCAAGGTATCGACCTTAAAGCTGATCCACTAGCAATGCAGCGTGTTAAAGAAGCAGCAGAAAAAGCGAAAATCGAGCTTTCTTCTACTACTCAAACTGACGTAAACCTACCTTACGTTACTGCTGATGCGACTGGTCCTAAGCACATGAACATCAAAGTGACTCGTGCGAAGCTTGAGTCTCTAGTTGAAGACCTAGTTCAACGTTCTCTTGAGCCACTAAAAGTAGCTCTAGCAGATGCTGACCTATCTGTAGGCGAAATCACTGACGTTATCCTAGTTGGTGGTCAAACTCGTATGCCTATGGTTCAAGCTAAAGTAACTGAATTCTTCGGTAAAGAGCCACGTAAAGACGTAAACCCTGACGAAGCTGTTGCAATGGGTGCTGCTGTTCAAGGTGGTGTATTAGCTGGTGACGTTAAAGACGTTCTACTACTAGACGTTACTCCTCTATCTTTCGGTATCGAAACGATGGGTGGCGTGATGACTAAGCTTATCGAGAAAAACACAACTATCCCTACTAAAGCGGATCAAGTGTTCTCTACAGCTGAAGACAACCAAAACGCAGTAACTATCCACGTTCTTCAAGGTGAGCGTAAGCAAGCGACTTACAACAAGTCTCTTGGTCAGTTCAACCTAGAAGGTATCCAACCAGCACCACGTGGCATGCCACAAATCGAAGTAACATTCGACCTAGATGCTGATGGTATCCTGAACGTATCTGCTAAAGATAAAGCAACAGGTAAAGAGCAGAAGATCACTATCCAAGCATCAGGCGGCCTGTCTGAGGAAGAGATCGAAGCAATGGTACAAGAAGCAGAAGCTAACAAAGAAGCGGACAAAAAGTTCGAAGAGCTAGTAACTGCACGTAACCAAGCTGACCAAATGATTCACGGCACTAAGAAGCAAGTAGAAGAAGCTGGTGAAGCTCTACCTGCAGACGAGAAAGCTAAAATCGAAGCAGCTATCACGGCACTAGAAGAAGTTAAATCTGGTAACGACAAAGAAGCTATCGACGCTAAAGTTCAAGAACTTATGCAAGCAGCTCAGAAGCTAATGGAAATTGCTCAACAGAAAGCTCAAGCTGAACAAGCTGGTGCTGACGCTGGTGAACAACCTAAGCAAGACGACGATGTGGTAGACGCAGAGTTTGAAGAAGTTAAAGACGACAAAAAATAATTTCGTCGCAGAGTAGCCTGATTTCGTTGTCGGAAGTGCTCACCTACTAGCGTAGGCTCCGCGCTTCCTCCTAGAACTCAAGCTATCTGCTTAGAAATTTGTCTCGAAGACTTATTAATACGGGCGTCAGAGGTAACTCTCACGCCCGTAAATTTGTATTTAGACTTGTCGATCTAGATAATAGCTTTATTCGGCATTTCAGCCGGCAGAACTTTTATCTAGATTGATACACAGACTACTGAAGTGATCATTCGGTAGTAGCAATTATTTTGGTGACCTAGAACATGTCAAAACGTGATTTTTACGAAGTATTAGGCGTAAGCCGCGATGCATCAGAGCGCGATATTAAAAAAGCGTACAAACGCTTAGCGATGAAATTCCACCCGGACCGTAACCAGGGTGACGAAACCGCAGCAGATAAGTTTAAAGAAGTAAAAGTAGCGTACGAGATCCTAACTGACTCTCAAAAGAAAGCAGCTTACGACCAATACGGTCACGCAGCCTTTGAACAAGGTGGCATGGGCGGCGGCGGTGGTTTCGGCGGCGGTGGCCAAGGTGACTTCGGCGATATCTTCGGTGACGTATTTGGCGATATCTTCGGCGGCGGTCGTCGTGGTGGCGGTCAACAGCGCGCACAACGCGGTTCAGATCTACGTTACAACATGGAGCTTTCTCTAGAAGAAGCGGTTCGTGGTGTTTCTAAAGAAATCGAAGTACCGACTCTTGTCGAGTGTGATACTTGTGACGGTAGCGGCGCGAAAGCGGGCTCTTCTGCACAAACATGTGGCACTTGTCATGGCCACGGCCAAGTACAAATGCGCCAAGGTTTCTTTGCGGTTCAACAGACTTGTCCTACTTGTAATGGTAAAGGCAAGATCATCAAAGACCCATGTAACTCATGTCATGGTCAAGGTCGCAAACAGAAGACGAAAACGCTTAACGTTAAGATCCCTGCTGGTGTTGATACTGGCGATCGTATTCGTCTATCTGGCGAAGGCGAAGCGGGAGAGCAAGGCGCTCCAGCTGGCGACCTGTACGTACAAGTACACGTAAAAGAACACAACATCTTTGAGCGTGACGGCAACAACCTTTACTGTGAGGTTCCAGTAAGCTTCTCAATGGCTGCTTTAGGCGGTGAAGTTGAAGTTCCAACACTGGATGGTCGTGTAAACCTTAAAGTGCCAGAAGAAACACAAACGGGCCGTATGTTCCGTATGCGTGGCAAAGGCGTGAAAGGCGTTCGTGGCGGCGGTGTGGGTGACCTAATCGTTAAGCTAGTGGTTGAGACTCCAGTTAAGCTAAGCTCTCGCCAAAAAGAACTACTGCGTGAATTCGAAGAAACATGTTGTGGTGAAGCGGCAAGTAAGCATAAGCCAAAATCTGAAGGTTTCTTTAGCGGCGTTAAAAACTTCTTCGATGACCTAACTAAGTAATCAATTCATTGATGTATTAGGTTATTGATACTTTAGGTTGTTGATAATATTAGAAAAGCCTGCTCATGTAGCAGGCTTTTTTGTGTCTGTAGGTTAGAGAAAAGAAGCTCATAGAGGAAAGAATTGAGGTTGCACAGATAAATTCTAGAGCCCTTTGGGGGTTGCTCTTGTTACTTCCAACACGCTTCTGGCTCTGAAACGCCAGAATGGTGTAGCTCCAAAATATCGGTCGTCGAATCTAAGCAATCATCGTTTGTTTGTGGTGAGAGTGGTTCAGCTTGAATTGAATAGGTGGAGCTACTCGCAGATATCGCTAGCGTGTACCGGCTAGTATCGGTATCACAAAACAAGCATGTCCCTCCTGAAATTATACTCTCTGCTGCCGATGCATAGTTCCCCGTGTACAAGGTCTCCATCTCCAGTTGCATCTTGGTCATATCGGCCATTGCTGTGACTCGATGCGCTTTGATGACATGGTTTGTATAACTTGGGTAAGCAATTGCACCGAGTATCCCCACGATAGCGACAGCGAGCAATAACTCGATCAATGTCATCCCTCTCATGCTTAAGTTGTTGCTGTTGCATATATTTTTTCGAATCATCGCGAGTAGTTTCCTTTCATAGCTCAGCCCATTCTTCTCCGGTGGTAGCATCGCTGCAAGATTAAATGCGGTTACGCATTGAGTTACATAGGAATTTGGGAAATGACTCGCGGGTTTACTTTGTTAGAGCTGTTAATAACGGTATCGGTACTGTCGATACTGATAGCGACGGCTGCCCCGAGTTTTAGTTCGGTTACTGAAACCGTCAAGATGCAGCGACTCGCCGGAGAGTTGAATGGTTTTCTCATTCAGGCCAAGTCTGAATCGGTCAAAAGGAATCAAGATCTGTGGGTACATTTCTCTATGGATAAAAATGAGGTGCAATCAACCGGAGAGTGGACTGTAAGGTTAAAGCCTACTGAAGACCTTTCTGGTGAAACGTTACTGATGTTGTCGGGTAAACCATTTCGAGATTTATCGTTTTCCCATAACTACACCGGCGCAAGAATCAGCTTTGAGAGTGTTAGAGGAAGGCCTTCCAGGGGGACAATTTATCTATTCCCTAATGGTACTTCCACTGATCGACTTTTGATCAAGCTATCTAGCCCGCCAGGACGAATTAAGGTATGCGGCGAGTCGAGCGCTCAGTATGGCTATTATGCGTGTTAAGCCGATAGTGGCAGCGCCTAACAAGCAACGAGGAACATCACTGATTGAATTGATGGTGGCCTCTGTGATTGGTGTGTTCGCGATTTCTATTATTGGCAGTGTGTTTATTACGGGGCAGAGAATCGCCAAAGATAAAGGTATCGAGCTATTACTGCTACAAAATCTAACCAGCACCATGCAGGTGATGAAAGAGGATATCCAACGAGCAGGCTACGATGGTTCAAACGGCGATTCCATAAAGCTATCCGGTGCGAGTAATACTATCCAAGTGAGTGGCGCTATTGCGATTGGTTTTGTTTACTTCCGAGAGGGCTCAAGCGCAAGTAAAGAACATCGAAATATCGTTTACAGAAAAAATGGAACCAAACTGCAAATATGTGAGAAGGGCACCACTGTATCGGAGGCAATTCCTACATTTCATGAGGTTACTGGATGTTACTCACTGTTCGATGACAACCTCATTGATGTTGATGAGTTCAGCATTAATTCCCAAGTATTGGAGCAGAATTCTATCAAGAGCACGCTCACTGATATCAGTATTACAGCGTCAATCCCAACCGCAGGTGTTTCCAAATCTGTTTCGGTTTCCGTTAAGCAGAGGAACTGGCAATGATGATATTTAAAAAGCAGCGTGGTGTGGTGACGTTATTGATTACGTCAGTGCTTTTAATTGGTGCTTTAGTGGTGACATTAGGCACGTATCGCAGTGTATTCCATCAAATTAAAGTCGCACAGAATGAAGTGCAGGGCAGACAAGAACACTGGCGATCGGAAGGAGGCTTAGAGTGTACCTACTCCTACTTACTTGAATTAGACAAGACAATTGCTGATATCAAAGACGTGAGTACTCGTCCTGCAGATTTTTCTGATTGGTGTTCTCCTTACGAAAATAAACCGCAGATCGAAATCTCGGATAGTGCAATTTCTAGCGCTTACATCGTAGCGTCATCCTCAAACGTACAGTCACTTTTTAAGACAATAAGAGAAAGATCTCAGCTCGGTAGTGGGGCGATTCAGTCTACTGGTCCTATCGAACTTATTGGAACTTTGAGCCTGAAGCCGACAGCCAAAGAAGACCCTTTAAGTGGCAATGAATATGAGTGTGTCAGTGTCTCTTTTGCTGATCTGTTCACCTATCAATATAACGAAACCCATAGTAATTCAGGACAGGCATTAGGGTTAGAGGTACTCGATCCTATTGCTGATGGTCCATTTTCTGGCTTCGATGGCATTTGCCATAGCGACTATAAAACAGCGATCCCTAAAGGCGTTTCTGGTAGCTCTTATTCGATCTATGCCCCTGATTATTATCAAGGAACCAATCCAGCGCCTTTTAAGAAGGACTTTAATCCGGATCCGAATATGAATCCCTTTTACACCTTTTTTGGTGTTGTTAAAACCGAGCAAAATATTGTCGACCTGTCACAAGATACGGATTTGTTTAAGCATGTTCAGCTATTGAATGCGACTGAGTGCGGCACTGAGATTATGGAGCACTTTACGGCAGGGCAAACCAAGGGGCTGTGGGTTGAAGGCAACTGCCATATTAATGCTGCGGTTGCGGCCACAATCAATCCATCACAGCTGTTGGTTGTGCAAGATGGTGTGTTGGCACTAAATGGAGCCATGGCTTACAACGGAGTGATTTATCATTTGGTCGATTATCAAAAGAGCCATGTAAAAACGCGTGTCGATGACTTTTGGAAGAACCTTTTGCCGAATAACGTATTTGCGCCTTTTATTAAAGACATAGATAACGCCAGTGTCGTCAAAAAAAGTGTCGGGATTCAGTTTGCATCTGGTTTGCCTTCTGGTGGCCTTATTTTTGATTCACCTGCAGGTGTGACGACCATTGTTGGTGACATGGACTTAGATTTTCGTGCGGATTCTAATCCGATTGATCTGCCTTCAACTTATCAGTGGAAGCGAGGATCATGGAATGATTTCTAAGAACTCAGGTTTTAGCTTGATAGAGGTTCTTATCTCTTTTCTGTTGATTGGCGTTGCCTCGTTAGGTCTGGTTAAATTGCAGGTCTACGCTGAACAAAAATCGGATTTTGCGCTCCACAGCGTAGAGGCGCTGCATTTTGCTGAAAGGCAGATGGAGTATTATCGAACTCGGGTATCTAATGCGAGTGGGGCGGTAGGTTTAATTCCTTTTTCGGAACTAAATCAGGCGAGTCACTGTCTCAATAGAGGCAGTTCAGATCCTTTATCCGGTTTGTCGGGTTCTGCCTATGCCATGACCTGTGAAGTGACTAATGCAGGCGGTGCTTTGTCCGATGCGTTAAAAAATATTACTGTCACAATTGCATGGCGAGATCGTATGAACCATGCGCAAAGTATTTACCTCGAAACTATGCTCTCCAAATACAGTGAGTTTGATTGACCTTCAAGCAAACGTTTACTGCATGCCAAGGCTCATGCCACTTCTTTTACTGATAATTTTCACTCCTCGGACATTGTTTGCGTGCTAGTTAAAACTCTGTATATGGAATGGTGTTTTTTGTGTTTTTATATTGTTGTGGTTGTATGGTATTTTTGCAAAATATGTCTCCATTTATGGAAAATTAGGTGGAATCTTGTGCTTTTTAACAACGACTTTAATAGAATATGTGCTGTACCAATAGGCCGTGGTCAAAACTTATATTAGGCCTAAACAAAACAACATCACATATGGAGTTACAATGAGTAACCAAGCCGTAAAAAAAGCACCATCGACTGAGAAGATCAGTGGTATGGACCGCTTTCTAAACTTCATTGAACGCGCCGGCAACAAAATTCCAGATCCAGCAATTCTGTTCTTCTGGGCTCTAGTTATTGTATGGGTAGCATCTGCACTTTTATCGAATCTTTCATTCGACTTAATCAACCCTCAAACGGGTGCTGCTCTTGAAGTAAACAACCTACTAACTGGTGAAGCACTTGCTAGCTTCCTAGCGAATATGGTTACCACGTTCACAGGCTTCGCACCTCTAGGTATCGTACTTGTTGCTATGCTAGGTGTAGGCGTTGCTGACTCTTCAGGCTTCATTACGACTGGCCTTAAGAAGATGCTTAACTTCACGCCAGCTAAGCTACTAACGCCAATGCTAATCCTTGTTGCTATCGTGTCTCACACAGCAGCAGATGCAGGTTACGTTCTAGTCATCCCTCTTGGCGGTATCATCTTCCACGCTGCGGGTCGTCACCCTCTAGCGGGTATTGCAGCAGCGTTTGCTGGTGTATCAGGTGGTTTCTCTGCGAACTTCATCCCTTCAGGTATTGACCCGTTACTAGCTGGTTTCACTCAAACAGCGGCAAACGTTCTTGACCCTGAATACGTGATTAACCCTCTAGCGAACATCTTCTTTACTGGCCTATCTTCAGTTCTTATTGTTGCTATCGGTTGGTACGTAACTGAGAAAATTATCGAGCCTCGCCTTGCTAATACGCCAGTTGATGAAGATGCAGAAGCGGCACCTGATCTTGGTACGTTCACTGCAATCGAATCTAAAGCATTCCGTTACGCTGGTTGGGCAATGGTTGCGGGTATTGGTCTGCTTATCGCGGCTCTAGTTCCTGAAAACTCAGCGCTTCGTTCACCTGAAGGTGAGCTAACAGCGTTCTCTGCTCCAGTTATGAAGTCTATCGTTCCTCTGATCTTCATCCTGTTCATCATTCCAGGTATCGTCTACGGCCGTGTAGCGGGTACTTTCAAGAACAGCAATGACGTAATCAAAGCAATGTCAGAGACAATGGCTACGATGGGCGCATACATTGTAATGTCGTTCTTCTGTGCACAGTTCCTATCTGCATTCGGTCAATCAAACATCGGTACAATGCTTGCGCTTTACGGTGCTGAAGGTCTGAAAGCGATGGACCTTCCTGGTGAAGCAACGGTTGTTGGTATGATTCTACTAACGGCTTCAGTCAACCTGCTTGTAGGTTCGGCTTCGGCTAAGTGGGCGCTTATCGGTCCAATCCTAGTTCCAATGCTAATGGTCGTGGGTATCTCTCCTGAGCTATCTCAAGCGGCTTACCGTGTAGGTGACTCAGTGTCTAACATCATCTCTCCACTAATGGTGTTCTTCCCACTGGTTGTTGTTTACTGTCAGCGCTACGTTAAGTCGACAGGTATTGGTACTCTAGCTTCTCTAATGATGCCATTCTCGATTGCCATGCTAATCGGTTGGTCTTTGTTCTTGCTAGCTTACTGGGCTCTTGGTATCCCACTAGGTATCCAAGCACCTTATACTTACACTATGTAAGATTGAACTAAGCGATATTAAGCTTTACTCATTCCTAAGCCCGCACCGAAATGTGCGGGCTTTTTTTTCGCTATCTTTTTCTATTTTTTTATATCCAAGACTTTTTATATCAAAAACTTTTTATATTCAAAATAAACGCACTCAGCTTATAATCCGGATTACGGCTAATTGTTGGCCGGTAAATTTAGGAAATCCAAGCCACATGAAAATTCTGCTTTTAGTAGGGTTAATTGTTTTAAATGGTCTGTTTGCCATGTCAGAGATTGCATTGGTAGCAGCAAAAAATAGTCGGCTGAAACGCTTAGCCGAAAAACACCGTTCCGCTCAGATTGCTCTTGAGCTCAAAGAAAACCCAACCCGCTTCCTCTCGACTATTCAAATCGGTATCACAGTAATTGGCCTGCTCAGCGGTATTGTGGGTGAGGCAACGCTATCGGCTCCCCTGGCCGTTCAACTTGAACTATGGGGACTCGATCCAACACAAGCGAATATCTTGTCTACTGCGGTTGTGGTGGTCGGTATTACTTATTTCGCCATCGTTGTCGGTGAGTTGGTACCAAAGCGTTTTGCTCAATCTCAAGCTGAAAACATTGCTGTGTTAGTCGCGCTGCCAATCTTCTGGTTATCTAAAATCGCGACGCCGTTTGTGTTTGCGCTGTCGGCTTCTACGGAAGGCATTCTCAAGTTGATGGGGCGAGGTGGTGACGAAGATAGCGTAACTGAAGATGATATCCATGCACTTGTGAAAGAGGGTTCTGAATCGGGTGTGATTGAACGCGGCGAACAAGAGATGATTCGTAATATCTTGCAGCTTGATGATCGCCTTGTGAGCTCTTTAATGACTCCGCGTCGAGACATCGACTTTTTGGATGTCGACCAACCAGTAGAGCAAATCTTAAAGAAACTACGTTCATCAAAGCACAGTGTGTTTCCATTGTGCCAAGATCACCTCAATAAAGTGGTGGGTACGGTGTCAGCCAAAGCCTTGCTGAATCAGGCAGGCAATCTAAGCATTCAAGTGATCATGGGGCTGTCTCGCTCACCGATCTATGTTCCAGAATCGATGAAAGCTCTGCGTTTACTTGGCTACTTTAAAGAGTCGGGTACTGAGATGGCATTCATTGTCGACGAGTATGGCGATGTTCAAGGTCTTGTGACTCATTACGATATTCTTGAGGCGATTGCTGGCGAACTATCGAATAACCCGAACGATCTTTGGACTGAGCAAGTGGAAGACGGTTTGCTGGTGGATGGATTGATTCCGATCAGTGAACTGAAAAACCGTTTAGAGCTGTCGGATTCTGAGGGTGAAAGCGAGAGCTTCCAAACGTTGAATGGCCTTGTGACTTGGCTAATAGGACGATTACCTGATGCAGGCGAGGTTGTTCAATACCAACAGTGGCAGTTTGAAATTATCTCTGTTGAGAACAATCGCATTGTGAGCATCAAAGCGACGCCAATAGCCGATAGCATAGAAGACGCTAATAGCTAACAGTTCGACCAACTAGCAAGCGGCAATCGTTCATTGTCTCTTGTTGTCTATTATCTCTTTATTGTTCATTATCACGAAGATTAGGTATGCTTCACCGCATACCTAATTTCGTTTTAATCCTTTGTTTTCTGGAGTTCCCTTTGTCAGACCATCAATTCACCCCTCAAGATGAAATCTTCATGCGACGCGCCATCGAGGTAGCTAAGCAAGCAGAGAGTGAGGGAGAGGTTCCTGTGGGTGCTATATTAGTGAAAGATGGGAAGATTATCTCTGAAGGGTGGAACCGTTCGATTGGCAGCCACGATGCAACGGCACACGCAGAAATTGAAACTTTGCGTAAAGCTGGTCAAACCTTAGAAAACTATCGGCTGCTTGATACCACTTTATACGTCACGCTCGAGCCTTGCCCAATGTGTGCTGGTGCCTTGTTACACAGCCGAGTAAAGCGCATTGTGTTTGGCGCTCCAGACTTAAAAGCGGGCGCTGCAGGTACAGTGTTGAATTTGTTTGAAAGTCAGGCCTCATACCACTATGCCGACGTTGAACATGGCTTGTTAGAGGAAGAGTGCCGTGAGCAATTGCAATCGTTTTTCAAGCGTCGTAGAAAAGAGATAAAAGAGAAGCGCAAGCAAGAACGTCTGCTGGAAGAGCAGCGTGTAGAAGCAGATATGAAGGCTGGTAACAAGAAGTAGCAGCGAGCTATCGGCACTCTCAATCGCACGAGTGCCAAGCAAACTGACTTGGTAATTACATTTACTCAGCAATCATCTGCATGAAAGCGCGATTGCGCCAAATGATCTTCTTCTTATTATTTGAAAGCATACGCTTACGACGGTTTGCAGCAACGGTCTTATCAAGGCGTTTCGATTTCAGTTTCTTCATCATTTCAATGATTTCCTATGTGTCGTCTGACTTTTTAGTTTGGACTAACGATTTAATTATAGTGTTATTCGTTTGTTTGGCCTGTCGCACACTTGGCTTACTTAGAATAGCTGTTCTAAGTAAGCCAGCATCGCAGTGCAGCAGAGCATAATCTTGATTGTGGTGTGCCGTTATAAGGTTCGATTGTTACTGCAATATGACACTCGAGATCTCACCATTATTTTCCTGCTTGCGTCCCTTATCCCGTAGCGACGAAAGAAGAGTCGAAAAAAGTAATAAAAAAGAGCAATGCTAGATGGCATTGCTCTTTTGGTTTTTACTGCGAAGGCTCAGAACTGCTTACTGTCGACTGAGCTGCGCTGATACTTGATTCAGCACCTGAGGTTTCTAAAGGTGGGATCACCACCAAACCTTCAAGGCTTGCTTCTTGTTCTTTATTACGCTGATTTACATGGCCAATAATACTCTGGTAATAGCGGCGAATGTTCTCAACGTAATTCCTTGCTTCATCACCACGCGCATAGCCGTATCGAGTTTGGCTGTAGTACTTCTTCTGTCTCAACAGAGGAAGTCGATCTTTTACATCACCCCAAGCGTCAGGGTTGCCGCCTTGTGCTTTGGTTAAGCGGCGAGCATCCATCATGTGACCGTAACCTACGTTATATGAAGCGAGGGCAAACCAGATCTTTTCATGTTGAGTAATAGAGTCTGGAACTCGGTTAACGATACGGCGCAGGTACTCGACACCACCTTGTACTGATTGTTTCGGGTCAAGACGATTGGTAACACCTACGCTCTTCGCGGTTGGCAGCGTCAACATCATCATGCCTCGAACACCAGTAGGAGAACGCGCGACTGGGTTCCAGTGTGACTCTTGGTATGCCAAAGCAGCAATCAAGCGCCAATCAAATTCTTGCGAGTATTGCTGAAACAGTGGTGACCATTTAGGTAGCTTGCTATCCAATGCGCGGATAAAGGCACGAGTATCAACGTAGTCAAAGGTACCAATGTGGCCGATGTATTTCTCTTCCAGTGAAGCCAGTTCACCAGACTGTTTAAGGTTACCGAAGAACTCAATCAGCAATGCATACAGACTCTCATCTTCTGAACGCTCTAAGTACCAAGAGATAGGTTGGTCTTCTGTTAGTTCAAAAGCCAAAGCTACATCAGGGTATAAACGCTGCGCCAACGAGAGCTCAATGGAGTCTGCAACGGTAAACAGTCGCTCTCCGGTTGATACTTCTTTTAGCAGGTCATTGATGTCCGCATTACCGACCGCATCGTAGATAAAGTCATCGTGTATGTTCTGAAGCTGTTTTAGTGTTGGTTCAAAGTGTGAGTCTTTCACCACAACTAAAGATGGCGTCAGTGTTTCATTTGATGCCGTTTCTTCTGATTCAGATTGTTCTTTTACAAATTCGGCCTGACGCTCGTTCTCAAACTTGATCAGTTGATCGAGGTTTCTTGGTCGCCATTGACCTTTCTTGTACACGACTTGTTGGCTTACATAGTAATAAGCAGGTGCGGCGCGATAAGCGCGTGTCAGGTTGTTATTTTGCGTTAAGCCAGTCGCGATAAGATCGATCTCACCTTTCTGCAGTGCAGGGAACAAGCCAGACAAACGGTAAGCGGGTTTAACCTCAAGCTTTACACCAAGCTCCTGCGCAAACTCACGAGCTAATTCGTAATCTAAGCCGGCTGGGCCATCAGGACCGATGTAATAAGAGAGTTGGTTATTTAGGGTGCCGACACGAAGAACGCCACGATCTCGTATCTGCTCAAGGACACTTTTAGGTTCAGATTCAATCTGACATCCAGCCAACCCAACTAGGGCGATGGTGAGCAGAAGGAACTTAGACGAAAAGATGAGCGTAAATTTAGGCATCAAAATGAAATCTCGAAAAGTGGAAGCCCCTTTATACCAAACCCCGCAAGGCTGGCAAAGCAGGTTTAATTAAACAGTTGTAAAAGTGGTGATAAATGCAGCAAAAGTACCATTTACGGAGAAAGATAAAAAAAATCACGCAAACGGTTGCTTTTGGTGTTACGTCACAAAAAGAAATGCTTTATAATGCGCTCGCATTGAAGAGGTGGAATCGGCATAGGTTTGGCAACCTTCGGGAATAGCTTCGAAGAAAACAGTTAGGTTGTTCCTATAACCCACTGAATTTATTCCAATACTACCTTAATCAACTGCATAAGAGACGTAAGCACATGAGAATTTTGCGTGGCTCCCCAGCTCTATCTGAGTTTCGTGTTAACAAGCTTTTAGAGCTTTGTCGTGAATTAAGCTTACCTGTAACAGGTATTTACGCTGAGTTTGCCCACTTTGCTGATCTAACGGCAGACCTAGATGAGTCTGAAGTTGAGAAGCTAGAAAAGCTACTGACTTACGGTCCAACGATTGAAGAGCATGAACCTGAAGGTTTACTGCTGCTTGCAACGCCACGCCCGGGCACTATCTCGCCTTGGTCTTCAAAATCAACAGATATCGCACATAACTGTGGACTGGCTAAAGTGTCACGTCTAGAGCGCGGTACTGCTTTCTACATTGAAACCTCTGCTGAACTTTCTGAGCTTCAACTTGTTGAGCTGAAAGCAATCCTGCACGACCGTATGATGGAAGTCGTTTTCACTGACTTCGAATCAGCGGCGGCGCTTTTCACTGTTGCTGAGCCTGCTCCTTATGCGGAAGTTGACCTATTAGCTGGCGGACGTAAAGCGCTTGAAAAAGCAAACGTTACCCTAGGTCTTGCTCTTGCAGAAGATGAGATTGATTACCTTCTTGAAAGCTTCACTGAGAAGCTAGGTCGTAACCCGACTGACATCGAGCTAATGATGTTTGCACAAGCGAACTCAGAGCACTGTCGTCACAAGATCTTTAACGCTGACTGGACTATCGACGGCGTTAAGCAAGAAAAATCACTGTTTAAAATGATCAAAAATACGTTTGAAGTTACTCCTGATAACGTACTTTCTGCATATAAAGATAACGCAGCAGTTATGACTGGCTCTGAAGTCGGTCGTTTCTTCCCAGATCCAGAAACTCGTCAGTACAACTACCACCAAGAGAAAACACACATCTTGATGAAAGTTGAAACGCACAACCACCCAACGGCAATCTCTCCATGGCCGGGCGCATCTACAGGTTCAGGCGGTGAAATCCGTGATGAAGGCGCAACAGGTATTGGTGGTAAACCAAAAGCTGGTCTGGTGGCGTTCTCTGTATCTAACCTTAAGATCCCGAACTTCGTTCAACCTTGGGAAACTGACTTTGGCAAGCCAAGCCGTATCGTTACTGCTTTGGATATCATGCTTGAAGGTCCTCTTGGTGGCGCGGCATTCAACAACGAATTTGGTCGTCCAAACCTACTAGGTTACTTCCGTACTTACGAAGAGAAAGTAAACTCTCACGCAGGTGAAGAAGTACGCGGTTACCACAAGCCGATCATGCTAGCTGGTGGCCTAGGTAACATCCGTGATGAGCACGTTCAGAAGAAAGAGATCCCAGTAGGTGCAAGCCTAATTGTTCTGGGTGGCCCTGCAATGAACATCGGCCTTGGTGGCGGTGCGGCATCTTCAATGGACTCTGGTTCTTCTTCTGAAGATCTTGATTTCGCTTCTGTTCAACGTGAAAACCCAGAGATGGAACGTCGTTGTCAGGAAGTGATCGACCGTTGTTGGCAGCTAGGTGATGCGAACCCAATCGCATTCATCCACGATGTGGGCGCGGGCGGTATCTCAAATGCACTTCCTGAGCTAGTAGACGATGGCGAGCGTGGCGGTATCTTCAACCTACGTGACGTGCCAAACGATGAGCCGGGCATGAGCCCACTTGAGATCTGGTGTAACGAATCTCAAGAGCGTTACGTAATGGCGGTTGCTGACAAAGACATGGCAACGTTCGACGCTATTTGTAAGCGTGAGCGCGCACCTTACGCTGTGGTTGGTAAAGCAACAGAAGAACGTGATCTTAAATTAGAAGATTCTCACTTCGACAACACGCCAATCGACATGCCAATGGACATCCTATTAGGTAAGACACCTAAGATGCACCGTGACGCGAAAACGCTAAAAGCGAACAACCCTGCGATTGACCGTTCTGGTATCGAAATGAACGAAGCGGTTGACCGTGTTCTTCGTCTACCAACAGTCGCTGAGAAAACCTTCCTTATCACTATCGGTGACCGCTCGGTAACTGGCCTTGTTGCTCGTGACCAAATGGTTGGCCCATGGCAGGTTCCTGTTGCTAACTGCGCTGTAACTGCAGCAAGCTACGACTCTTACCACGGTGAGGCGATGTCTCTTGGTGAGCGTACGCCAGTAGCACTACTAGACTTTGGCGCGTCAGCTCGTCTAGCAGTTGGTGAAGCAATCACAAACATCGCAGCGACCAACATCGGCGATATCAAACACATTAAATTGTCAGCTAACTGGATGTCTCCAGCAGGTCACCCTGGTGAAGATGCAGGCCTTTACGAAGCGGTTAAAGCCGTAGGTGAAGAGCTATGTCCAGCACTGGGTCTAACTATCCCTGTGGGTAAAGACTCAATGTCGATGAAGACTAAGTGGGAAGAGAACGGCGAGCAGAAAGAAGTAACTTCTCCGCTATCTCTTGTTATTACTGCGTTTGCACGTGTTGAAGATGTTCGTAAGACGATTACGCCTCAGCTTCGCACTGACAAAGGTGCTTCAAGCTTAGTACTTATCGACCTAGGTAACGGCAAAAACCGTATGGGTGCGACAGCACTTGCACAGGTTTACAAGCAGCTTGGTGATAAGCCAGCAGACGTAGACAACGCAGCGCAACTAAAAGGTTTCTACGAAGGCGTTCAAGCACTTGTAGCGAACGACCAAGTTGTCGCTTACCACGATAAAGGCGATGGTGGTCTGTTCGTAACACTGGCTGAAATGGCTTTCGCAGGTCACTGTGGTGTTAATGCAAACATTGAAGCGCTAGGTGAAGACACACTAGCAGCACTATTCAATGAAGAGCTAGGTGCGGTAATCCAGGTTCGTAACGACGACCTAGACGCTGTTCTTTCTACTCTTGCAGCAAACGGTCTAGAAGCGTGTTCACACGTAATCGGCTCTGTTGAAGCATCTGATGAGCTAGTGATTAAGTCTGGCGAGTCTGTAGTAGTTGAACGTAACCGTACGGAGCTACGTACTATCTGGGCTGAAACCACGCACAAGATGCAAGGTCTACGTGATAACCCAATATGTGCTGACCAAGAGCACGAAGCGAAGAAAGACAATTCAGACCCTGGTCTGAACGTGAAACTAAGCTTTGACGTAAACGAAGATATCGCAGCACCGTTCATCAACACAGGTGCTAAACCTAAGATGGCAATTCTACGTGAGCAGGGTGTTAACTCTCACGTTGAAATGGCAGCAGCATTCGACCGTGCAGGCTTCGAAGCAACTGATATTCACATGAGCGACATCCTAACGGGTCAAACGGTACTCGAAGAATACAACGGCCTGGTGGCATGTGGTGGCTTCTCTTACGGTGATGTACTGGGCGCTGGTGAAGGTTGGGCTAAGTCGGTTCTATTTAACGACTCTACTCGTGACCAATTTGAAAACTTCTTCAAGCGTGAAGATACTTTCTCTCTAGGTGTGTGTAACGGTTGTCAGATGTTGTCTAACCTGCGTGAACTTATCCCTGGAGCTGAGTACTGGCCACGTTTCGTTCGTAACGAATCTGAGCGTTTTGAAGCACGTTTCAGCCTAGTTGAAGTTCAGAAATCTGATTCTGTATTCTTCAACGGCATGGAAGGTTCCCGTATGCCAATCGCTGTTTCTCACGGTGAAGGCCGCGTAGAAGTGCGTGACAACGACCACCTAAACGCGATTGAAAACTCAGGTACGGTTGCTCTACGTTACGTTGATAACAACGGTAACCAAACGCAGCAATACCCGAATAACCCGAACGGTTCGCCAAACGCTATCACTGGTTTAACAACGACAGACGGCCGCGTGACAATCATGATGCCTCACCCAGAGCGTGTATTCCGCACGGTTGCAAACTCTTGGTCTCCAGAAGGCTGGGGCGAGAATGGCGCTTGGATGCGTATGTTCCAAAACGCTCGTAAGAATGTAGGTTAATCACTTTCTTACAGGTCGCATTAATCTAGGCTAGGTTAATCAAAACTGAAAAGCGCAGATCGAAAGGTCTGCGCTTTTTTATTTCTCAAAATTTAGGAACCAGAGCGAAAAAATTAATGGTTGCAGTTTGCTGTTCTAAAAAACTCCACTACGCTAAATGTTATGGAATCAATTTGTTAGGCTATGAATTTCTGTATGTGTGCAGATTTGGCTATGCAAAAACTGAATCAATCATCGTGGCATAAGAGGGAACTATGAAAACAACAATCACAAAAGCAGTTGCAGTGGCAGCGATTGTCATGTCGTTAGCTGGGTGTGTAGGTAGTAACGCGGTTACTGGTAAATTAATGAAGTTCAACGTTGAGGTTGTGGATAACCGTTACGCTCGTGCGGGTGTCAACTTCTTGCTTGCTCCGGTTTACGCACTGACTACTGCAGCCGATTACATTGTATTTAACTCAATTGAATTCTGGGCGGGTAAAAACCCACTTACCGGTGCGCCTCACATCTTTGATAGCAAAGTCGATACCATGATTGATGTGAACGACAGCCTAGACGATTCACTAAAAGAAGCCCCACTTGGCTTTAATAATCGTCAGATTGAATGGGGTGAGATGCAGCAAATCGACGAGAACACCATTCGCATGGACATCACCTATAACGATGGCCAGAAAGCTGTTCTGACGGGTGTTCGTGATGGAGACAAGGTTAGCTACTATATGGATGGTACGCTAGTATCAGAAACCTCTATTCAAGCGCTTGAGCAGCTAGCTGCAGAGAAAGCGTAACCCTTTCAGCTAGATACTAATAAAAGAAAAGCCGCTGGATTTAACCCCAGCGGCTTCGTATTTTCTAGCATCTAGCATCTAGCATCTAGCATTTAGCATTTAGCATTTAGCATTTAGCATTTAGCGTTTAGATTAGTTGTTGCTGTGTAGCTCGCTGTTTAGTTCAACAGCAGACTTGTTCGCTAGACATTCAATTTGACCAGTGATCGAGTTGCGACGGAACAGAAGATCAGAAACGCCAGCTAGGTCGCGAGCTTTGATGATTTCTACTTCGTTGCCTTCTTTATCTAGCATGCGAACCTTAGTACCCGCAGTCACGTAAAGACCCGACTCAACAGTACAACGATCGCCCATTGGGAAGCCAAGACCCGCGTTTGCACCTAGTAGGCAGTTTTCGCCGATAGAGATAACCATAGTACCGCCACCAGACAGAGTACCCATGATAGAAGCGCCGCCGCCGATGTCTGAACCGTTACCCACAACAACACCAGCAGAGATACGACCTTCAACCATGCTTACGCCAGTTGTACCTGCATTGAAGTTGATGAAACCTTCGTGCATAACCGTTGTGCCTTCACCCACATGTGCGCCAAGACGAACACGAGAAGTATCAGCAATACGAATACCTGTTGGTACCACGTAATCCACCATTTTAGGGAACTTGTCTACGCAATCTACAGATAGAGCACGACCTGCAAGGCGAGCTTCGATTTGACGCTCAGCTAGCTCAGGAAGATCGATTGGACCTTCGTTAGTCCATGCGATGTTGTGCAGTAGACCGAAGATGCCGTCTAGTACTGTGCCGTGCGGTTGAACTAGGCGGTTAGAGATAAGTTGCAGCTTAAGGAAGCCTTCTGCAACTGATGCTGGCTTCTCGTCAGTCGCAAGAACAACAAGAACTAGTGGCTGCTCAGATGCTGCTGCTTTTTCTGCGAAAGATGCGTTTGCTGCATCGTCGTTTGCTGCGAATGCTTTCGCTAGTTCTGCGCTTTGTGCAGCAGAGATTTCGATAGCTTGGTTGCCTTCAGTGTAACCTGCAACTTCACCAACAGCCGCTACTAGAGCGTCGCTTGGGTTTAGAAGTGGGTTAGGGAAGAACGCTTCAATGATTTTATTGTCGCGGTTTTTGGTTGCCGTACCGAAGGCTAGTGAAAAGTAAGCCATGTTGAATCTCCATGTGTTGAGTCTTGGTTTTGCTATTTCATAACAGCGGCTCGAATAACAAGCGCTGCCGTTAGCAAAGTTAATTTAATTGCGTTCATCATAAAGAGAGCGCCCTCGTTATGAAAGGGCGCATCGGGATAAAGTCTGTAAAATGATATTGCTTGTCTTTTTAGCGATAGTTTTCATTATCCGGATATTACTTCTCTGAGCTTATTGTATTGATCATTACTTAAGCTGCTTTGCACCGCTCCACTCTCATCCCAAATCTGCCTTTAGAGATAAACCTCTTGTTAGTCATATCAATAGAGCTAGTCACAAATTCTTTATAAATATCTGTTTAGTATCGGAATTGATCGAGTTCTGTTGATTAATCGCTTGTGCCTACAGTCCGAGTAATTACTCAATTTTTCAGCTGTGTAATTAAGATAGCGATCACTAAAACCCTTAAAGATGTAAGTATATTTCCTGCCATAACGACATTAAAACGATGAATAAAGGATCTTCTATGAATTTTACTAAGTCTTTACTGGTGCTCTCTATTGGCGTGGCGATGGTTGGCTGTGGCTCGGATAGTGACAACGATACTATTGCTCCTGACATGACATTGCGCATAGCACATGTGAATGACACTCACTCAAATTTTGACCCTGTAAAATCAAGTTTTACTTTGGGTGCTGATGGCAAGAAGGTCTATAACGAATTTGGCGGTTATCCTCGTCTATTGAAAGCCGCTGATGATATCAAAGCGGATGCGAAAGCCGACAAAGAACCTTTGTTATTCTTGCATGGTGGTGATGCATGGCAAGGTACTGCTTACTTTAAGCTAAATGAAGGTGCTGCAAACGCAGACTTGTTGTCACAGATGGGGTTAGATGCAATGGTACTTGGGAACCATGAATTCGATTTAGATACCGACAAGCTTGCATCGTTCATCAATACGGTGAGTTTTCCTGTGCTAGCAAATAATATGGATGCATCAAAAGATCAGTCTTTAAGTAATGTCGATAATTTATATCCTTATCAACTGTTTGCATTTGAAGGTTCAGAGAAAAGAGCAATTACCTCTATTTTTGATGCAAATGATGATGAGAAGATTATTGCGGTCATCGGTGTTGTTTTAGGTGATATGCCAACGATAGCTACCGGAACCGGTGATGTGACATTTAGTGACCAAATTACAGCGACTCAAGCCACTATAAATGATTTAAAAACTAAGGGTGTGAATAAGATAATTGTTCTATCACACATAGGAAATGCTGCTGATAAGGATCTTGCTGCCAATACAACGGGTATCGATATTATTGTTGGCGGTCATTCTCATACTTTACTTGGTGATTTTACCGATCTTGACCAAGGTAATAATGGTATTTACGCCGAAATGATCCCGCAAAAAGACAAGGCACAAAATACTTGTGTGGTTCAAGCTGGTCAGTATGCGGAAGCTATCGGAGACGTTGATGTTTCATTTGATATAAATGGCAATCTTCTCTCATGTATTGGGAACAATACTTTATTATCAAATGATGAGTTTTATCACGACTCTCATCGAGAACATCAAATGATTAGCTCTGATAAAGATGATGTAACCTCGTTTATTGATAATAATGAAAAAATCACGATAAAAGATGAAGATATTGATTTAAGAACCCGTATCGACGCGACTTACAAGCCTGCTCTTGAAGCTGCATATGGTGATGTTGTTGCTGCCGCACCGACTGAAATCAGCCATGAGCGCCGTCCTGGTGATGCTGGAACAGATATGCACGGTTCTGATGTCGCACCTATGATCGCTCAAGGTATGATTTATTGGGCAAATCAACCGTCGGTAGCAACTGTTACTGGTAAAAATGTTCAGATTGGTTTGGTAGGAGCTGGCGGTGTTCGAACGGATATCGCGTCAGGTGATTTTAGGGAAGGTAATGCAACGTTAGAATTACTCCCATTCTCGAATTTCTTGTCGATTTTAACAGTGAAAGGCGAGGTAATTCGAAACCTTATTGACAGCACAATTGAACCAACGCTTGCTGAAGGTGCTCATGCTGGTAAATTCCCGTATGTATCGGGTATGCGTTACACGTTTACGGAAGATGTGAAAGGTGTATCGGGTACAGTCACGAATCTAGAGGTAAATACTGGAACAGAAGTAAATCCAGTATGGGCGACAATGAACGATGCCACTGACTACACTGTTATCGTTAATAACTATAATGCAAGCGGTAGTGATGGTTGGAATGTATTAGGCGATGCTCAATTAACATCAACAGATCGTCAAGACATAGTTATTTCAGGCGATGGTTTTAAAACTTACAAAGTTAACAACTTGTCATACGATGGAAGTACCGAGAAGTATAGCGTCAACTATGACGGTGGTATTAAACCATGTGCGGAAGGTTCAGGTGACATATGTAATACTGACGCTGAATCATTTATCTCTTGGGCTGAGCATAAGAAAGTATTAGAACCACTAGGATTTGAAACCACAACGATGGAATATAAATAGTACTGACACCGCACGTACCGGAGCGTTATGTATTGTTATTTAAAGTCTTAAAAGACAAGGGTATAGATTAACAATAAAAGAAAATAGCCAGCGAATCGCTGGCTATTTTTGTATGAGATTTAGTGGAACTAGACGCTAAATAAACAGTGCCTTATAAGCCTGCTCAATCCCTTCAATTAACATTTGCATACCGATTACTGCGAGTATTAAACCCATCATTCGAGTAATCACGTTCAGTGCGCTTGGCCCTACGGCTTTCACGAAGCGTTCGCCGAATACAAATAATACGTAGGTTAAGGTACACAGTAGACCAAAGGCGACGATGGTAATGATTGTTTCGTAAATTCCTTCCGTGCTTGCGAAGTTCATCGCGGTGGCTATGGTGCCCGGGCCTGCCAGTATTGGCATGGCTAGAGGTGATACTGCGATGCTTAGCGCCGCGTCGCGTTGAGCGTCTGAGTTCACTTTCTCTTTCGCTTTTGAATGTGTTGAATCACCTTGCAGCATGTGAAAACCAATCAAGAAGACCAGAATACCGCCTGTGATGCGCAGTGCGTAAAGCGTGATACCAAAGAGATCGAAGATCAGTTTGCCAGAGAGTGCAAACGTACTGACGATGACGAATGCGATAAACACCGAACGGAAGGCGATGGACTTGACCGTTTCCCTGTCATTGTCACCGGTTAACCCAAGAAAGATTGGGGTATTGGCGATTGGGTTCATGATGGCAAAAAAGCCCATGAACACGGTAATGGTATGAATGATGAGCTCTTTCATATTAATCCTTTGAAAAGATGCAGTTAAATACTAATGGTTTGTGTATTTAATCTCAGATACAAATAATTATTAGAAATAGATAGTAGAGCAAGTGTGAATAAAAAACAGCCAGCATAAGGCTGGCTGTTTGGTTTTAGTGATAGGTGTAGGGTTTTGGTCGTCCGTTATTGCTTGTTTCTCAGTTTACGGACTCCACTCTATGGATAGATTGTGGTGCTCAACGTTGTCGTTATACGCTTTGAGATTCGCTCACTGCTACAGCCAATGCAACCGTCGCACCCACCATTGGGTTGTTGCCCATGCCGATGAAGCCCATCATTGCCACGTGAGCAGGGACAGAAGAGCTACCTGCGAACTGCGCGTCAGCGTGCATTCTGCCCATGGTATCTGTCATGCCGTAAGACGCTGGACCTGCGGCTACGTTGTCTGGGTGCAATGTACGGCCGGTACCGCCGCCTGAAGCGACTGAGAAGTAAGGCAAGCCTTGGCGAGTGCGCTCTGCTTTGTAGATACCAGCAACAGGGTGTTGGAAGCGTGTTGGGTTGGTTGAGTTACCCGTGATACTCACATCCACTTCTTCTCGGTGCATGATCGCTACACCTTCACGTACATCATCTGCGCCGTAACACAAGATCTCTCCACGAGGGCCTTGTGAGAAGCGGCGACGTTCTGTTTCAACTAACTCACCCGTTTGGTAATCAAATTGAGTGCGAACATAGGTAAAGCCATTGATGCGAGAGATTAAGTAAGCCGCATCTTTACCTAGACCATTTAAGATCACTTTCAATGGGTTTTGACGTGATTTGTTGACGTTTAGCGCAATTTTAATCGCCCCTTCTGCTGCAGCAAAAGATTCATGGCCCGCAAGGAAAGCAAAACAATGGCTCTCTTCATTGAGAAGACGAGCTGCTAGCGCGCCATGCCCAATACCAACTTGGCGTTGCTCTGCAACACTGCCGGGTTTGGTGAATGCTTGAAGGCCTTCACCAATAATATTCGCTGCTTGTTCTGCGCTAGTGGCTTTACGAAATAGCGCTAGTGCTGAGCCAAGAATATAGGCATCGGCAGCGCTTTCAAAAGCGATAGGTTGGGTGTCCATTACCAGCGCTTTTGGATCGACATTGTGTGATAGGCAGTATTGGTTTGCTTGCTCCAAAGAATCGAAGTTCATTTCTGCCAATACGCGAGTTACTGATTCATTAAATTGAGTGTTCATCATATCTTTCCTCTTAATTGGCAAAATTACTGTTGGCGTGGGTTAATGGTGGTTACAGCTTCGTCGAAGCGACCATAAGTACCCGTCGCAAGGTCAGCCGCTTCATTCGCTGGCATACCTTGGTTAATCGCCTTCATCATTTTGCCGAGGTTGAGATATTCGTAGCCAATCACTTCGCTGTGATCATCAAGTGCAAGCTTGGTTACGTAACCTTCTGCAAGCTCTAGGTAACGAACGCCTTTTGCTGCTGTTGAGTAACTGGTACCCACTTGGCTGCGCTGTGTTTGACCTAAATCTTCTAATGCTGCGCCGATTTCTAGGCCACCTTCAGAGAAAGCAGACTGAGTTCGACCGTAAACAAACTGCAGGAAGATTTCGCGCATCGCGACGTTAATCGCGTCACATACTAAGTCAGTATTGAGCGCTTCAAGAATGGTTTTTCCTGTGAGGATTTCAGCTGCCATCGCGGCAGATTGTGTCATACCTGAGCAACCGATAGTCTCGATGAGTGCTTCTTCGATGATGCCGTTTTTTACGTTAAGAGTCAGTTTTGCCGCACCTTGTTGTGGTGCACAAGCGCCAACACCGTGGCTTAAACCTGAGATAGCGATAACATCTTTTGGACTAACCATGGCACCTTCAACTGGGATTGGAGCCGAGTTGTGAAGATCACCCCTTTGAATAGGGCACATGGATTGAATTTCTGAAGAGTAATGCATAGTGTTTTCTCACTAATAAAGTCGTATCGACCTAGGGCGTTGAGAAAACAGGACGTGTTGGAAGAGGTGCGGCTAATTCACTACAGATCTTGAGTATCGATAATCCAAAGGAGCAATGGAACTTGGTCTTGATAGACTCAGCCCATTTCAAAATGGAGGAGTAGCGATACATCCAACAGTATTACCTGTTTTCGATTCTGTAGGAGTCATTAGCATTGTTCGGAAAGAACGGGCGGTTGAAGCAAAAGCTTAGGTGGAACCCCATCACCTGATGACCATAGATTAGATCTTTATCACACTTTCGTGCAAGCGAATGTTTAGAGCGATTTCGACTATAAACAGAGTTCATTATATTTCGATAAGCATAAAAAAACGCCAATAACGGACTCTGATTAGAGGTGTCATTGACGTTTTTTAGAGAACTCCAGCTAGTTACGCTGCATCTTCTTCTGCGTCTTCAACAGCTTCAAGCTTCTTAGCTTTTTTCGGAGCTGGCTTACGCTTAGCACCTAATGCGTAAAGAACTTCTTCTTTGTTCTTTGCTAGGTACATTGCAAGTTCTTCTTGCTTGCCTTCATCTTCAACTAAATCGCTTTTGCCTAAAAGTTCAAAAAGCTCATCAGCCATATCCAGCATTTTGTCGTATGCGTCGGCTTCGGCTTTAGAGGTAAAAGTCATTTTCTCTTCTCCGTTGCGTTCCACCACGTACTTGACGATAACAGCCATGGTTAATCCTCTAAGTTTGATAAATTTTACTGGCTTTTTATACAGTTTCTGATGTTAAAAGTCCAGTTGGAGCCCCAACTATGCGGCCTCAATCTTGATGTGTAGCCCAGTCTTCACAATAACTCATGAAAGATTTCAGTAGTGGGCTCTGGTATTTGTCCTTGTGTACCAGCATCCAGAAACGTCGTTTCATGTCGAGTGGCACATCGAGCGCTTTCACTCGGCCTGAATCAATCGCTCGTTGCGCCGCCAATCGTGATAAACAGGCAAAGCCAAGTCCTGCAGAAACAGAGTTGATGATCGCTTCGGTGGTGTTGAGTTCAAAGGATTCGTACCAGTGCTCGATACGCGGTGCAACGGCACGCAAGAAAAACTCACGTGTACCTGAGCCTGATTCACGTAGAATCCAGTGACTATCTTCCAAATCGCTTAAAGTCACTTTTTCTTTTGAAACGAGAGGATGTTGATTACTAACAATAATACACATTTCATCGCTGCTAAACTGACTCGAAATGAGTTCAGGGTGTAATGTTTTTCCTTCAATTAGCGCGATATCAAGTTCATAATCCACCAACTTTTGGCAGATCAGGGCACTGTTTGAAATGAACAAGCTTTGATCCTGATGCTGAGTTCGTTCACGAAAGCCAGATAGAATAAATGGCGCAACCTGATTACCTATTGTGTCACTCGCGCCTACCTTTAGATTGCCACTTAAGGGCTGGTCGTCACGGAACAAAACATCAATACCAGCAGCACGATGTAATATCTCATCGGCCAATGGGAGCAACTTATGCCCTTCTTGGTTGAGAATTAATCGGTTGTTGACCCGGTCAAATAGAGAGTGACCGAGTTGTTTCTCCATTTCGCCTAGTGCCATGCTGACCGCAGCTTTAGACAAAAACAGCGCTTCTGATGCGGCGGTAAGCGTCGAATGCTGGGTAATGGTGACAAACACTTTGAGTTGTTTAATTGAAATATTAGCCATCAGATCCCTAGTTTTACTCTGCTGGTGAAAATGGGTTATGTTCAGTATTGATGAACACTTGTTATATATAATTGGATATTGTTTAACGAAGCGCAAGCGTATTATGGCTTCAACAAGCTGATGAGTTCACAAGTTTAGTGAATTAAGTTTAAGAGAGGCTGACATGATTCAACGTATTAAATATAGATTAACAGGAGCTCCAACACCCATGGCAGGGTTAGCACTAGCAATCGCAAGCTTAGGCTGGTGCTGGGATGGAGTTTTAGTCGCACAAGGTATTTTGCACACTCCAGGCTTAGTCCAGTGGATCAGTGCAGGTATTGCAGTGGTATTGCTTCTTGTTTTAGCTGTGAAATTTTTGATTCATGGCCACCTATTGCGTGAAGATCTTGCTCACCCTGTTGTCGGCAGTGTGGTACCAACATTTGCGATGGGGTGCATGGTGGTGTCAGCGTCTTTGGCGCCAATCTCTCAATTCTTACAAGAAGCTATGTGGTTGGCTTCTGTGGCTTTGCACGTTGTGTTTCTAATGAGCTTTTTGTACCACAGAGCTAAAAACTTTGAGATTCACCACATGGTACCAAGTTGGTTTGTGCCACCGATCGGTATTATCGTCGCTGACGTTTCTTTCTCTGGTAATCCAGTTTTAGAGCCAGTAGCTAACGCGACTTTGGTATTCGGCTTATTGGTTTACGCAGTAATGCTACCAATAATGGTTTACCGCTTGATCTTCTCTCACGAAGTGCCAGATGCGGCAAAACCAACGATTGCGATTATGGCAGCACCGGCAAGCCTATCTTTGGCGGGTTATCTAACAGTGACAGCAAGCCCTTCACCAGTGATTATTGGTTTGCTATTTGGTATTGCAGTGTTGATGACGTTCATTATCTATATGGCGTTTTTCAAGCTACTTCGTCTGCCATTCAGCCCTGGTTATGCAGCGTTTACCTTCCCAATCGTGATTGGTGCAACAGCCTTGTTTAAACTGGCTGCGTGGATGCAAGCACAAGGTATTGAAGCGCATTACATCAATCAAGTGTTTGGCCTAGCGTATCTTGAATTGATTGTGGCTACATTGGTAGTGGGTTATGTCGCTGTTCGTTACTACATGAACTACAAACCTCATCGTGTTTTAGGCGCGGTAGCGGGTAGATTGTAAGAGGCGATAGTTCAAAAGATAAACGAAGCTTAAGTTTTCCGTATTTCATAAGCTTATATTGCTCATCCAAACTTAGCACTTATGCTAATCTGGCTTTATATTGTGGCAAGATTAGCGTGAGTGCACTTTGTTTACTGTTTACCATTCCAATAAAGTTGATACTTTAAAAATTCTTCTCGTTCACTTAATCAAAAGTGACCCTTTAGCCAATCCCTTCGAAAAAGAGCAGATTCTGGTTCAGAGCCCGGGTATGTCTCAGTGGCTTAAGATGGAACTCGCCAAAGAATTTGGCGTAGCAGCAAATATCGATTTCCCACTCCCAGCAACCTTCATTTGGGATATGTTTACCCAAGTGCTTCCTGATGTGCCTAAGCGCAGTGCTTTTAACAAAGAAGCGATGACGTGGAAGCTGATGAGTTTGCTACCCGCTAAGCTTGACCACCCTGATTTCTTACCCTTACAACGCTATCTTGAAAACGACGAAGATGATTCGAAGCTGTATCAATTGGCTGAGAAGATTGCCGATATCTTCGATGGATACTTGGTATATCGTCCTGAGTGGATCGCGATGTGGGAAGCGGGCGAGCCCGTTACAGAATTGATTGATGGTGAAGGGCAGCAAGAACACCCTTGGCAGCCAATTTTGTGGAAGGCACTCTACGAGCAAACCCTGTCTCAAGGCCAATCGAAATATCACCGTGGTAACCTGTACCACGACTTCATTGAAGCGCTAGCCAACCAACAAGGTCAGCTACAACGCTTGCCGAAACGTCTGTTTGTGTTTGGTATATCGTCGCTGCCTCCTCGTTACATGGATGCCTTGAAAGCGCTGGGTGAGCAGATTGATGTTCACCTGATGTTTACCAACCCTTGCCAACATTACTGGGGCGATATTCGTGACCGTAAATACTTGGCTAGAGTGGAAGCGCAACGTCGTAAGCAGTTTGCTCTGATTGATGGCTTGCCTCAGCTAGAAGGCGAAGTCTCACCATTGAAAGACGGTATTGAAGCCAACGTTGAAGACGAACTGCATACTAGCCAAGCGGTAGGCAATAGCTTACTCGCGTCTATGGGTAAGTTAGGTAGAGATAACCTGTTCTTGCTATCTCAATCAGACAGCGAAGAGCACGAGTTCTTTATTGATGTAGAGAGAGACAGCCTGCTGCATCAACTGCAAGCCGATATTCTCCAGTTAGAAGAGCACCAAGACGATCACATCTTAGATTCCAGCAACCACAAACAGGTGGTTGAGCTGGGCGATCGCTCGTTGACGGTACACGCTTGTCACAGCCCTATGCGTGAGGTTGAAGTTCTTCATGATCAGTTGTTAGCAATGTTTGACGCTGACCCGACATTAAAGCCACGCGACATCATCGTGATGGTGGCAGACATCAATGCCTACAGCCCTGCGATTCAGGCGGTATTCGGTAATGCTCCGGGGGAACGTTATATCCCTTACTCGATCTCGGATCGAACGGCAGACCAAGAGAGCCCAATTCTGACCGCGTTCATGCAGCTGGTCGCGTTGCCGAACACGCGTTGTTTAGCGTCTGAGCTGCTAGAGCTACTAGAAATCCCAGCGATGATGGCACGCTTTGGTATTGATGAATTTCAATTTGAGCAAGCTAAGCAGTGGGTTGAAGAAGCGGGGATCCGTTGGGGCGTCGACTCGTCTACCGCAACCGAATTTGACTTGCCTGCCACGGAGCAAAATACCTGGTTATTTGGTATCCAGCGAATGCTACTGGGTTATGCGATGGCGGATTCTGCAGGTTTGTTTGAAACTGAACACTCTCCAATCGCGGCTTATAACGAAGTTCAGGGCATTAACGCCGAACTTGCTGGTAAGTTAGCGCACTTTATTGATCGTATTGCCCATTACCGTCAACGTCTTGCTGAGACGCAATCCATCGATATGTGGCGTGAAACCTTGCTGCAAATGATTGACGATTTCTTCGCCGTTGAGCTAGAAGGCGAGGTGGTACTTAAGTCGATTCGCGATGCGCTTTCTCAATTGAATGAACAGCTTGATGATGCCTTGTACGAACAAGAGTTATCGCCAAGCATCATTTATCAGTATTTAAATAATAAACTGTCGGGCGCGCGTATCAGTCAGCGTTTCTTAGCGGGGCAAGTTAACTTCTGTACCCTGATGCCGATGCGTTCTATCCCGTTCAAAACCGTTTGTCTATTAGGCATGAATGATGGCGTTTACCCTCGCTCAATGCCGCCAGAAGGTTTTGATTTGATGAGCGCCCAAACTCGCTCGCCGAATGGCGTAGGCAAAAAGAGTCTAGCTCGTCCCGGTGACCGTTCTCGTCGTGATGATGACCGATACCTATTCTTAGAGGCGATGTTGTCGGCCCAAGAATGTTTGTACATCAGTTATGTCGGCCGTTCGATTCAAGATAATACTGAGCGAGTGCCGTCGGTATTGGTTTCAGAGTTGATTGAGTACTGCCAGCAGAACTACTGCCTAAGTGAAGATCAAGCGCTACCAAGTGATGATTCAGGCAGCAAGCTGACTCAAGCGATCAGCTTTAAGCACACCATGACCCCGTTTAGCCCGGCAGCCTTTACACAAGGTGATGAAAGTCATGTATTGAGCTACGCCAAAGAGTGGCTTCCTGCGGCTAACCGTTCCGGTGAACGCAGTGGCGAATTTAATCGTGCCTTGGATGAGTATTTGCTTGGTGCGACTCATCCGTTAGAACTCGATCTGGTTGAACTGCAGCGTTTCTGGCGCTTGCCGGTACAATACTTCTTTAATCGTCGCCTAAAAGTAGTGTTTGAGCCACCGCTTCCGGTAATGGAAGACGATGAGCCGTTCGTGCTTAATGGCTTAGAAAGCTTCCAGCTTAAGGATGCTCTGCTGCAAGTGTTGCTAGACCATCCAGAAGGGGCTGATGAAGCGGTTCGCTTGTTTGTTTCTGAGCAAAAAGCTCAAGGTCGATTACCGGTTGGTGCTTTTGGTGACATTGAATTTGAAACCAACCGTGTTCAAGCGGAAGACTTAGCCAAAGAGATTCGATTTGTAAGTGGGCAGCCACAGCAAGATCTTGAGGTAAATATTGAATTTGACGTGCTAGGCGAGGGTAAACCCGTTCGTTTGATGGGTTGGCTTACTCAAAACTATCAATCGGGGCTGGTACGTTTTCGTAGTGGCAAAATTCGTTCACAAGATTACTTGGGCGCGTGGATCGATCACTTGTGTTGCGCAGTGATGGGGCACGGCAAAACGACTCATATTATTGGTTATGACAGAAAAGAAGGTGTGGTTCACCAAACGCTACAACCTATCGGTGATGCGCAGCAGGCGAAGAGTTTATTGGCTGAGTTAGTGCGACTGTTTTATCAAGGTATGACGGCACCATTGCCGTACTTCCCGAAAACCGCCTTGGCCGGCGTTGAAGCGGGTTTTAGCCGCGGTAAATGGGTCGATGATGAAGAGAAGTCGCTCAAGAAAATGGCCGATACTTTTAATGACAGCTTCGCTTTCACGGGCGAGGGTCGAGATACCTACATCTCGCGTATTTGGCCTAAGTGGGACGATGAGCTGGCGGCTGAGTCGCGTATGTATTCAACGCTTGTGTTACAGGCGGCAAGGTTGGCTGCTGCCGATCTGGAAGATCAGGAGTAAGTGGCTGTGATCGATAAGAACAATTGTGTGTACGCTGAACTAATGAAAGACGAAAGAGAGTCGTTGGTAAGCATTTGGGACGCTTGCTTTCAAGGTGAAGGGAATCAAGATGAAGAGAAGCAAGGTACAGGAAATAAAGTGGCCGCCAGTAAATCATTATTAGTGTAGGGCGTTCGCTGTACGGCCACAGGTCAGAGGGACCATTATTCTGTGGTTCTAAGTAGGCAATGAGTATAAGACTCGAATCGCGCTCTTGAACTCGTGGGCGCATAGTAGCGAGGCGATCTGAATTGATCCGTGAGAGAGATCGCACTAACTATTAACAAATCAGCGTAGGACGTAAATTGAATGACGTTTTCCACGCTAGGTCACATTTGTAACAACATATTTATCAGAAGGCAGTAAGGCATGACGACCACAAGCAGTGTTCAGGTAATTGCTCCACAGACACTCAATACCATGACGTTTCCACTTCATGGCGCGCGTTTAATTGAAGCATCGGCGGGTACAGGTAAAACATTTACCATCGCTGGCTTGTACTTACGCTTACTGCTCGGACACGGCACGGCAACACCACAAGGTGAGCTTACAGAAGCCACCCGACACCATGAGCCACTAACTGTAGACCAAATTCTGGTGGTGACCTTTACTGAAGCAGCAACGGCTGAGCTGCGTGACCGTATCCGTGCTCGAATCCATGATGCGCGCATTGCGTTTGCTCGCGGGCAAAGTGACGACCCAGTAATTGCTCCTTTGCTGCAAGAAATCGAAGATCATGCTGGCGCTGCAAAAACACTGCTCAATGCCGAAAGGCAAATGGACGAAGCCGCGGTCTACACCATTCACGGCTTTTGTCAGCGAACGTTGACTCAAAATGCCTTCGAGTCTGGCAGCCGATTTGATAATGAGTTTGTGACAGATGAAAGCCATCTTAAAGCGCAAGTAGTAGCCGACTATTGGCGTAAGCAGTTTTACCCGCTACCTATTCAGCTAGCAGGTGAGGTGCGTAATATCTGGGGTTCACCGGCTGCATTGTTAGCAGACGTCAATCGTTATCTGACGGGGTCTCCATTGAAGCTAACCGTCGACGCGATGTCGGGTGATTTGCAAACTCTACACAATCAGAACCTAGACAAAGTGAAGCAGCTTAAAGCACTGTGGTGTGAGTCTGAAGCGGATTTTTTAGCTTTGATCTCTGGTTCGGATGTGAACAAACGTAGCTACACCAAGAAGTCTCTGCCGACATGGCTAGAGGCGGTGACGGCATGGGCGCAAAGCGACACCCATGATTATCAATACCCAGATAAATTAGAGAAGTTTTCACAAGCCACGTTAATCGAGAAAACACCGAAAGGCACCGCACCGCAGCATGTCGTTTTCGAAGCGATTGAAGATTTCTTAAATAACCCTGCCGACTTGAAAGCTCCGTTATTGGCGCATGCGATTACCCATTGTCGAACTATGCTAGCCAAGGCTAAACAGCAGAAGCAGTGGTTGTCGTTTGATGACTTGCTGACCCAGTTATCCGCGTCGATAGACGTCGATGAGCAATCCTTGCTGGTGGAAAGAATTCGCACACTCTACCCGGTGGCGATGATCGATGAATTCCAAGATACCGATCCGCTGCAATACAGTATTTTTAGCCGAATCTATCTCGATAATCCGCAGTGCGGCTTGTTTATGATCGGTGACCCGAAGCAGGCGATTTATGGCTTTCGTGGCGCAGATATCTTTACCTATATCAAGGCGAGAAACCAAGTTAGTGCTCACTACACCTTAGGCACTAACTGGCGTTCAAGTGCGGATATGGTCAGTGCAGTAAACCAAGTGTTTATGAATTCAGACAGTCCGTTTATCTATGATCAAGATATTCCATTTTTGCCTGTTGCAGCCAGTCCATCGGCTGATAAGCGCCAATGGGTGATGAACGGAGAAACTCAGCACGCACTCACCTTTTGGCTACAAGAGGCTGAAGACAAGCCGTTACCAAAGGGCGAATATCACAAGGCAATGGCTGAGGCGACGGCGAGTCAAATTCAAACTATTCTGACCGCTTCTCAAAACCAGCAAGCCTATTTTGATAACGGCAAAAAACAACATGCCGTGAATGCGGGTGATATTGCTGTCTTGGTTCGAACTGGTAGTGAAGGTCGTCTGATCAAGAATGCACTCTCTGAACAAGGCATTGCAAGTGTGTATTTGTCTAACCGAGACAGTGTATTCACCAGCTTGGTTGCGCAAGATATTCAACGCTTGTTACAAGCGGTGCTGACACCTGAGAATGACCGTGCATTGCGCGCGAGTTTAGCCTCTGAGTTGTTTGCTCTGGATGCGTCTTCATTGGATGAACTCAACAACGATGAAGTCGTGTGGGAAAACGTCGTTAACGAATTTCGAGAATATCGTAAGTTGTGGCTACAGCGTGGCGTACTACCAATGCTTCGTAGCGTGATTAGCAAGCGACATCTCGCGGAACGCTTACTGGAAGAAGAAAATGGTGAGCGCTCACTCACTGATTTGATGCACATTGGCGAATTGCTACAACAAGCAAGGCAGGAACTCGACAGCGACTATGGCTTGTTACGTTGGCTGGCAGAAGCGATCTCTGATGCTCAAAATGGTTTAGGCGGCAGTGAAGATGACATTCAGCGTCTTGAGTCAGAAAGAAATTTAGTTCAAATCGTTACCATTCATAAGTCGAAAGGTTTGGAATATGACTTAGTATTTCTGCCATTTGTCGCGAGTTACCGAGAAGCGAGCGAAGGCAAATTCTACGACCATGATTCAGATACCACAGTACTGGATATTACAGGTAGTGACAGTGCCTTAGCTCAAGCGGATAAAGAGCGTTTGGCGGAAGATCTACGCTTGATTTATGTAGCACTGACTCGTGCGGTTTATGGCTGTTTTATTGGTATGGCGCCACTGCGTAAAGGGCGTTCAACCAAAGAGCCGACCGGCGTGCATTTGAGTGCGATGGGCTATTTGGTTCAAAACGGTCAAGAGCAAGGTATTGCCGAATTGCATCAGGCTCTTGCAGCCATTGAGGGCAAGAACTCAAGTGTGCTGCTAGCCGAGACTCCAACCGCGCACGAGCAAGTGTTTGTACAGACAGAGCAAGTGAGCGAAGACTTACATGCGAACGAGCTAAAGGCTTCAATCGACAGGGCTTGGCGTATCACCAGTTACTCGGGGCTTGTAAAGCAAGGCAGTCACGGTGCGAGTCATGACGCGACCATTGAGGTATCTGGCTTTGATATTGACTCGGCTGATGAGCAGGATGAATCTGAGTTGATTGAACCTGAACGATCTATCTTTACGTTCCCACGTGGTGCTCGCCCAGGTACTTTCTTGCACACCTTGTTTGAGGAGGTTGAATTTACCGAACCAGCAACCAGTGAGCATAACACGCAAGTAATCACTCACTTATTAGAATCAGAGCAATATGAATTAGAGTGGCTACCTGTGCTTCAGCAACTGGTCGACACGGTGCTGAACACCGCGTTGGATGGCAAAAATCTAAAGCTAAGTGAGAAAGACTCGACTCAACGATTAGTCGAAATGGAGTTCTTGTTGCCTATCGAAGTGTTGGCCGCATCTGAACTGAATCAAACCATTCAATATCACGACCCGTTATCGGCTAAAGCCGGCGACCTAGGTTTCCAAACCGTGCAAGGTATGCTGAAAGGTTTCATCGATTTGGTGTTTGAGCACCAAGGTAAATACTATGTACTCGACTGGAAATCGAACCATTTAGGTGATGATGTTGCTGTCTACCATGGCGAAGCATTGAAATCAGCGATGGCCGACCATCGCTACGATCTGCAATATCAAATCTATGCATTGGCTCTGCACCGCTTTTTACGTAGTCGTGTTGCCAATTACAGCTACGAACAACATTTTGGTGGTGTTTATTACTTGTTCTTACGAGGCATGGACGGCCAATCTCAGCAAGGGATTTTCTCGGCGAAACCAACATTGGCTTTACTTGATGAAATGGATCAATTGATTGACGGTAAAGTGATAGACCGACGTTCAGCACAATTGAATGACGATGAAACTGGACAGATGGGGCTCTTATAATGACAACAACGACCACTAATACCAGCATAGAGACTGCGAACACAGCAAAGCCAGTTTCACTTATCCCTGAGCAACTTGTGGATGTACTCCAGTTTCTTGCGGATAAGGGTTCTATTCGTCAGTTGGATTATCAATTTGCTCGTTTTATTGCTCAGCAAGCCACGAGTTACTCTCAAGAGATCGGCTTTCTTGCTGGGGTAGTGAGCCATGAATTAGGCAAAGGACACATTTGTACTCAGCTGATACAGCAGCATACGACAGGCCATGAACAAACGGCAGATCTAGCCCAGTTACTTGGGTTGTACGGTGAAACGGCTCTGCAATTGAACCAAAAGTTGTTAGGTATTGATTGGTTGGCGGTACTTCAATCGTCCAATTTAGTTGGAGCAACCAATGACTGTGTTAAGCCGCTGATGTTTGATGGACAGCGTGTCTACTTACAGCGTTATTGGAATTACGAGGTGGTACTGGCAAACACGTTAAACCGTTTAAGTAAGCCGGTAGAGTTTAATACTGAACAGAAAAAGGCGCTGACGGAAACACTCAATCAGCTCTTTGCACGTAGTTATCACTTTCTGTTTAACGCTTTAGCCAAGGCTGAAGCAAACCAACAAACGTCTCAGGTACTGCGTCAACAGCTGGTATGTGATCATCTTGATATCGTCGATGAGCAATCTCTGAATTGGGGCGCAATCGATCAAGCGATCGTCCAAGCTAAGCAGGTAGCGGACTTAGGTGTTCTAGACAGTTTGGTACCGATATCGGCATGTTTGAACTGGCAAAAAGTGGCAGCAGCAGTAGCTCTGAGTCGTCGCTTTGCGGTGATTTCTGGTGGACCGGGTACTGGTAAAACAACCACGGTAACCAAGTTATTGTCGGCGATGGTCGAGCAATCACTCAGCCAAGGTAAAACCCCAACGATTAAGCTAGTGGCACCAACGGGTAAAGCGGCGGCGCGTTTAACTGAGTCGATTGGTAAAGCGATTGAGCAACTGCCTTTAGCGCCTGAAGTAAAAGCCAACATACCAACGGAATCGAGCACTTTGCACCGATTGCTTGGTGCGATTCCTAACCGGGCTGAGTTTAGACACAACCGACGCAATCCACTTCACCTTGATATCTTGGTGGTGGATGAAGCATCGATGGTCGATCTGTCGATGATGTATAAGCTGGTGGATGCGCTTCCTGAGCATGCAAGGCTTATCTTGCTGGGGGATAAAGACCAACTCGCTTCCGTTGAAGCCGGTGCGGTGTTAGGTGATATCTGTTCATTCAACTCTGCGGGTTACAGCAGTGCACAAGGCAACTTGATTGCGGAGATGACTGGTTTTGATGCGATAGCCAATACACAGCAGGCAAAAGCGGGAACAGTTAACCCTCCAGCGATTGCAGACAGTCTGTGTATGCTGCAGAAGAGTTACCGTTTCGATGCGCGTTCTGGTATTGGGCAGTTGGCAAAAGCAATCAATAACGGCTCTGCAAATCAAGTCGACCAAGTGTTCGGCAAAGGATTTGGCGATATTGAGAACCATCCTCTATCGAGCGATAGCTATAACTTGATGCTGCGTACGTTAGTCAATGAATATGGTGCGTATCTCAATAGAATGAATGTGCCGTTGGAAGAGTTAGAAACTCAAGAAGCGAGAGCCAAATCGGTGCTCGACTTGTTCAGCCAGTGTCGATTACTGTGTTCTATTCGTGAAGGTGACTTTGGTGTTAAAGGCCTCAACCACCGAATTGAAAGGGCGCTTGCCGCAAGACGTTTAGTGAACCCACACAACGACGAGCTGTGGTATCACGGGCGACCTGTCATGGTGACGCGAAATGATCATGGCTTGGGATTATACAATGGTGATATTGGTATTTGTATGCTTGAGGCGGATTCAAGCCAACCTGATTCAACTCCTCGCTTGAAGGTCTATTTTGAGTTGCCCGATGGCAGCGTGAAAGCTGTGCTACCAAGCCGAGTGCCCGATCATGAAACAGCTTATGCGATGACGATACATAAATCTCAGGGTAGTGAATTTGATCTGACCTTAATGATCTTGCCGCCGGATTTCAGCCCTATTTTAACGCGAGAGCTTATCTATACCGGTATTACACGTGCCAAGAAACGACTGATGATGTTCAGCGACACAAATGTGTTGAAGCGTGGGATTAAGGTGAAAACAGAGCGAGTGAGTGGTTTAGGCAGTCGCTTAACGAATTAGTTGTTAATTACTGCTAGAAAGGACTTGAACTTAAGCTAGATAAACACAAAGCAACCATCCCTGGTTGCTTTGAACGTTATTAAGACTCTTTGCTTAAAAACGCTCGAGTAAACGATATGTGGTTTATCTTGTATTTTGCTTGGCAATTCAAAATAAACTCTTTTAGATTCTCGCTCACAGGGAACACGCAGTGTACGTCTAGCCCTTCTAAGAATTGGTTATCAGCCATATCCCAAAAACTTTGCAGCGAGTTACAAACAATGGTTCTCATATCAATGTTGCTCTTTTTGCTGTTTATATTAACGAGCAGAGCTAATGTTAGCGTGCTGACCGTCAACGGGTATAGCAATCCGTGCAGTGACCACCTCAATGCATGTGATATGACAACCGAGATGGTAATTCCAATAAAAACATTTGTTATTTTGTTAAAGCGACCAAATTCTATACAATTTTACGTGTGAGTTAAAGTGCATAGTTAATAAATCTCATATAGAAAACGATTACGTTTACAATTATTTTTATGTTGAAGTGAGATTTTGCTCCAAAACTTTATTTATACGTTAAGTGCTAGGATCTTTGAGTTACGTTGATAGTTGTATAGCCCTTGTTTTTCCATCGGTAATTCATCAACTGCTATCTCGTAAAAACCTTGTTCACGGAACCAATGAAGGCTGTGTGTCGTTAGGACAAATATTTGGTCGATATCGCGAGATTTTGATTGGTGGCGCATGTAATCCAGCAGTAATTGTCCACGATTTCCATCACGATAATCAGGATGAATTGCAACACATGCCATCTCTGCCATGTGATCTTCCGGGTAGGCGTATAGCGCTGCGCAACCAATAATTAGCCCGTCTTTTTCGATAATGGTAAATCGATGGATCTCTTGCTCTAATTGTTCTCTTGATCGGCGAACCAAGATGCCTTGTTCTTCTAAAGGGCGAATGAGATCAAAGATACCACCGATATCATCAATCTGAGCTTGTCTGACTTGCTCGGCACTCGCCATGACCACTTGCGTGCCAATACCATCAAAAGAGAACAGCTCTTGGATTAATGCGCCATCGACTTTGTAGCTGATGAGGTGACAACGAGGGACTCCGGCACGACAAGCAGAGATCGCTCCTTTCAAGAAGCGCAGTGTTCCTGTGCTCATGTCTTCGGCAGGCTTTTGAGATTCCGTTAAGCGTTCTAGAATTTGCTTGGCGTCTTTAGGGAAGAGTTCGGCGAGTACAGTGCCGCTTTCATCTGTTACCCCTTGTTCGGAGCAGAAACCAATCAGTTTGTCGGCTTTTAAACGAATCGCAACTTGGGTGGCGACTTCTTCAGAAAGCAGATTAAAGCTTTCGCCTGTCACGGAACTAGCGATAGGGCCCAGCAGTACGATGGATCCTTGGTCGAGTGTGCGATTTATTCCTTCGATATCGATTCGACGAATACGCCCGCTGTGGCAATAATCCGTACCGTCATCCACACCTAGCGGCTGAGCCGTAATGAAGTTACCACTCATCACATTGAGTTGAGTACCTGCCATCGGAGTGTTGTTCAAACTCATCGAAAGGCGCGCGGTGATAGCAAGTTGCAGCTGTCCAGCAGCTTGCATTGCTACACCCAGAGAATATTCATCAGTGACCCTAATGTTCTTATGATAAGGCGTATGGCAATCTTGTTTTGCTAGCAGTTGGTTGATCTGTGGCCTTGCCCCGTGAACGAGAACAATCTTCACGCCAAGGCTGTGGAGTAGGGCAATGTCGCTAATAATGTTACCAAAGTTTCTATCGGCAACAGCTTCGCCTCCCAGCATAATGACCATGGTTTTGCCACGGTGAGCATTCACGTAAGGGGTTGATTGTCTGAAACCTTTTACTAGCGCTGTACTTCTTAATTTCACAGAACAAGTCCATTTGTGTTTATTTATTCGTTAATTTAGCATTTAAATTCAAATCTAAACAACACCTTTTTGGAATAAAGCGCAAACTATTCTTATGTAGGCTTCAATATATAAACTGTCTCAGTGTAGAATGCGCATAGCATCCTTATGAGTCGTAAACGAATGCAGCAAGCTCCAGCTACAAAGAACAAGATCGATGAGATCACTAAAGGCCTCTATAGTGAAGCAGATCAGCGCAATCAATCTAAGTTGAAGCGTAAGATCATTGAGCGCTGCTTAATGGTTTTAGCCTTGGTGGGTTCATTTGCTGTGGTTTCTTTATTTGGTGATGTGCTTTCCCGAGTGCAAGATGCGGCGACGCCTGATCATCTAATATATGGCACTTGGATAGAGCAGGATGTTGCACATTATGCGACAGATGAGTTTGTACTGAATGCTAATGGTGTGTCAGTTCGTGGATCTGTTGTTTCGACGACCTTTGATTTTGACGGTAATTACTTTGAATACAAGGCGGGTGATAAAACCTATCGCTTCCGCATGACCAACTCTGACAATACAGAAATGGTGCTCGATTCTGACAGTCACTACAATCCCATCTTCCGTCTTAAAGGTCACATCGATAACTCCGTCCGATAGGTTATCTTATTGTAAACTCTTACAATCTACGATTGTGTTATCTGACTGTTTTTGTCATCCTCGATGCATAGAATTTTTAGGATGACTCTTGTGATTAAAAAATGGCTTCCCCTAGTCGCGGCCTCTTTGTTATTTGGCTGTGCTCAACCCACTGATCTTGCTCAACAACACCTTGATGACGAATTTCCTCGTACCTTGAATAAGGTCGATCAGGTTGAATCCAATAAACCAAGAGACTATACCGCATTTGCAGAACAAGCTGAGATGGTGGTTTCTAAATCCCCTTCAATGGCTAAAATCTATGAGCCGCTTTATCAACAACTCAATGAGTGGGCGATGCTGAGTGGAGATCCAAGCGAACTCGCTAATTTTGGCGTTCAAACTGCTCAACTAGGTGGTGGTGATAAACAAGGCAATGTTTTGTTTACAGGCTACTTTTCTCCTGTTATGGAACTGCGCCACGAAGCGAATGAAGAATACCGTTACCCAGTTTACGGGCTTCCTGAGTGTGGTAAAGAGTGTCCAACACGCGAAGAGATTTACAACGGCGCATTAGAAGGTCAAGGCCTTGAGTTAGGTTACTCAGCAAACCGTATCGACCCATTTATGATGGAAGTGCAGGGCAGTGGGTTCGTGCACTTCGGTGATGATGATACGCTGCAGTATTTCGCATACGCAGGTAAGAACAATAAAGCTTATGTAAGCATTGGCCGTGTTTTGATTGAGCGAGGCTTAGTTCCACGCGAAAAAATGTCGTTGAAGGCGATTAAAGAGTGGGTGTTGGCGAATGACCCTGAAGTCGTTAAAGAGCTGTTAGAACAAAACCCATCTTTCGTATTCTTTGAAGCAAGAGATGACCTATCGGTAATGGGCAGCGCAGGAATCCCTCTATTACCAATGGCTGCAGTTGCAGGTGATCGCTCTATCTTGCCAATGGGAACTCCGATTCTTGCAGAAGTACCGTTGTTAAATGCCGACGGTACTTGGAGTGGAGCACACCAATTAAGATTGTTACTGGTTTTAGATACGGGCGGCGCGGTTAAGCAAAACCACTTGGATCTCTACCATGGTATGGGGCCGCGAGCAGGCACTGAAGCGGGTCACTACAAGCATTTTGGTCGCGTGTGGAAGCTCGGCTTAGATGGCAGCGCAACCGAAGCGCCTTGGGCTTTGCCTCCTGAAAAGGTTGAGTAAGCGACAATAAAATAGGGCATTGAAAGCGAATCGCTAATCCCCTAGACTTTTTATTCAAGAGTGCGTATAAAACGCACTCTTTTCTTTTTCTCAGAAATAAATTGGCGGCAACAATGCGTGAATTGACCACTCCAGCTTCAGAAAACTATGACCAACGATTTGGTGGCACTCGTCGTCTGTATGGCAATAGTGAAGTCGACATACTTAGAGCTGCACACGTGTGTGTTATCGGTATTGGCGGTGTAGGTTCATGGGCTGTTGAAGCACTTGCTCGTACTGGTTTAGGTGAGCTTACTTTGATCGATATGGATGATGTGTGTGTGACTAACATCAACCGTCAAATTCATGCAATGTCGGGCACGGTTGGTAAGAGCAAAATCGAAGTGATGGCCGAGCGTGTTAAGCTGATTAACCCTGAGTGTAAAGTTAACCTGATTGACGATTTCATCGGTCCTGATAATCAGGCGGAATACTTATCGAAAGAGTTCGATTTTGTGTTGGATGCGATCGATAGCATGAAGGCTAAGGCTTCGCTATTGGCGTATTGCCGCAGTAACAAAATCAAAGTAATCACCACTGGTGGTGCGGGGGGGCAAATCGACCCAACGCAAATCAAAGTGGCTGATTTGACCAAGACGATTCAAGATCCGCTAGCGAAGAAGCTTAAAGATACCCTTCGTCGTCATCATAATTTCCCTAAGAATCCAGCACGTAAGTTTGGTATCGATTGTGTGTTCTCGACTGAACAGCTGAAATACCCTCAAGCTGACGGTAGTGTATGTGCTGCGAAAGCAACAGCTGAAGGTCCAAAGCGCATGGATTGTGCGACGGGCTTTGGTGCGGCAACCGTAGTAACGGCGACTTTTGGTTTTGTGGCTGTTTCGCGTATTGTAGAAAAGCTGATTCAAAAGCACGCTAAGTAACGTCTTCTATTCAATTAATAATCGACTGGATATTAAAATGACCACATTCCCAAGCTCTCCATTCGGCACTGAAATTACCAGTGATGATATCGTCGCGAAGATGCAGACATTCAGCGGCTGGGAAGACCGTTATCGCCAAGTCATTCAATGGGGTAAGAAACTGCCAACTATGCCTGATGAACTGAAAAGTGAACAGGTGATTGTCTCTGGCTGTGAAAGCCAAGTGTGGTTGGTTTCTCAAAATATCGATGGTGTTTGGCACTTTTGTGCTGACTCTGATGCTCGTATCGTTCGCGGTCTGATTGCATTAGTGATGGCTGCGTATGATGGAAAAACATCAGAGCAGGTTCAATTGTTCGATATTGATGGCTACTTCGAACAAATCGGTTTAATTACCCATCTAAGCCCATCCCGCGGTAATGGATTAAAAGCGATTGTTGCTCAAATCCAAGAGTTCAGTGCTTAACATTTCTTAATATACACAGAAACAAAAAGGGTTGACGCTAAACGCCAACCCTACATAATTTCGCTACTCGCTAAAGCATCTCAACGGCTTTTTCTATCGCCGCTACGAGTTTTTCAACATCATCCATGTTGTTGTAAATACCAAATGAAATTCGAACCGTTCCTTTCACTCCAAGTGCATCCATTAATGGGTGAGCACAGTGGTGCCCTGCACGTACCGCGATACCTTGCTGATCCAACAGCGTAGCAATGTCTTGGTGGTGAACGCCATCCATCACAAAAGTAATCACACTTGAATTTGGTTTGTAGCCAAGGATTTGGATGTCATCCAATTGATTGAGTGCTTGGTAGGTTTTCTGTTGTAGCTGGTGGATATGATTTTCGACATCTTGTTGTGCAAAACCACTTAACCACTCAATTGCGGTGCTTAATGCTATAGCACCGGCAACATTTGGTGTGCCCGCTTCGAACTTCCCTGGCAGTTCAGAAAAAGTAGTGCCAGAGAACGCAACTCGCTCGACCATTTTGCCACCGCCATGCCAAGGGGGCATCGCTTCGAGTAATTCAAGCTTGCCATAAAGCGCGCCGATACCCGCAGGGGCATAGAGTTTGTGCCCAGAGAATACGTAGAAATCCGCACCTAAAGATGAAACATCAACAGGCTCATGAACGATGCCTTGTGCGCCATCGACCACAACAATCGCATTCATTTTGTGTGCTTTCTCGATGACGACTTCAATCGGCTGACGAGAACCTGTTACGTTGGTTATCTGAGCTAATGCAACAATTTTGGTTTGTTCATTTAAAAGTGCATCAAACGCAGTGAGGTCAAATTCGCAATCTGATGTCATTGGTACTTTAACGACTTTAGCGCCGGTTTGTTCTGCAACAATTTGCCAAGGCACTATGTTGGCGTGATGTTCCATTTCACTCACTAAGATCTCATCGCCAGGTTGAAGGGTACTTCTTGCGTAAGTTTGAGCAATTAAATTGAGTGCTTCGGTAGCACCACGAGTCCAGATGATCTCTTTTGATGAGGCTGCGCCAATGAACTGAGCGACCTTATCTCTAGCAGCTTCAAACTGACTGGTCGCGTTCGCTGTTAAGCTATGACTACCACGGTGAACATTGGCATTTTGTTTGGAGTAATATTGGCTAATGGCATCAATAACTACCTGAGGTTTTTGTGTTGTTGCCGCGCTGTCTAAGTAAATCAATGGTTGTTGATTGATGGTTTGTGATAGCGCAGGAAACTGCTCTCGGATGTGATTGATATCAAACATCTATTCTTACCTAAAATCTTGGAAATTGGTGCTAGCGTTGTGCTTAGCGGTATTGTTATTTTATCGCGACTTGTTAACCGTTGCTGACTAATCTTGATGATTCCAGCTATTTTCTTGCTCTTTGACCTGATCGAACAGCTTTTGGTTAACGGGAACTTTTATCTGATGCTTAAGCGCTGTTTTTATTAGGTGCCCAGTGATGAAGTCGATCTCTGTCTTGCGTTGGTAAAACATATCCTGCTTCATGGATGAGTTGTTCTGCGCTGTGGCTTGGATTACCTGTTTGACGCTGGCTTCTAATTCGTCGAATGAACAAGCGATCTCTTCGGCTTGCATAACTTTTGTGAGCTCTTCAACGATAGAGCTTAAAGTATCCCCAAACTTTTGGTCTGCAAGTTTGCCATTCTTGATTTGTTCCAACCCAGTCAGTGGATTGATAGCACAATTGATGGCGAGTTTGGTCCAAAGCGCGGTTTTTATTTGTGGGTTCCAACTCACAGCGGGGAGAGCGTGTTCCAATACATCAACTAAAAACGTGCACTGCTGACCTGTTTGATTAAAAGCACCCAGTTGAGTTTGTCCTAACCCTGTGTGACAAACATTATTCTTGTCGGGCTTGAATGCGGCTTGAGTGGTAGTTGCTAGTACTACCGGGTGGTCATTAATTTGAGCCGCTATCTGATCAACTGCGCCCATTCCGTTATGCATGAACATGAGAATGGTATCAGAGTCGAGATATTGAAGTAACGGAGTGGTGGCTTCTTCTACTTGCCAAGCTTTGACTGTGGAGATCACTAAGTCACTCGCAGATAGTTTTTCGATATTGTTATTACTGAAGGAAAGTGAAGCTTGCTCATCAAGTGATAGGTCCATTGAGGTTTCAGGGGAGCGGCTCCACAAAGAGACATTATGACCAGCTTGAAGTAGTTTTATTGCCCATAAAGAGCCAATTGCTCCAGGTCCAACAATCGTGATGTTCACAGCAATACCGAGATAAGAAAGTGATGTTGCAAGGATAGCGAGGCATTAAATGAAAGCAATAAAAAATGGCACCCGAGGGTGCCATTTTGGAAACTTTCTTAGAAGTTCGATTAGAACTTGTAAGTTACTGCTACGTAGTGACCTACGCCAGAAGATTCAGCTTGTGTAGATGCATCCCATGGAAGGTTTGCGCCATCTTTAAAGCCGTATACATCGCTGTATAGTTTCAAGCCGTAACCAACTGCAAAGCGATCTGAGTGCCAGTAAAGACCGTTAAACATCGCGCCGCCGTTGCTTACTTGAGAGTACTCATCTTGCATACCGAATTGGTAATCGATGTAACCTTGGTAAGAGATGAATGAACCGTTCTCGAAGAAGTAGAATGGCTTGAACCAGTTAGTCGAGATTTGGAAACCGTTCCAGTCTTTGTTGTTTGAGTCGTATGTACCGTAAAGGTTTAGACCCATTTTGCCAAACCATGGAACCATTACATCAGAACCAAGACCAACTTTTTGAGTGTTAACGCCAGAGTTACCACCCCATTCCATAAGCGTAGATACGTAAAGCTCTTGAACTGGACCGAAAGAAAGATCTTTACCTGTTAGCCCGTCAAGAGACATACGAGGAGCAAACTTCATGAAGATTTTTTCTTGGCCATTTTTATCACTACCTGGATCAGAAGTTAGGTTGAATACGTCAACGTAACCGTAAAGATCAAAGATTCCAGAGCGACCACCAAATTCCATCTCTAGGTAATCATGAGTAGACTCAGTAACGCCTTTCTCATTGAATGCACCCATAAGGTTGAACTGCATCCATTTGTAATCGTTCTTATGGATGTCGCCGTCAGAATAATCAGCTGCCATTACTGGAGCAGATACTGCTGCAAGTAGGCCAAGAGTTAAAAGTGATTTACGCATAATGGAACTCTCTATGTTTGAAATAAGTAACCCGCTAATCCGTGCGTGTTTATGATGTCCGAATGCCGAGCATAATAGCGATTTTGTTCTCAAATAAAAGTGAGACAGAGTGAAAACTACAATTATTAAGGTGAGGTCGATCACACTACTGATCTAAATGATGGAACTTTAAGATGGCAATGCATCTCGATGCACCTCTAATTCTATTGATTTTGTGAAATTCGATTATTTTATGGATAAATAGGTGAAATACTGCTCTAAGCAAACGATTCTACTAATTAGAGTGATATGCATATCAAAATCAACAGTATTCTTTTCTATGTAATTTATCCCCAGAAAACGACTAAATCTCTCCTCAGTTAGATCCTCTCTTTGATCTATTTTTAACCAACTCCGTAATGGTGGTGGAATCAATTGATGACCAACTCATGTGATGACTGACTAGGGATTAAAACTAACTACTTTTTGAATCACGGAGAACCAACGACAGTTCACTGCACTAGATTTTGAAACAATTTTTAAAGGTTAGTTATTGGACTAACTATTTGTGTGACGAACTGGTCTAACTTTTTTGGAGAGAAGACCATGAAATATTCACCATTATTAGCGGTAGCAATATCAACTCTGTTCATTGTTGGGTGTGACGATGACGATGAACCTACTACACAACTACAAGCTGTTCATGCATCCCCCGATGCTCCTTTAGCTAATGTTATCGTTAACAGTCAGGCTCGTTGGACTGGTGTCGATTATGCTCAAGCGTCTGGGTACGCTTCAGTAAATCAAGGCCAGACAACTCTTCAAGTCGATGTCCAACTCCCAGGTGACGCAGTTGCCACTGTAATTTCGCCAAGCCAATTCGATTTGAGCGGTGAATTAGATTACACCGTGATGGTGGTCGGTGACGCTGACGGTTCTAATAACCCGGTTGAGGCTTTAGTTGTGACGCGACCTTCTGAGGGAACGGCAACGAGTTCAAGTTTAGATGTGCAAGTTGTTCACGCGGCAACAGGGGTTGGAGATGTGAACTTATACGTAACGGCGCCGAATGATCCATTGGGTGCTCCGCTTGGCACTCTCGGTTATAAAGACTTTACTGACGTACTCAATATTCCAGCAGGGCAATACCGAGTGAGATTAGAAACCGTGAGCGGCAATGCTATTGCTTTTGACTCCGGAGAAATAACTCTGTCTGGCGGTAGCGAGCTAACGATCGCGGCTGTGCCAAGAGCTGACTCCAATAGCACTTCCCCAGTAAAATTGATGGTATTGGACGGTTCGGGCTCATCTTTAATCTACGACATGGCAGAAACTGCAGAAGTAAGAGTCGGTCATCTCGTTGATGGCGCCCCAGATGTAGATGTTTTTGTCAACGGAGCTGCATTTGCACCTCTTGCTGATTTGATGTTTAAAGAGATCCGCGGTTTTATCGATTTAGCCGCAGGAAGTTATGACATTGACATCTTTGCTGATGGCACTACAACCAATGCACTGATTGATGCAGATGGAGTCGCGGTATTTGCTGGTATGGATTACAGCATCTATGCAGTAGGGACGGTAACTCCACTGAGTTTGGAACCATTGGTTATTCCTGAAAACCGTCGTCCGGTTGCGACCAGCGCGGTGCTAAACATTACCCACGCCGCTGCTAACCCAATAGCGGCTTCGGTGGATATTTACTTAACAGAAAACGCGGGGATCTCTGGTAGCACTCCAGCGCTAAGTGATGTGAAGTTCAAAGATTATGCGAATGGCATTTATGTTGCGGCGGGGTCTTATTTTGTGACGATTACTGTAGCGGGTCAGCCGTCGGTTGTGGCTATCGACTCTGCGCCCGCAACCTTAGCTGATGGTGTAGTGTATCAAGTGGTGGCGATCGATGACTCGGCTGGCACAGGCTTCAACCTTATTGTGAGTGATACAACAGACTAGTTCTTACAGGTTACTAGTGACAAAGAAAAAGAGGGTAGCGTGATGCTACCTTCTTTTCTTTTGCTTTTTTGTTCAACTACTCTTGGTTGGTTTTTGCTTTTTCCAGTAAATCTGTGAAAAAGTGGCGCAACGAATAGAGCATGATCAAACTTGGAATCACCATAAGTGCGGTTAGTATAAAGAAGGTTGACCAATCATTGAGGTAATCAACCAACTCACCACTGAATGAAGCCAGCGTTGTTCGACCGAAATTCCCCAACGATGCTAACAAGGCATACTGTGTCGCTGAGAAAGCTTGCCCGGTTAATAGTGTTAAGAAAGAGACAAACGCTACGGTTGAAAACGCAGTTGTGAAGTTGTCAACAATGATGGTTGCCAAGAACAAGGTTTCACTCGGGCCAGTGTGAGCGATCCACGCAAACATTAGATTACTGGCCGCCATTGCCACACCGCCGATCATCAGTCCGCGTACAATACCGAATTTCACATTGAAGACACTGCCTACCAAAGTGAAGAATATCGTCGCGCCCCAGCCAATTAACTTGGAGTAATGACCGATCTGTTCATTACTGAAACCTATCTCTTTATAGAAGGTGATCGACATGCGACCTAGGAAGGCTTCACCTATCTTAAATAGGAACACAAACAGCAATAGAGTAATGGCAACTTGAACTCCGTTTCTTTTGAAGAAATCATAAAATGGTTCAATTACCGTCACACTGAACCAAGCGACAAGCTTTGAGCCGACCACTTTATTGTGTCGCTGTTGTGCTTGTTCTTGTAGGGCTTCACGTTGTGTATTTGGCTCTCCGACAAAAAGAGTAAACAGCATTAATACAACAACGACACCTGCCATTCCGTAATACACGCCATTCCAACCGATTGAGTCTGCATTAATAAAGGCAAGGTAGCCTGGTAGTGAATAACCCGTCCACCACCCAATTACGGCCATTGCGGAAGCTTGCGGCAGTTTTGATGCTTCGGATTTTGGGAAGGTATCAATACGAAATGCATCAATCGCGATGTCTTGCGTGGCTGAGGCAATGGCAATAGCGAGCGCCAACATTGAGGTAAACGCCAAATTCTCTGCGGGATTGACGCCTGCGATGAATAAGGTGCCGATTAAAACAATGGTTTGGCAGAAAAAGATCCAACTGCGGCGCTGGCCGAGTATTGCGTGAAGCACCGGCAGTTTTACTCGGTCTACCAATGGTGCCCATAAAAAGTTAATCGCATACACGGCAAACACACTACCAAAGTAGCCAATGGCAGCACGCGTTAAACCTGCATCTTTTAGCCAGCCAGACATGTTGGATCCAATAAGAACCCATGGGAAGCCACTCGAACAGCCGAGCATAAACACCCAAAGTAGACGTTTATCTAGGTAGCTGCGAAAAGTCTGCATCCAAGAAAGAGAGGGAGTGCCTGATGACATAGGGCGTCCTTGTATAGAAAAACGCCCTTAAGAAATAAGGGCGCTACATTGGATTACTTAAGAAGGGTCACTTTAGTGATGACGATTGGGTCGACTGGAATGTCTGACATGCGGCCCATTCGCTTAGTTGGGATCGTTGCCATTTTTTGAACAACGTCAAAGCCTTCGGTTACTTTGCCGAATACAGCGTAACCTGGGTTGCCACCTTTAGCGTTTAAGAAGTCGTTATCTGAAAAGTTAATGAAGAACTGGCGAGTTGCAGAATCAGGCGCATTGGTACGAGCCATTGCGATCGTTGCTGTATCATTCTTTAGGCCGTTACTGCCTTCATTTTTGATAGGAGCATAAGTCGCTTGTTGATTCATATCTTGATCGAAGCCGCCACCTTGCGCCATAAAACCAGGGATAACACGGTGGAAGATAGTGCCTTCGTAGCTGCCGTCTGCAACGTATTTTAGGAAGTTCTCCGCGCTAACCGGTGCTTGTTCTTGGTTTAGCTCAATTGTGAAGTCGCCTAATGTTGTTTCTACGTTCACTTTAGGACCAGCCCAAACGCTCACGCTCACCAACATTAATGCGATAGAAGATAAAATACGAACCATTAGAAACGTTCCTTCATGTAAGTTTGTAGCTCTTGGTCGTTAGCGATTTCCGTAAGAACCAAGTTAATCACGTCATTAAGAACCATAGAGATGTCGTCATTTGACGCACTCAAGGCACCAGTGCGCGTTGCAGTACCGTTGAATGTTTTCACTAACTTGCCTTCAGGCGTTTCAGCCGTAACTTCAAGCGTTACTTTACCGTCCATTTTGTTTTCCATAATGGTGTGTTCTACGGTAACAAGCGCTTCTTGAATCTCCAAAACAATTGAGTTTTCACTGTTTACGCTTGCACGAAAACCTTGAGACTCTAACTGCTGAGCAATAGCGTTTTCTAGAGAAATACGCATGTTTTGCTTAGCATGAATTGGTTGAATGTTTGAACGGCCACTATCAACCAATGCAACATATTGAGCGGCACGAACATCTTTACTGGTTAGTGTGTATGTTTTGCCTTGTACAAGGTTGCTTGAGCTTAGTGAAGCTTCTGGCATTACATTGATTTGTTCTTGCTGAGGGGCTGAACATGCTGTCAAAGCCATAATAGAAGCAGCCAAAATCAGTTTTTTCATTCCTTTATCCTTTCTAAATTCACACCAGAAGCTCGGTATCTTAAATTCTTGTGAAGTCGTTTCTGCTTATTTATTAAAATTCGCAGGCTCTCTTGTTGCTTGTAATATCTCAAATTTTTGGTTTAGTTCAAGCGTTTCAACGTTAGCTTCACCAAATAGTCTCGCTAGTTTGACATCGTATCCGAGGTGTCGGTTGCCAATAACAATTAATTTGCCTCCATTGCTAAGAACATGCTTTGCATCACAGAACATTTGCCATGCAATGTGATCAGTAATCGCTTGTTGCTGATGGAATGGAGGATTACACATCACTAAGTAGGTGCTGTTTTTCTTAAAGCCATCTAAACAGTTGTTGGCGATGAACTGGAAGTTGCCGTCTTCACCAAGGTTATCCTTGACGTTTTGGCGTGCTGACTCCACAGCCATAAAGCTTTCATCCACACAGGTAATACGAGCTTGTGGGTTCAATTGCCCTGCTTTTACGCTCAATACACCGTTGCCACAGCCTAGGTCGATGATATGACGCAGCTCTGGATCTTGAGGGATATGCTCTAGCATATAGCGAGCGCCTTGATCGAGTGCTTCCCCTGAGTAAACATTTGGTAAATTTTTCAGGCGGATATCTTCACCGTCTACATCCCACTCCACAAAAGGCTCTACCGTTTGAACAGGTTGGCAATTTGGAGAAGAGAAAACCAAGCGGTGCTTTTTCTTCGCTAACGAGGTTTTGGTCTCGCCTAGGTACTTCTCGAAAAGGTTAAGTGTAGAGGTGTGGATCTCTTTGACTTTGTTGACACCGATCACTTGGCAGCCTTCTGACAGTGCTTGGCGTAACTGACTTAACTGCCATACTAGGTGGCGGTTGGTCTTTGGTAGCTGCATGATCACAAGGTCGATACCGTGCGGGATATCATCCATGGTGTTTAAAAAGTTGACTCGATTACATTGATTACGCTGTAAGTTTTTTAGCGCACCGCGATGAGAAATAAATGAGTCGCTCATCATGGTGACATCATGATCTTTCGAGAACCAAGCGGATAGGGCACCAAAGCTGTCGTTCATGATCAGAATGTGTTTGCCAGGTTCAAGATTCATCTCTTCAACATGACTGATCAGGTATTCGTCGCCCGCATCCCAAGCTTGAAGGGTTTCATTTGAACGTTTTGGGAAACGATGTAAGGTCAAAGTTCTGTCGTGAAAGGTAAGTTCGGTTTTCATTGCTTGAGATACTTATGTAAGAAATAACAAAGATATTGTCTCAAATGCGGCCTGAACAAGATAGATAAAACTCAACCAAACCTATGCCATTCGCTATTAAATACTCGGACACTCGACCTATTAGGGTTTATACTCACCCCACGGATAATGCCAATACGTTATAAAGGAATCACAATGATCCAAGAAGTTATCGAAACAAAATTGCACAATGAGTTTTCACCAAGTCATTTAAACGTGATCAATGAGAGCTATATGCACAATGTTCCGGCCGGTTCTGAGAGTCATTTTAAAGTGATTGTTGTCAGCGATGCGTTTGAAGGTTTACGCCTTATTGCTCGTCATCGAGCGGTAAATAAAGCTCTTTCAGAAGAGCTTGCGAACAATATTCACGCACTGTCCATTCACACTTATACAAAAGATGAATGGTTGAAGCAGCTAGATAACGTGCCAGATAGCCCAATGTGTATGGGCGGTGGGAAATAGTAGAGTAATCGAATATAGAAGAGGTGGCGATGCCACCTTTTTTGTTGCCAAATACATCTGTTTTTCGTTGTTATATCACTCAAACTGATGGTAAATCGAGCGGTTGAAAATACCCACAACGAGTAGTGTTTTTATTAACAGTGTTTCAACATAACTCGAAAAATATGAGTTTGTGACAGAGTATTAATCTCTTGTTTAAAACACGATTCAAAAGCCATTTTATCTGTGCGGCTCGTCAAATTTATACATATTTTAGAGTCCATATGCTTCAAATCTCACCAAATATAGGCCGTATTCAAGTTATTGGTCATGGCATCAAGTTGTCAAAAAATGCTAGAATACGGCACCTGATAAATCTCACATAATCTTTGTGGTGAATTTATTAATGTAATGTTGCGATTTTGGTATCTCAAATTTACCAAAACCGGACACTGTAATGTCGTGTCTAAGGGCGATTTTAAAACGTCCTGAATTTACGCAATTAAAAGAATCTTTTTCCCGATAAAGTAGTGCAAGTGCGTATGATTACAATAAAGAAGGGTTTGGATCTTCCTATCGCAGGAACTCCATCCCAGGTGATTAATGATGGTAAGTCCATCACTAAAGTCGCCTTGCTTGGCGAAGAGTACGTTGGTATGCGTCCTACGATGCATGCTCGCGTTGGTGATGAAGTGAAGAAAGGCCAAGTTCTTTTTGCAGATAAAAAGAACCCAGGTGTTGTATTTACTTCTCCAGCAAGCGGTAAAGTTATTGAAGTGAACCGTGGTGCTAAGCGTGTTCTTCAATCAGTAGTGATTGAAGTAGCAGGCAATGAGCAAATCACGTTCAATAGCTATGAAGCTAACCAACTAGCAAGTCTTGACCGTGAAACGGTTAAAGCTCAGTTAGTTGAGTCTGGCGCATGGACCGCTTTGCGAACTCGTCCGTTCAGCAAGGTTCCAGCAGTTGATTCTGAAACTCAGGCTATTTTCGTTACTGCTATGGATACTAATCCGCTAGCAGCTGAGCCAGAATTAATCATTAACGAGCAGTCTGATGCTTTCGTTGCTGGTTTAGATCTTCTTTCAACTCTGACTAACGGTAAAGTGTACGTTTGTAAAAAAGGTACTAGCTTGCCTCGTTCAGCTCAGTCTAACGTTGAAGAACATGTTTTTGATGGCCCACACCCTGCAGGTCTTGCAGGCACGCATATGCATTACCTATACCCGGTAAATGCACAAAATGTAGCGTGGAGCATTAACTACCAAGACGTTATCGCATTCGGTAAGTTGTTCCTTACTGGTGAGATTTACTCTGAGCGTGTTGTTTCTCTGGCTGGTCCAGTAGTTAATAACCCACGCCTAGTTCGTACTCAAATTGGTGCTAGCCTTGAAGAGTTGACGGACAGCGAGTTGATGCCAGGTGAAGTTCGCCTGATCTCAGGTTCAGTATTATCTGGTGTTCACGCTTCAGGTCCACATGCTTACCTTGGCCGTTACCATCAACAGGTTTCGGTTCTTCGTGAAGGTCGTGATAAAGAGCTATTTGGCTGGGCTATGCCTGGTAAGAACAAGTTCTCTGTTACTCGTTCATTCCTTGGTCACGTGTTTAAAGGTCAGTTGTTCAACATGACAACGACAACAAACGGTAGTGATCGCTCTATGGTTCCAATTGGTAACTACGAGAAAGTAATGCCATTAGATATGGAGCCTACTTTGCTGCTTCGCGATCTATGTGCTGGCGACGTTGATAGTGCACAAGCACTTGGTGCGCTAGAGCTAGATGAAGAAGATTTAGCACTGTGTACCTTTGTATGTCCTGGTAAGTACGAGTACGGTCAGTTACTTCGTGAATGCCTAGATACAATTGTGAAGGAAGGGTAATTTTCATGGGCCTTAAAAAGTTTATTGAAGACATCGAGCATCATTTTGAACCAGGTGGTAAACACGAAACGTGGTTTGCGCTTTACGAAGCTGCAGCAACACTTTTCTACACACCAGGTACAGTTACAAAGAAAAGCTCGCATGTCCGTGATAGCGTTGACTTAAAACGTATCATGATCATGGTTTGGCTTGCGGTATTCCCAGCAATGTTCTGGGGTATGTACAACGCAGGTGGTCAAGCTATTGCAGCACTAAACCACATGTATTCAGGTGCAGAACTAGTTTCTATCATTGATGGTAACTGGCACTACTGGCTAACCGAAATGCTTGGAGCCTCCTTAGGAGCCGATGCAGGTTGGGGCAGTAAGATGCTCTTGGGTGCGACTTACTTCTTACCTATCTACGCGACGGTCTTTATCGTTGGTGGTTTCTGGGAAGTACTGTTCTGTATGGTGCGTAAGCACGAAGTTAACGAAGGTTTCTTTGTTACTTCTATCTTGTTCGCGCTTATTGTTCCGCCAACACTTCCTCTATGGCAAGCTGCACTAGGTATTACCTTCGGTGTTGTTGTTGCTAAAGAGATCTTTGGTGGTACGGGTCGTAACTTCCTAAACCCTGCACTTGCTGGCCGTGCGTTCCTATTCTTTGCATACCCTGCTCAGATTTCTGGTGACGTAGTTTGGACTGCAGCTGACGGTTTCTCTGGTGCAACAGCGCTTAGCCAATGGGCTCAAGGCGGTGGTAGCGCGCTAATGAACACGGTATCTGGTGAGACGATCACTTGGATGGACGCATTCATTGGTAACATTCCAGGTTCTATCGGTGAAGTATCAACGCTTGCACTTATGATCGGTGCTGCAATGATCGTATACATGGGCATTGCTTCATGGCGCATCATTGCTGGTGTTATGATCGGTATGATTGCTGTATCAACATTGTTTAATGTGATCGGTTCTGACACTAACGCAATGTTCAGCATGCCTTGGCACTGGCACCTAGTTCTAGGTGGCTTCGCATTTGGTATGTTCTTCATGGCAACAGACCCTGTATCAGCGTCATTTACCAATGGTGGTAAGTGGTGGTACGGCATCCTAATCGGCGCAATGTGTGTAATGATTCGTGTAGTTAACCCTGCATACCCAGAAGGCATGATGCTTGCGATCCTATTCGCAAACCTATTTGCTCCTCTGTTTGACCACGTTGTAATCGAGAAGAACATTAAGCGGAGACTAGCGCGCTATGGCAAGTAATAACGATAGCATTAAAAAGACGCTGTTTGTTGTTATCGCATTGAGCTTAGTGTGCTCAATCATCGTTTCAACAGCTGCAGTTGTTCTTAAACCTAAGCAACAAGCTAACGCAGTTCTGGATCAGCAAACTAAGATCCTTGAAGTTGCGGGCATTGAACTTGCGGGTAATATTCCAGCACTGTACGCAGAGAACATTGAACCTCGTCTAGTTGATTTCGCTACTGGCGATTTCGTTGACGGCGACGCTGCTGCATACGACCAACGTAAAGCGGCAAAAGATCCAGCTCAGTCAATCAAGCTTTCAGCTGAAGATGACATCGCTAAGATCATTCGTCGTGCTAACACGGGTACTGTATACCTAGTGAAAGATGGCGCTGAAACTTCTAAAGTTATCATCCCTGTTCACGGTAACGGTCTATGGTCAATGATGTACGCATTCGTTGCGGTAGAAACTGATGGCAACACAGTTTCTGGTATCACTTACTACGAGCAAGGTGAAACTCCTGGACTTGGTGGTGAAGTTGAGAACCCAACTTGGCGTGCTCAATTCGTTGGTAAGAAATTATTCGACGAAAACCACAAGCCTGCTATTCAGGTTGTTAAAGGTGGCGCTCCTCAAGGTTCTGAGCACGGTGTAGATGGCCTTTCTGGTGCAACACTGACTAGCGTTGGTGTTCAACATACATTTGACTTCTGGTTAGGTGATATGGGCTTTGGTCCGTTCCTAGCAAAAGTTCGTGACGGAGGTCTGAACTAATGTCTAGTGCAAAAGAAATTAAAAAGAGCATCTTAGCGCCGGTGTTGGACAACAACCCAATTGCGCTACAGGTTCTTGGTGTGTGTTCTGCTCTTGCGGTAACCACTAAGCTAGAAACAGCATTTGTTATGACTATCGCGGTAATGTTTGTTACTGCTCTGTCTAACTTCTTCGTTTCTTTGATCCGTAACCACATTCCTAACAGTGTGCGTATCATCGTTCAGATGGCAATTATCGCATCACTAGTAATCGTGGTAGACCAAGTGCTTAAAGCATACCTATACGATATCTCTAAGCAGCTATCTGTATTCGTTGGCCTAATCATTACTAACTGTATTGTAATGGGTCGTGCTGAAGCATTCGCAATGAAGTCTGCACCAATCCCATCTCTAATCGATGGTCTTGGTAACGGTCTTGGTTACGGTTTCGTTCTTATCACTGTTGGTTTCTTCCGTGAGCTTCTAGGCTCTGGCAAACTATTTGGTATGGAAGTACTACCTCTAGTGAGCAACGGTGGTTGGTATCAGCCAAACGGCTTGATGCTTCTAGCACCTTCTGCATTCTTCCTAATTGGTTTCTTGATTTGGGCAATTCGTGTGTTCAAACCAGAACAAGTAGAAGCGAAGGGGTAAGGTAGTCATGGAACATTATATTAGTCTGCTAGTTAAATCGATTTTCATCGAAAACATGGCGCTTTCTTTCTTCCTAGGTATGTGTACATTCCTAGCGGTATCTAAGAAAGTTAAAACTTCTTTTGGTCTTGGTGTTGCGGTAGTTGTAGTACTTACAATCGCTGTTCCTGTAAACAACCTTGTTTACACACACATCCTAAAAGAAAACGCGCTTGTTGAAGGTGTCGATTTAAGTTTCCTTAACTTCATCGCATTCATCGGTGTTATCGCGGCACTTGTGCAAATCCTAGAGATGGTTCTAGACCGTTTCTTCCCACCTTTGTACAACGCACTAGGTATCTTCCTTCCACTGATCACAGTTAACTGTGCAATCTTTGGTGGTGTATCTTTCATGGTAACTCGTGACTATAACTTTGCTGAATCTGTTGTTTACGGCTTCGGTTCTGGTGTGGGTTGGATGTTAGCTATCGTTGCTCTTGCGGGTATCCGTGAGAAGATGAAGTACTCTGACGTACCTCCAGGTCTACGTGGCCTTGGTATCACGTTCATTACTGTTGGTCTGATGGCGTTAGGCTTTATGTCTTTCTCTGGTGTTCAACTGTAGGGTAAGCACCCAGTAATAAGGAATAACAAATGCAAAGCATTATTCTTGGCGTAGCGATGTTTACCATTATTGTATTGGCTCTAGTACTAGTGATTCTTTTCGCTAAGTCTAAGCTGGTACCATCAGGTGACATCACTATTTCAGTAAACGGCGACCCTGAAAAGGCGATCGTTACTCAACCTGGTAGCAAGCTACTTGGTGCCCTAGCTGGCGCTGGTATCTTCGTATCTTCTGCTTGTGGTGGCGGTGGCTCTTGTGGTCAGTGTCGTGTAAAAGTTAAGTCTGGCGGTGGCGACATCCTGCCAACTGAACTTGATCACATCACAAAAGGCGAAGCTCGCGAAGGCGAACGTCTTGCATGTCAAGTTGCTATGAAAACTGACATGGAGATTGAACTAGACGAAGATATCTTTGGTGTTAAAAAGTGGGAATGTACTGTTATCTCGAATAACAACGAAGCTACTTTCATCAAAGAACTTGCTCTAGCAATCCCTGAAGGTGAAGAAGTACCGTTCCGCGCGGGTGGTTACATTCAGATTGAAGCTGAACCACATCACGTGAAATACGCAGATTACGATATTCCTGAGGAATACCGTGGTGACTGGGATAAGTTCAACTTGTTCCGTTACGAGTCTATCGTTAAAGAGCATTCGATCCGTGCTTACTCTATGGCTTCATACCCAGAAGAGAAAGGCATCATCAAGCTTAACGTGCGTATCGCAACTCCGCCGCCAAACAACCCTGACGTAGCTCCTGGTGTGATGTCTTCATACATCTGGTCTCTTAAAGAAGGCGACAAATGTACTATTTCTGGTCCATTTGGTGAGTTCTTTGCTAAAGACACAGACAATGAAATGGTATTCATCGGTGGTGGTGCAGGTATGGCGCCAATGCGTTCACATATCTTCGACCAACTTAAGCGTCTTAACTCTACTCGTAAGATGTCTTACTGGTATGGTGCACGTTCTAAGCGTGAGATGTTCTACATTGAAGATTTCGATGGCCTAGCGGCTGCAAACGAGAACTTCGTGTGGCACTGTGCACTGTCTGATCCTCAACCTGAGGACAACTGGGACGGTTACACAGGTTTCATCCACAACGTATTGTACGAGAACTACCTGAAGGATCACGAAGCTCCTGAAGACTGTGAGTACTACATGTGTGGTCCACCAATGATGAATGCGGCTGTTATCGGCATGCTGAAAGATCTTGGTGTAGAAGATGAAAACATCCTACTAGATGACTTCGGTGGTTAATCCATTTAAGTGATTGATATTATGGCTGACTCTCACGAGTCAGCCATTTGTTTTTCTAAGACTATTTTTGACAACATACTGGCTTATATAAGAAAGAGTAAGGCATTCAAAATACCTATTTTTTACTCTTATTTTTCCTTATATAAATCCTCAACATTAGACAGGAGTAAGCAAGTGAGAATTTGGCTTGTTGCATTAACTTCTTTAATTTTTCTTGCTGGCTGTGAACAGCCAAGAGAGCAAGTGCATTTAAGTGGCCCGACAATGGGCACCAGTTACAATATTAAATACATCAATGGTGATGAATTTCCGGAGTCTAACGAAGTTCATACTGAGATCGATCGTCTACTTGAAGAAGTGAATGATCAAATGTCGACTTACCGTGAAGACTCAGAGCTGAGTCGTTTCAACCAACACAAAGGTGCGGACGCATTCGAAGTCTCTGAACAAACCGCTATCGTTGTGAAAGAAGCAATTCGTTTGAACGGTCTTACTGAAGGTGCGCTGGATGTTACGGTTGGTCCATTAGTTAACCTTTGGGGTTTTGGTCCTGAAGCTCGTCCGGAAGTGGTTCCATCAGATGAAGAGCTTGCTGCTCGTAAAGCTAAAGTTGGTATTCATCACTTGAGCGTTGAAGGCAACAAGTTAACTAAAGACTTGCCTAATTTGTACGTCGACCTGTCAACCATTGCAAAAGGTTGGGGCGTTGATGTTGTTGCTGATTACCTTGATTCAATTGGTATTCACAACTACATGGTAGAAGTAGGTGGTGAAATCCGCTTGAAAGGCCTAAACCGAGAAAATGTAGGCTGGCGTATTGCCATCGAGAAGCCAAGTATTGACGAACGCAACATTCAAGAGATCATCGAACCTGGTGATATGGCGATCGCAACGTCTGGTGACTACCGCAACTATTTTGAGCGTGATGGTGTTCGTTACTCACACATCATCAACCCAGAAACAGGAAAGCCTCTTCATCATAAAGTGGTTTCTGTGACTGTTTTAAACCCGTCTTCAATGACTGCAGACGGCTTATCTACTGGCCTTATGGTCTTAGGTGAGGAAAAAGGAATGGAAGTCGCAAACCAACATAACATTCCAGTGTTCATGGTGGTAAAAACAGCAGATGGCTTTAAAGAAATTGCTTCTGAAGCATTTAAGCCATACTTAGGTAAATAAGGTAAGCGAGATAATTATGAATACATTTCTGATTACATTTGGTGTTTTTCTTGCAGTAATCGCAGCAATGTCAATTGGCTACATTATCCAAAAGAAAGTTGTGAAAGGTAGCTGTGGTGGCTTAGGTGCTGTTGGTATTGATAAAGTATGTAACTGTCCTGAACCCTGTGACGCGCGCAAGAAGCGTGAAGCACGTGAAGCTTACCGTGAAGAGAAGCTAGCTGAACGCCAACAAAAAGAAGCGGCTTGGAGTAAAGACCGTATCGCCTAATTAGTGACAGTCATAGGGATAGAGTTATCTGTGCCCTTAAATTGAAAAGCTCAAGATTATCGTCTTGAGCTTTTTTGGTTTTGAGGCTTAGTCATTTATCTTGGCAGATTAAAAATGGAAACAAAAACGAATGCCTATTGTTCGATTTGCATGCTGTTACGCGCAAACACTAGCTGGTTTCTACCTTGCTCTTTTGCCGTATAAAGAAGCTCGTCAGCGGCTTTGATCTGTTCATCTAACTTCGCGTCTAAATCGGTTACGCCGATACTGATACTGACCTTGATTCTTTGAGAGTCATGTACAACTACGTGGCTTTCAATGGCTTCTCTCATGGACTCTAAATTGTCAACAAAGCTCTCAAACGCACCGCATGACTGAATACAAAACTCTTCACCCCCGAAGCGTACAGCGACATCGTCTTTAAAATGATCTTTGATGATTTTCCCTACATCGATCAGCACGGCATCACCACCATCGTGGCCAAAGGTATCATTCACTTTCTTAAAGAAGTCGATATCCATCATCGCGATATTTCGTTGATCGCAGCCCTTACAAGGATGATTGAACAGGTAGCGACGATTCCATAAGCCAGTAAGAGCATCCTCGTTGGCATGTCGAAACAGCTCATTGGCCGCTTCTTTCATATCAAGCAGTTGATGGATTCGGCAGAAAAACTCTTCTTGGTTAAAAGGTTTGTAAAGGAAGTCGTTAGCTCCTGCTTTCAGAAATCGAGCTGTCATGGTGCGGTCATCGCTGCCTGACAGTCCTAGAATAGCTAATTGGTTTCTATCATGATCACGTCGAATATCACGGATCATCGCTATACCATCTTTCTTCGGCATATCATGATCTGTAACAACGAATGTAATCTCAGGGTCGTTATGAAGAAGCTTTAATGCTTGTTCGCCGTCTTCGGCTTGGATAGTTTGGATATATTGGTGTTCTAGAAGTTGAGCTATGTAACGGCGAACGACCGCAGAATCATCGACAACCAATGCTTTGTGGTGACGATTATTTGAAATTCTTTGAACCAGAGGGAGTAGGTAGCTTACTGATGACATACTGTCTTTAAGTATGTAGTCAATAACGCCTTTTGCTAGGACTTGCTCTCGCAGTTGATTGTCGAACATCCCGGTAAGAACAATTATTTTCTGTTGATAGCTTAATACGAGATCAATGATCTCACCGTCTTGCCCGTCAGGTAAACAGTAATCTAATACGGCACACAAGAAATCCGTCTCTTGTTCCAAGATGTTTTTTGCCTCTGCAATCGATTCAGCAAGTGCGACCTCATAACCGCTATTTTTAAGCTGTTGGTACAGGTAGTTGCGGAATGCTCGGCTATCTTCCACTACTAGTATTTTTTCACTCACAAGCGATCCCTACTTATAGACTAAATACTCGTTAACAATAGTATCAGAAGAGCTTATGACTATTGAAGCGAAACCTCTTTAGCTGGACTCGAGATCGTTTTAAATCTGATAATAATTGGATTATACTGTTTATAGATACAGTTGTAAGGTCGAGTAATTCCTAGATGTGTAGCGCGGGTGAAGAGAGAGTAAGAAAAATAATTCATGTCGATATGGATTGTTTTTACGCGGCTGTAGAAATGCGTGATAACCCTGCTTACCGAAATCGCCCGTTAGCTGTTGGTGGGCATGAAAAGCAACGCGGCGTTTTGAGCACCTGTAATTATGAAGCCCGCAAGTTTGGTGTTCGCTCTGCAATGCCGACAGGAAAAGCCCTACAGCTTTGTCCTAATCTATTGGTTGTGCCGGGAAGAATGTCGGTCTATGTCGAGATATCTAAAAAGATCCGTGAAATCTTCTCTCGATACACATCAGTCATTGAGCCTCTTTCTTTGGATGAAGCTTTCCTTGATGTCACCGATTCTAAGCAGTGTCATGGTTCAGCTACACTTATTGCTGAGTCGATTCGCCGTGATATTTGGAATGAACTAAATCTGACGGCTTCTGCAGGTATTGCACCGATTAAATTTTTGGCGAAAGTGGCCTCGGATCTGAATAAGCCCAATGGTCAGTTTGTTATCCCTCCACAAGATGTGCAATCAGTGATCGATGAGCTACCACTTGAAAAGATTCCTGGTGTCGGCAAGGTGAGTATTGAAAAGTTGCATCAAGCAGGCTTTTTTACTTGTAAGGATATCAAGGAGTCTGACTATCGAGACCTGCTACTCAAGTTTGGCCGTCAAGGTGCATCACTCTGGAAGCGCAGTCATGGCATTGATGATCGAGAAGTTATCATCGAGCGCGAGCGAAAATCGGTAGGCGTAGAGCGCACCTTTACCCAAAATATTTCAACCTACGCCGAATGCTGGCAAGTAATCGAAGACAAGTTGTTTCCTGAACTCGAAACTCGTTTAGAAAAAGCCTGCCCAAGCAAAGCGATCATCAAACAGGGCATTAAGCTCAAGTTTGCCGACTTTCAACAAACTACTATTGAGCATATCCACGCCTCTTTAGATCGTGAACACTTCAAAGAACTGTTAAGTGAAATACTGAAAAGACAACAGGGGCGAGAAATACGCTTGCTTGGTTTAAGTGTGATGCTGCAACCCAAAGATCAAATGCGCCAGTTGAGTTTCTTTCAGGGTAAGGCGTTGGGAGTATAGATTTAGAAGTGTTGGTATTTGAATGCCGACTAGGTTTGATAACCTAGTCGGTTTTTTCTAATCAAGGAAATTAGCTTATCTAGGAAGTTGCTTAACTCGCGCTAAGGTATCACTGAATGGTTGCTGCTCTAGCTTACCGTAACCAACCATTTTGCTGGCTTTAAGCTTGGTTGAAAGTGGGGTGGCGATTCCGCATAAGAAGCGAGTAATAGCTTCGTCGGTAATCAATTGTTGGCTAGCAGAAATAAATTCATGTATCCATGTCATCACCGTCTCATCATCGACAGGTTCAACATCAACGGTTGGTAAGATTGCCACCTCTCCTCTACATACAGAGCAGTGACCGCAGTTTGTTGGTGCTTTATCATCAGCAAAGTAACTCGCAAGGCGTGAGCTAAGGCAAGTATCCGCCTCAAAGAAATTCAGCATTTGGTTAAGACGGTTTATCTCGCTGTTCTCTTTTGCTTTAAACAACTCAGTTAGACGCTCGGACAGTTGCATCATATCTTCAGAAGTATTGTGGATCGTGTAGACATCCGTGATCTGCTTGCTCTCCAATTCAATCCAACCTTGTTCATTGAAGTAATCGATAGCTGCAATTACGCGCTGACGATCGGCTTGGAAGTGAGTCCAAAGTGCATCGAAGTCGACTTGGCACCACACTCTTGCTTGAGGAGAGCATTGGAAAATCGCTTCTACAAATTGACGACGTTCACTTTGAAATTGCTCTGTGATCTGCTGCTTTGGGCGAATGAACTTAAATTTGTAATCAGCAAAGTAGCTGTACTTCGGCTCAATCACACCTTCAATTTCGAGATACACCAGTAGTGTTTTAAGCGGTAATTGACGAATGTTGGATTCACGTGATAGCTGGTTAAGCATGAGCTCCCATTGGTTCGAGCCAGAAGCGCCAATGTTTTGATTTTCGTAGATCTCTTTCAATACTGCCTGGATCGATATGTTGTCGGGCGTATCACCAAAAACGAAGTTCTCGAGTGTGCTTAAACCATGTTTGTTAGCGAGTAGAATACATTCAGACGCTTGACCATCTCGGCCAGCTCTGCCGATCTCTTGTGAGTAGTTCTCTATCGACTTTGGTAAATCAAAGTGAATTACTCGGCGAATGTTGGACTTATCCACGCCCATACCAAACGCAATGGTTGCGACGATACAGCTCACTTCATCATTCATGAATTGATGTTGAATAGCATCTCTATTTTCAGGCTTAAGACCCGCATGGTAAGCCACCGCATTAACGCCAGCATTGCGAAGTTGCTGAGCCACCATCTCTGCTGTTTGTTGAAGGGTGACATACACAATAGTCGGAGCGAGAGAAGCTTGGTTGACGACATTGCACAAGGTTTCTAGTTTGCTGGCTTGTTCGCAAGGTTGAATTGAAAGGTCTAGGTTTTGACGATAGAAGCCGGTAACTACTACACGTTCCTCATCGATATCAAACTTAGACTTCATATCTTGGATAACAGAGGTCGTCGCGGTTGCCGTGAGCAATAGCACTTGAGGAATATTGAGCTGCTTTTGGTATTGAGGAAGCTTCAGGTAGTCTGGTCTGAAGTTGTGACCCCATTCCGAGATGCAGTGCGCCTCATCGACCACAAGTAACGAGATAGGCACTTGGGAGATAAACTGACGAAAGCGTTCGTTCTTCAAGCGTTCAACCGAGATCATTAGGATTTTTGTGTCACCGTTACGTACCGACTGCATAACCTGTTGTGTGGTTTGTCTGTCTTGGCTTGATTCGATTGCAGCCGCGCTGATGCCTTTACTGTGTAAGAAGCTGAGTTGGTCTTTCATTAAGGCTAACAGCGGTGATATCACCAAGGTTAAGTGCGGCAATTCTAATGCTGGTAATTGATAACACAGAGATTTACCTGAGCCTGTAGGGAATATGGCCGCAGTTGAGTGACCAGATAGAACATTATTAATGACTTGCTTTTGTCCATTACGCAGTGAGTCGAATCCGAATACTTGTTTTAGCTTCTGCTCAATCATTTATGTTCTACCTGAGTTATTAAGTGTCGTATTGATGCTAAAGCGGGCGCCTATTCATGATAGCGCCGCTTGATGAATCAAATGTCTTGCACCTGATTGTACCTAATTCTATTCTGTAGCTCCTATAGAAAAGCACCCCAATAGTATGAATAAGTCTGAGCTTCGCCAAATAATTATAGAGCAACTCGAATCCCGATTACGTATCGCACAATCTGCCACTCAATGCGCGATTGACGCTGCGACAGATGAAGAGACAGTGCCTGAACATAAGTACGATACATTGGCGCTAGAAGCTTCATATCTTGCCCATGGTCAAGCGGTGAGGGTGCAAGAGTGTGAAGGTGATATTCAGTGTTACCGAAATCTTGTATTGCGTGACAGTGAAAAGATTACGGTGAGCAGCTATGTGGTGGTGATTGACGAACATGACCAATATAAGCACTTTTTTATGGGGCCGAGAGTTGGTGGGCTGTCTGTTACGTGGAATGATAATGAAGTAGCTATCGTGACGGCAAATGCACCTTTTGGTCAGGCGTTAATGGGTAAAGAAGTCGGTGATGAAATTGAATTTAAAGTTGCTGATAAACAGTTTTGCTACGAAGTGATATCGGTTGACTGAATAATTGGCTAAGGAATATAAGACGTTGCTCTGACAAAGAAGTATAAACCCAAGGTATAGTAATTTGTCAGATTGATGAGAGGATGTTATGAAAAGCAATGTATTTATGAAAAACAATGTATTAATCGCATCGTTAACAGCGGTAATCTCTTTTGTGAGCCTGCCAACTTTTGCTGCTCAGTGTCGCGTTGATTTGAAGAATGAATTACGAATCGATGATCAAAAAGTCGAAATCCATCAAGTGAATGGCGATACTGCCGTTTTTGATGGCAACAACGATCTCTATATTCATGGTGAGAAGGTTGAGCTTGATGCCAACCAACAAGCGGCGATTGAGAAATACCGCGAAAACATGAGTGAGTACTTACCACGCGCAAAACAAATGGCGAATGACAGCTTAGCCTTGGCGAATGATGTTATTGATGACATCGCTGCCAGCCTAGATTCTCCAGAGTCGTTTGATAATGTAAAAGAATCAATGAAAACCTACTTTGCTGAGCTGGAAGCGCGTTACTATAAAGATGGCGAGTTAGTGCTACCAGCAGAAAGCTTTGATTCGATGGCCAATGGTTGGTCTGAAGATTTCGAGAAGGCTAAAGAGATCTTTAACCAAGAATTTATTTCTAGCGCTTTTAATGCGATGTCAGAAAAAATGAAACAAGACGGTGGTCTAAACCTTACCGAACTAGCTGACAGTATGGCTGAATTAAAGCTGAAAGTTGAAGAGCGAATGAAAGAACACTCTCAACAAGTACAAGAAGAAGCAAACGAGTTCTGTGATTCTCTTGATGAGATGGCGGAACAAGAGCAAGAGTTGCATGAAATCATTCCGAACCTAAAAGACTATCAAGTCTTCACGATCTAATCTGGATCGACTTATGAATAGCAAGAGCATCGGTTGGTGCTCTTTTTGTTTGTACAAATGTAGCCACACGGCGAGTATTTATCTCAATTTAATCCATTTCCTTTTCAAGCCTGCCATCTCGCTTTATTGCTTTTAATTGAACGATAAGACTGGTCGTTTGTTAATTTTATGGTTCTAAATAGCGTATTGATTGTAAAAATTAGATAATTGTTCATTTATTGGTTGTACCTATCATTGCTTTTTATTACTGTACTTCTCAACTAGTTCACTGATTTTTAATGCGGGCGATATGGACCAACAATCTTCCTCTTCAAGAGAGCATTTTAGCTCTCGTTTAGGCTTTATTTTAGCAGCGGCTGGTGCAGCGGTTGGCTTAGGTAATATTTGGGGGTTCCCGACTCAAGTTGCCAGCAATGGTGGCGGTGCTTTCCTTTTGGTCTATTTGATCATGATCTTTGTGGTTGCTTTCCCAATGCTAGTGGTTGAGATGGCGATCGGTCGTCACGGCCAAGCAAATCCAGTTGATAGCATGCGCTCGTTGACGGCAAACCCTTTAGGTAAAAAAGTCGGTGAGTTTGTCGGTTGGATTGGCTTAAGTGTACCAAGTGCCGTATTGGCGTTTTATAGTATTGTTGGTGGTTGGTTAATCTGCTTCCTAATTGGCGCCGTCGCTGATCTGATTGGTTTAGAGGCTGCTGCTGATTGGTTTAAAGGCTTCAGCGTTGAGCGTAATGTATTTGGTACCGTCGCGTTCTATGTGCTGACGATTCTGATTGTACAGGGTGGTGTTAAGCAAGGCATCGAGAAGTGGTCGACGCGTTTGATGCCAGCACTGTTTGTGTTGTTCGGCCTATTGTTTGTCTACATCATGACGCAAGCTGGTGCGATGGAAGGCTTAAAACATTACCTAGTTCCAGACTTTGAGAAAGTGTGGGATAGAAAGCTGATTCTAGCGGCGATGGGGCAAGGCTTCTTCTCGCTAACGATTGGTGGCTGTTCAATGTTGGTTTATGGCTCTTACTTAAGTAAGAAAGAAAACCTGCCAAAAATGGCGATGAACGTGACGCTGGTAGATACTGCAGTGGCTTTTATTGCTGGTTTGGTAGTAATGCCTGCAATGTTTGTTGCGATGCAAAAAGGCGTTCAAATCTATGCGGAAGACGGTTCACTATTGAGCTCTGACACACTGGTATTCACTGTTCTGCCGTTGATGTTTGATAGCTTAGGTGTGCTTGGTCAGATCTTCGCAATTGTTTTCTTCTTGTTACTAACCATTGCCGCGCTGACTTCTTCTATCTCAATGTTAGAAGGCCCGGTAGCGTTAGTGAGTGAGCGCTTCAATACTAAACGTACGTCAACAAGTTGGGTGATTGGTGGCGCTATCGCGCTGTTTAGTGTGGTGATTGTTTACAACTTTGCTGCGATGTTTGGCATGGTAGCGATGATTGCAACTCAGTACCTTCAACCAGTCGCTGCACTGATGTTCTGTGTGTTTGGTGGTTGGGTATGGAGCCGAGCTTCAAAAGTGAAAGAGCTTGAGCAAGGTTGCTCTGATTTCCAATTGGGTTGGTTTGGTAAGGTTTGGCCTATGTATGTGAAGTTCGTGTGCCCAATCTTGGTAGCAACGGTTATCTGGGCTTCTTTCGGCTAATTAGCCATTATTGTCTATTTGTCTATTGTTCACTCGTCTTAATTTAACAAAGCCGCTCTCATAGAGCGGCTTTGTTGTATCTGAATGATGGCGATGTAACGTGACAGTTTGTCGATACTAAAAAGGCGCATACCTGAGGGGATGCGCCTTTCAAATAGAGGGGAGTTAAGTAATGGCTTACTTAATTTCCATACCTTGAGCTTGTAAGTCTGCATGGTAAGAAGAACGTACAAATGGACCACAAGCTGCGTGAGTGAAGCCAAGCTCTAGAGCAATCTCTTTCAGCTCATCGAACTCAGAAGGCGGCACGTAGCGTTCTACTGGTAAGTGGTGGCGGCTTGGTGCTAGGTATTGGCCTAGTGTCAGCATAGTCACACCATGTTCGCGAAGGTCTTTCAGTACTTGAACGATCTCTTCTTTCGTCTCACCAAGACCCATCATCACACCTGATTTTGTTGGAATATCAGGGTGCTGCTCTTTGAATTTCTTCAGTAGATCAAGAGACCACTTGTAGTTCGCACCTGGACGCGCTTTACGGTATAGACGTGGCGCTGTCTCTAGGTTGTGGTTGAAAACATCTGGCGGGTTGTCTTTCATTAGATCAAGCGCAACATCCATACGACCGCGGAAGTCTGGAACCAGTGTTTCGATACGAATATGTGGGTTTAGTTCGCGAATCTCACGGTTACAATCAGCAAAGTGCTGAGCACCGCCGTCACGCAAGTCATCACGGTCAACTGAAGTGATTACTACGTACTTCAGTTTCATGTCTTTAATCGTCTTAGCCAGTTTCTTCGGCTCTTCTGCTTCAGGAGCAACAGGACGACCATGGGCAACATCACAGAACGGGCAGCGACGAGTACAGATAGCGCCAAGAATCATAAACGTTGCCGTACCGTGATTGAAACACTCGGCTAGGTTAGGGCAAGACGCTTCTTCACAAACTGAGTGCAGGTTGTTTTTGCGCATTGCTGATTTGATTTCTTGAATACGATGGCTGTCTGAAGGAAGTTTAATCTTCATCCATTCAGGCTTACGTAGAACTTCTTTCTGTTCAGCAGGCATATTCTTTACGGGAATTAATGCCATTTTGTCAGCGTCACGATATTTAACGCCTTTTTCCATTTGGATTGGTTTGCTCATGATTTTATGCTTCTGCTGTAATGTTACTGGTGGCTTGAATGTCTACTTGGTCATAGCCGAGTAGCTCTACGAGCTCTTGTATTAACTGTTGCTCAACGTTTTCTAGTTCACTTGGTCCGCCAAGTTGGCTGACCTGTGCCATTTCCATACCTTGATAACCACATGGGTTAATACGTAGGAATGGAGACAGGTCCATATCGACGTTCAGTGCTAGCCCGTGGAACGAGCAGCCACGTCGAATACGTAATCCGAGTGAACAGATTTTCTTGCCATCGACATAAACACCAGGAGCGTCAGGTCGGGCAGCTGAATCTATATTGTAAGCTTTCAGAGTGTTGATTACGAGGTTCTCGATATGAGTAACCAAATCACGCACTCCGAATTTCTTGCGGCGAATGTTAATCAGAAAGTAAGCAACTAACTGACCTGGGCCGTGATAAGTCACTTGGCCGCCGCGGTCACTTTGTATCACAGGGATATCACCGGCATTTAAAACATGCTCAGCTTTGCCTGCTTGTCCTTGAGTGAAGACAGGGTTGTGTTCAACCAACCAAACTTGGTCTACGTCTTCTTCCGTGCGTTCGTCTGTGAACTTATGCATGGCTTTCCATACAGGTTCATAATCCTGACGGCCTAATTTTTTTACGATTAGCTTATTTTGCAAAGCGGCACTCCCTCAAGGATTAATAAAGTGAACGCATTATAAACGCGAAACATGATTCTAACTACAGACGGACTGCAAGGTTTTTCAACTTTCTTTGTATTTATTTAAAATTAAGTTGAATGAATTTGGTGTCGATACTGTGCTTTAAACAAAAACAGCGGCAATAAGCCGCTGTTTTTCATGCGTAATCAAAGACTACAGAACCATACGAACGATTTCGATCTCGCCCAGTTCTTTATAAAGAGTTTCTACTTGTTCAATTGAAGTCGCAGTAATATTGATAGAAACAGAGTGGTAGTTACCTTTCGCACTCGGTTTTAGCGTTGGGCTGTAGTCACCAGGAGCGTGGCGCTGGATCACTTCTAGCACTAGCTCAGTCAGTTCTGGCTTAGCGTGGCCCATTACTTTGTAAGTGAATGAACAAGGGAACTCTAAGAGGTCTTTTAGTTTTGCATCAGAATTGATGTTCATGATTAGCTCCAAAAGGCTAGACTCTCGCAAATTGGCGAAATGTCGATAAAAAGCGTATTCGGTCAACAGACACGAGTAATAAGGCGGAATATTACGTGTAAATATCACCGAACTCAAGATCAACAAAAGCCGCACATGGCGGCTTTTGGTTAACTAATGAGTAAATCATGAACTTACTCATTAGGTTAGCTAGACAACAAGCTTAGGTTTTACTTAGAACAAACCTTTGGCTGGTTTAGAATAAACCCTTGAACAGAAGAACTAGGTAGTCCCATAGGCGGCTGAATAGGCTGCCTTGGTCTACATCTTCAAGTGCTAGTAGTGGGTATTCAGCAACGTCTTCACCATCGACTTGGTAGAATAGTTTACCAACCACATCGCCTTTGCTGATTGGCGCTTCTAGCTCTTTCTCAAGAACGAAGCTTGCCTTCAGGTTCTTAGCTTGACCACGAGGTAGCGTAACGAAAGTATCTTCGTCGACACCCAGTGCAACGGTGTCTTTACTGCCCATCCAGATCTTCTCTTCTACGAAGGTTTCACCCGCTGTGTGTGGTGCCACTGTTTCGAAGAAGCGGAAGCCGTAGCTAAGCAGCTTTTTACTTTCTGTCTTACGAGCATTAGCATTCTTGGTACCCATAACTACAGCAACTAGGCGCATTTTGCCTTCGGTCGCTGAGCTTACTAGGCTGTAACCTGCATTGCTTGTGTGGCCCGTTTTGATGCCATCAACGTTCATGCTCTTATCCCATAACAGACCGTTACGGTTGTACTGGGTGATGCCGTTGTAAGTGAATTTCTTCTGTGAGTAGATACGGTACTCGTCTGGTACGTCGCGAATCAGAGCCTGACCAAGTAGCGCCATATCGTAAGGCGTTGAGTATAGGTTCGGGTTGTCTAGACCGTGCACGTTAGCGAAGTGCGTGTCTTTCATACCGATAGAGCTTGCCCATGCGTTCATTAGGTCAACGAATGCATCTTCAGATCCGGCGATGTGTTCAGCCATCGCAACACAAGCATCGTTACCTGACTGAACAATGATACCGCGGTTCAGTTCTTCAACTTTAACCGTTGTACCTACTTCAACGAACATCTTAGATGAATCTGGGAAGTTTTTAGCCCAAGCATTTTCACTGATTACAACATCGTCGTTTAAGTTGATGTTGCCACGTTCTAGCTCTTGGCCAATTACGTAGCTCGTCATCATCTTGGTTAAACTTGCTGGAGAAAGTTGAGTATTCATCTCTTTCTCTGCTAGTACTTTGCCTGAATGGTAATCCATCAGAACAAAACCTTTAGCGGCGATTTGAGGTGCATCAGGAACAACAATAGGAGCGGCGAATGACGATGTAGCTATCGTTGCAGAAAGAGCAACAGAAGTAGCAAAAATCGATTTAACAAGTTTATTAGATTTAATCATTTTGAATGCAATTATTTGGTGAACTATTCATATATTAACAGAATCACTCTGTCACACCAGAGCGCTGATTACCAGAAGTAACTGTTAGATTAATTAGCGAGTTAGGGTGTGTTTTTTTATATAAGCTGACGGGTAACCCATTAGCTTAACTTGTTCTAATTTTTCTTGAGTCAGAGCATAGTCATGAAATGGCCCAATCATCAGACGGTAGTTGTCATCATTTGGCTGCAAGAACGTTGCTACTTCTAGCTTTTCGGCTAGATCTTTAGCTAACTTCTCGGTTCTATCTTCATGCGGAGATGTTGCGACTTGAATGATAAATTGCGGTAAAGCGGCCTTTTTATTTGCGTCGGTTGGCATAGCCACAGTAATGACTTCAATCTCAACATTTGCCGTGCCCGTTCTCAGCACATCGAGCTTATAAGCTGCCGCATAACTAAGGTCAATGATTCGGCCTTCATGGAATGGGCCACGGTCATTGATACGAACAATAGTGGTTTTGTTATTGTCGGTATTCGTCACTTTTACATAGCTTGGAATTGGCAATGTTTTGTGAGCTGATGACATCGAATACATGTCGTAGATCTCGCCGTTAGACGTTAAGTGACCATGAAATTTCTTACCGTACCAAGAGGCCTTGCCTTTCTCAGTAAACCCTTCGGTCTTTTTTACGATCTTGTAGTCTTCGCCACGCAGAATGTAATCCGTATTACCACCTAAACTATAAGGTTCATACTGAGGATGAGCATCTTCTAAATGCTCTACCGAAATCGGTGCGTCTGGTGCAATATCTGAATCAATATCGTAGCGACCTGTTGGCTTTTGTGAAGAACACCCATTGATTAAAACCGCTAGCCCTAAGATAGAGACTATTTTTTTGATTGGCAGCTCATCAACTAAGGATGCTTTTTTTGGAAACGTTGTAATAGACATCGATTAGGTCGCCTTTGAGAATGCTTTTCTGTGTGTATGGATCGACATTAAAATACCAAAACCAGCCATAAGGGTAACCATTGAAGTACCGCCATAACTGACCAGAGGAAGAGGAACACCTACAACAGGTAGAATGCCACTTACCATGCCAATGTTTACAAAAATGTAGACGAAGAAGCTCAGTACAATGCTGCCGCCCATCATTCGGCCGAATGCTGTTTGAGCTTGGCTAGCGAGCACTAAGCCACGTCCAATAATAAACAGGTAGATGGCAAGCAAGAACAAGATACCAATCATGCCCCACTCTTCGGCAATTACCGCAAAAATGAAGTCGGTATGGCGCTCTGGAATGAACTCTAGTTGGGATTGAGTGCCTTGCAGCCAACCTTTTCCTGATATACCACCAGAACCTATCGCAATCTTACTTTGAATGATGTGGTAACCCGCACCTAATGGATCGGATTCAGGATCAAAAAGGGTTCTTACACGTACTTTTTGATATTCACGCATCAAGAAGAACCATAAGATTGGGATAAATGCCCCCAACGCTATTGCCGCACTAGCAATGATTTTCCAACTGATACCTGCTAGGAATATCACGAAGATACCGGATGCGGCGATAAGGATAGATGTGCCTAGGTCGGGTTGCTTTGCGATTAGAATCGTAGGTACAAACACCATCACTAGCGAGATCGCTAATGTTTGGAAGGTGGGTGGAAGTGAGCGCTTACCGATAAATCGCGCCAGCATCAAAGGTACCGCCAGCTTTAACAGCTCTGAGGGTTGGAATCGAACAAAGCCGAAGTTTAACCAACGCTGTGCACCTTTAGAGGCTTCACCAAAGAACAACACGCCTAATAGCAAGATGACACCGCCTGCAAACAGTAGTGGTGCCAAGGTTTCATAAGTGCGAGGAGAGATTTGCGCTAGGAAGATCATCACACCTAAAGACAGAGCCATACGCATCGCCTGGCGATCCATCATCGCAAGGCTTTGTCCGCTTGCGCTGTACATGATCAGTAGGGCAAAGCCCATTAAAACCAGAATGCCAAGTAAAAGCGGCAGGTCGATATGCAGCCTTTCGAATAGGGCTCTATTTCGTCCAGTTGAAGGATCAAGTTTCATTATTTAATTGGCTCACTTTGATAATCTTCTGCAAGGATAATATGGTCTAAAATCCTTCTTACTACTGGGCCGCCGTTAGAAGAGCCGCCACCTGCGTTTTCTAGAACGATAGTCACGACGGCTTCAGGATCTTCAAAAGGCGCGTAACCCGTAAAGAGGGCGTGATCGCGTAAGTGCTCTGCGATTTCATCCGCGTTGTACTCTTCATCTTCTTTTAAGCCGAACACCTGCGCGGTACCCGACTTACCAGCGGTTTGGTAAGACATCTTCTGGAATGAACGTCTTGCTGTGCCTTTCTTACCGTGGTTAGCCAGTCTCATGCCTTCCTGAGCGATATCCCAATACTTCTTCTTAACCCCGGTTAGTGGTGGGTAAGTTTCAATATCCGACATAATTTGTTCATCGAATGGGCGACCGTTATCAATGGTTGAACGCAGTAGGTGAGGGGCTGTTACTTCCCCTTCATTAACTAAAACTGATGTGGCTTTTGCAATCTGCATTGGTGTTGCTGTCCAGTAGCCTTGGCCAATGCCGACAGGGATAGTGTCACCTTGGTACCAAGGCACACGGTGTCTTGCCATTTTCCAATCACGAGTTGGCATATTGGCTTTACTTTCTTCATAAATATCGATGCCGGTATAATCACCGAATCCGAACATCATCATCCATTTGGATATGCGATCAATACCAAGGTCATAAGCAATTTGGTAAAAGAAAGTATCCACTGACTCTTCTATCGCTTTCTCGATATCAACGACACCGTGTCCCCAACGCAACCAGTCACGGAATGGTCTTGTTTTTGAGTTAGGGATCTTCCAATAACCTGGGTCATTACGCGTTGTATTGGGTGTAATCACACCTTCTTGCAGAGCCGCAACAGCAATGAAAGGTTTGATCGTCGACGCTGGTGGATAAATACCTAGCGTTGCACGGTTAACCAAAGGTCGGTCTTTGTCTTGAAGTAGCGCGTTATAACCTTTAGAGGAGATACCATGCACAAATGCATTTGGGTCGTAGCTTGGGCTAGACACCATGGCTAACACGCCATTGTCTTTAGGGTCGAGAACGATGGCTGAGCCACGGCGACCATCAAGTAATTTATGTACGTATAGCTGTAGCTTGATGTCCAAGTTGAGCACGATATCTTTACCCGGAACCGAAGGCACAAACTTCAGAGTGCGGATCACTCGTCCGCGGCTGTTTACTTCGACTTCTTGATAACCAGCGGTACCGTGCAACATGTCTTCGTAGTAGCGCTCAATGCCAAGTTTACCGATGTCACGAGTCGCTTGGTAATTAGCGTCTTTCTCTTCTCGTGCTAGGCGCTGCATATCACGGTCATTGATACGCGATACATAACCAATAACGTGAGTCAGCACATCACCATAAGGGTAGAAACGTTTTAACGTGCCTGTGACCTCAACACCAGGGAACTTATGTTGGTTTACAGAGAAGACCGCAACTTGTTCTTCTGTGAGTTGGTTCAGAATCGGTACTGACTTGAAGCGTCTTGAATTACGGCGATCACGATTAAAACGCTCGATGCGTTCTGGTGGGATCTCGATTAACTCTTGTAGACGGACAAGCGTGTCATCCATATCGTTGATTTTTTCTGGTGTGATTTCTAGGTTGAAAACGGGGCGGTTTTCGGCAAGAAGTACACCGTTGCGATCGTAAATCAAACCACGGTTAGGCGCGATTGGAACGACCTTGATACGGTTGTCGTTAGAGCGGGTTTTATAGTCCTGATATTGGTTGATTTGAATGTTGTAAAGGTTCATAACCAACATCGACATCATCACTATGATCCCTGCAAACGCAACAAAAGCACGACTAGTAAATAGTCGTGCTTCTGCTTTGTAGTCTCGGATTTGGCTACGTTTACGTAACATTAACGCTTATTCTCGATGATAAGGGTGGTTAGCAGTGATGCTCCAAGCTCGATACAAGCTTTCAGCCATGATAACGCGTACTAATGGGTGAGGGAGAGTAAGCGCAGACAGAGACCAACTTTGGTCTGCTGCCGCTTTACATGCAGGTGCTAATCCTTCAGGCCCGCCAATCAGGATAGAAACGTCACGTCCATCCAACTTCCAGCTTTCCAGTTGCTCAGCCAGTTGTGGGGTATCCCATTTTTTACCTGGGATGTCGAGCGTGACAATTCTGTTGCCTTTTGGCACCGCTGCCAGCATCGCTTCACCTTCTTTCTGAAGAATGCGTGCAATATCGGCATTTTTACCGCGCTTTCCTGCAGTAATTTCAATGAGCTCTAACGGCATATCGTGAGGGAAGCGACGTTTGTATTCTTTAAACCCTTCTTCAACCCACTTTGGCATTTTTGTACCAACTGCGATTAACTGGATCTTCAAAGCTTAGCCCCAAAGTTTTTCTAGTTGGTACAGTTCACGGTGTTCTTCTTGCATAACGTGAAGCATGCTTGTGCCCATATCTAGAACAACCCATTCACCTTCTTGCTGGCCGTCCATGCCTAGTGGTTGCATGCCTGCTTTACGTACTTCATCAGCAACATGCTGTGCAATAGAAGCAACATGGCGTTTAGAGGTGCCAGTACAAACAATCATGTAATCAGTAACACTTGATTTGCCTTCTACATCGATAGTCACAATCGATTCTGCTTTCATGTCGTCGGCTTTGTCTGCAAGAAAATCTTTTAGTTCTTCACGTAACACGGGGTGTTCCTTTAATCTGAATTTAGCTTTTTAGGGGCTGTTGACCCTAGAATATACCACGCTTTTATGCGTGAAATGGTATTGAAGCTGAAGGGATACAAAACTCTACGCTTAACTGATGAATTAGTGGCCAAGGCGACTGCTCATATTGAGTTTTTGTCATCAATTCAGCTTGAGTGAGCAACGCGAACAAAGAGTGTAATTGAGAAATCGAAACTCTTGTTAGCGCGGCGTTATAAAGAGGCTTTTTTGATTGCCAGATGCGGTGTTTCTCGAAGACCTGACCAATCGGCATCTGTTTCATTTGTTGTTGCATTTGCAGCAGTAAGGCGAGTTCTCGCTGCACGCTACGCAGTAAAATAACAGGCTCAACACCCTCAGCTTCTAATTGTCTTAAAATTCGCTGCGCTCGATTCCCTTTACCCGCCAGTAAGGCGTCACTCCAGTGGAATGGAGTAAAGTGGTTGTGTCGACTCAGCGATTCTTCTAAGCGTACTAATGTGAGCTTTCCATCTGGGTATTGGAGAGCCAGCTTTTCTAGGCTCTGAGTCAATGCAAAAAGGTTGCCTTCGTGCCATTGTGCCAACATTTGAATCGCCTCAGGATCTGGCGTTAAACCTATTTGACGGCAGCGAGCTTGGACAAATTGAGGTAATCGACTGACATCTGGCGTTAAGCAACTGACCCAGTGTCCTTGATTCGAGAGCGCCTTAAACCACTTAGCGTTTTCTTGAGCTTTAGTTAATTTAGTACCCACTAAGATCAACAAAATATCGTTATGGATATACTCTGAGATTGCGAGTAGCTCTTTTGCTATTGCGGCATTGACGCCTGACTCTGGCAGCTCAAGTTCGATGACTTGACGGCTAGAGAATAGGCTCAGTGCTTGAGTGCAGTCGTAGACTTGATTCCAGTCCAGACTGCTATCAATCGCAAAGCGGTGACGTTCTTCAAAGCCTTGCTGTTTTGCAGCCTTTTGAATCGCTTCTCGGCTCTCTTGCAACAGTAGAGGCTCGTTACCAAAAATGAGGTAAACATTACTCAACTGTTTAGCAAGTTGCTCTGATAAGCGGTCAGCAAAAATACGCATCAAATAAACCTATTACTCAGCCGATTCGCTAAGTGTTGGTTGCTCTGCTGAAGCCGGAACGATCTCAACGTCGTCAATTTCAGCATTCTTGATGTTGTATTGCTTTTCAAGTTCTTTTACTTGAACGTGCTCTAGTTCTTCTAGGTTCATGTTACCAGCGGCAATAGTCGCTTTAAGGCGAGCCATTTGGCGAAGAATTTGGCTTGTTGCCAGCTTACGCATTTCGTCTTCGATCATGTCGCGCTCAACTGATTTCGCAAGTGCTGTTAGCGGGTTATCTAGATAACTACGGGTTACGCTAGTAGAGAATGTCTTGGAGCCAATTTCAGGGATAGTGACACGATAAGAAGAGCGGAATGTCAGCTCTTTTTCTGCAGCACGAGTGTTTTGGTACAGAGACAGAGTTCGCTCACCAACGCTCTCACTAATAATGTGCAGGTTAGGGGTATTCTCAGCCGGTGGCACAATTTCTACATCATTCATACGTAGCTGACCTTTCATCATACGTGTAAACGTACTGTATTGGTCGTAACTGGTTACGGAGATCTTGTTGAGTTCTTCTGGTACGGAGTAATCACCACGCAGGTGGAAACCACACGCACTTAACAGACTGACGGTTAAAACAACAATAGTAACTTTCAATGAAGATAGTGAAATCAGGCGCATTATTTGATGGCTCTCATGAAGGTAGAATACTTATTTAAAGGCTTTAGCTAGATTGAGTTGTTAGGCTCAAATCTAAAGCGCTTAAATAAGTAGACAGGGCAATTAGCTACCCTGTCTACAGACTGCTTTTGATGAATTAAGTTCGTTAATTCTTTAGCAATTGCACTGTACTAACGAAATTAGCTAGCAACAATGTTTAGAAGCTTACCAGGAACGAAGATAACTTTACGAATCGTTAGGCCATCTAGGAACTTCTTAGCGTTCTCATCGTTTAGACCAAGTTCACGAACTTGCTCTTCTGTCGCGTCAGCAGCAACCGTTAGCTTCGCTCGTAGCTTACCGTTGATCATTACAACGATAGTCTTCTCGTCTTCAACTAGCGCTTTCTCATCGAAAGTTGGCCATGTTGCTGAGTCTACGTTTGATTCACCAAGTGCAATCCACATTTCGTAAGAGATGTGTGGAGTCATTGGGTAAAGCATACGAACTACTGCTTTTAGCGCTTCATCAAGAATTGCACGATCTTGTACTGACTCTTGAGGTGCTTTCGCTAGCTTGTTCATCAGTTCCATGATTGCAGCGATAGCTGTGTTGAACGTTTGGCGGCGGCCAATATCGTCCGTTACTTTCGCGATAGTCTTGTGGATATCACGACGAAGTGCTTTTTGGTCGCCAGATAGCGCAGAAGCATCAACAGATTCAGCTACACCTTTAGAAGAGTGAGCGTGAACCAATTTCCAAACACGTTTAAGGAAACGGTTAGCACCTTCAACGCCAGACTCTTGCCACTCAAGCGTCATGTCTGCAGGTGATGCAAACATCATGAATAGACGTACTGTATCAGCGCCGTACTTGTCTACCATCTCTTGTGGGTCGATACCGTTGTTCTTAGACTTAGACATTTTGATCATGCCTGAGTGTTCAACTTCGCGGCCTTGAGCGTCGACTGCTTTTTCGATGCGACCTTTACCGTCACGTTCAACCGTTACGTCAGTCGGAGCAATCCACTCTTTAGTGCCTTTTTCGTTTTCGTGATAGAACGCGTCAGCCAGAACCATACCTTGACATAGTAGTTGCTTGAACGGTTCGTCAGACGTCACGTAACCAGCGTCACGTAGAAGCTTATGGAAGAAACGAGAGTAAAGTAGGTGCATACAAGCGTGCTCGATACCACCAACGTATTGGTCAACTGGTAGCCAGTAGTTTGCTTTCTCTGGATCTAGGATGTCGTCAGCTTGTGGTGAACAGTAGCGAGCGTAGTACCAAGAAGATTCCATAAACGTATCGAACGTGTCTGTCTCACGTAGAGCAGGCTCACCGTTGAATGTTGTCTCAGCCCAAGACTTGTCAGCCTTGATTGGACTCGTTACGCCATCCATAACTACGTCTTCTGGAAGAATAACAGGCAGTTGGTCTGCTGGTACTGGGTGAACTTCACCATCTTCTGTTGTTACCATTGGGATTGGCGCACCCCAGTAACGCTGACGAGATACACCCCAGTCTCGTAGACGGAAGTTTACTGTCTTCTTACCTTTGCCTTCTGCTTCAAGCTTCGCAGCGATTGCATCGAATGCTTCTTGGAAAGCAAGACCATCGAATTCACCAGAATCGAACAGTACACCTTTCTCAGTGTACGCCGCTTCAGACACATCTAACTCAGAACCGTCTTCAGGCTTGATTACTGGGATGATATCGATGCCGTACTTAGTTGCGAACTCGTAGTCACGTTGATCGTGAGCAGGAACCGCCATTACCGCACCTGTGCCGTAATCCATAAGTACGAAGTTTGCTACGTATACAGGAACAACACGACCGTTAAGAGGGTGGATAGCTGTTAGGCCAGTATCCATACCTTTCTTTTCCATCGTTGCCAGTTCAGCTTCAGCAACTTTAGTGTTACGACACTCTTCAACGAATGCAGCAAGCTCTGGGTTGTTCTTCGATGCTTTCTCTGCAAGAGGGTGACCTGCAGCGATACCAACGTATGAAACACCCATCAGTGTGTCTGGACGAGTTGTGTACACTTCTAGTGGCGCTTCTTCGCCGTTAACAGCGAAAGACAGCTCAACACCTTCAGAGCGGCCGATCCAGTTGCGCTGCATGGTTTTAACCATTTCAGGCCAGCCTTCAAGGTTGTCTAGATCGTCTAGTAGCTCTTGAGCGTACTCAGTGATTTTGATGAACCACTGAGGAATTTTCTTTTGTTCTACCGGAGTATCACAACGCCAGCAGCAACCGTCTTCTACTTGCTCGTTTGCCAGTACAGTTTGGTCATTTGGACACCAGTTCACAGAAGAAGTCTTCTTGTAAACTAGGCCTTTTTCGTAAAGCTTAGTGAAGAACTCTTGTTCCCAACGGTAGTACTCTGGAGTACATGTTGCGAATTCACGGTTCCAGTCGTAACCAAAGCCTAGAAGCTTAAGCTGGTTTTTCATGTACTCAATGTTTTCGTAAGTCCATGGCGCAGGCGCTGTGTTGTTTTTAACAGCTGCGTTTTCTGCAGGTAGGCCGAATGCATCCCAACCAATTGGCTGCATTACGTTTTTGCCTTGTAGACGTTGGAAACGAGATACCACATCACCGATGGTGTAGTTACGCACGTGACCCATGTGCAGTCGGCCACTTGGGTAAGGGAACATAGAAAGACAGTAGAATTTTTCTTTGTTTGGGTCTTCACTTACAACGAAAGTTTCGCTGTTATCCCAGTGTTGTTGAACCTTTTGTTCAATCTCTTGCGGGTTATATTGTTCTTGCATCGATGGTATCCGGTTATCTTGGAATTTGTGAGTTCGGTTAGAACAGAATCTTACAGATCGTCATAGAATACCTAAAGGAGCTGAGTACAACAATAGTTATACCCTTCATACTTGCAGTTGCTGCCTAGTAGATTGTGTGATTTTCACTGAATTTCGCAGGGCAACTATACTTAAGAGTATGAATTGCATTTGTTTGTGAGCGGGAGTGCATTGCGGCGCATCCGTTTGCTCGCTTCAAGGTTGGTTATCTTAAGGAGGTTGTTATGCCGAAGAAAAAAGCACTCTATGAAGAAGTTGTTGAAGAGGTCATCGAAACGCTGAAGCATAGTCCTGAAGAGCTCAACAACAAAATCGAAACGTCAGGCAAGTATGCGAAAGCAGCCAACGACATGACCAAAGATGAATTATCGCTGATTTCAGCCTACGTGAAGTCGGACTTGAAAGAGTTTTCTGAAAGCTATGAAGAGAGTAAAAGCGGTCCATTCTATTTGATGATTGCAGACTCTATATGGCAAGGTCTTCTAGACATAACCGATCGAACGAAAGTTGAATGGGTTGAGCTGTTCCAAGATCTTGAACATCAGGGCTTATATCAAGCGGGTGAAGTCATTGGGTTAGGCACCTTGGTATGTGACGAGTGTGGCCATCAAACTGAATATAACCACCCAACCAATATCATTCCATGCATTAAATGTGGCTCTACAGGGTTTAGCCGCAAAGCACTTAAGCCGTAAACATGTAATTAACTTCAAACCGCGGCAATAAAAAAGGGTTGACCCACCAGTCAACCCTCGAATCTAAAATCACTTTTCGTCGAATCTAGCTCTTTGGCTGTCTTATTAGCCAACCAATCATCAAGCTGAGCATCGCCCAAATATACAGTGGCCAAGTACCTACTGTGTGATAAGGCGTTTGCCCATCCGTTGAAATGAGCTCGGCTTTTAACACTGCCGTTTCGAACTGAGGTATTTGCTTGATGATGTTGCCTTTGTAATCGGTAACTGCTGTCACACCATTGTTGGTAGAGCGAATAAGTGGCTTACCAAGCTCCAGAGCGCGCATTTGTGCGATTTCCATATGTTGTAATGGCCCAATAGAACGACCAAACCACGCATCGTTAGAGAGTGTGAGGATAAAGTCAGTCTCATCAGTCACATTCTGTCTAACTTGATCATTAAAGATGATCTCATAGCACAACGCTGGCGCTAAGTGGCGTCCATTTGCCACGATGTTTGGTTGAACAAAATCACCACGGCTGAATGATGACATCGGCAAATTAAAGAATGGTGCCAACGGGCGTAGGATATCTTCAAACGGGACAAACTCACCAAATGGCAATAAGTGATGTTTATGATAGCGTTCGTCTGGATCGTAGCTGTACTCACCATATGGGTTCACGCCAAGTGAAAGAACACTGTTGTAGTATTTCTTATCTTCAGACTGATTAAGCACGCCTGTGATGATAGAGCTGTTGTTCATCTTCGCTGCGCTATCTAAGTTACGTAGGAAAGAAGGAATCTCTACCTCAAACGCAGGGATAGCGGCTTCAGGCCAGATGATGATATCAGCGTCCCAATTTTCTCTGCTTAGGTCGGTGTACTTCATCATGGTTGGCCAACGATGACTTGGTAGCCATTTGCTATCTTGATCGACGTTGCCTTGTATTAAAACGACTGACGTGGTTTTTTCAGGGTTCGGCGTTACCCAATCGATGTTGCGAATACCAAAGCCAGTACTAAATACGACCGCAGGAATAACAGCGATACTCCAGGCTCTATTGATAACAGCATAAGCAAACGCTGATGCTGAAACAATGATCGCTAGAGTTACTAACTCTACGCCGCCAATCGGTGCAAAGGACCCTAATGGCGAATCGATTTGGCTGTAGCCTAACCAAAGCCAAGGGAACCCTGTCATTACCCATCCACGTAGCCAATCACTGATTAACCATAGTGCAGGTGCTGCGAGGAAAAAGCGGCTTAGATTATTAGCAGGGAAGAACTTGTTCAAACTCCAAGTAAATAGACCTGAATAAACAGCTAGGTAGCCAACAAGTAATGCCATCAAAAATAGGTTAGCTGCCAGTGGCATACCACCAAAACCATCAATGCTGACGTATACCCAGCTGATACCTGTCGTGAATTGACCTAAACCCCATCCGTAGCCAATCCAAAGCGCACTTTTAGGAGGGCGGTTATGAATCAGTAACAGCAACAAAGCTGGGCTGAGAATAGCAAGAGGCCATATAGAGTATGGAGCGAATGAAAGGGTGGTTATAGCGCCAACAAAAACGGCCGCAAGCGGCCGTAATAGGCGATGAATAAAAGTCTTAGTCATCTAATTTCTGTCATCTCTTTAGAGAGAAGTTGTTATTCTTCGATAGTCGGAAGAGGTTGCTCGTCAGGAATGGTTACCTGTAGCTGAATCACACGGCGGTTATCTGCTGATGTTATTTTGAAATGGTAGTTTTCAATCTCTACAATTTCGCCACGAACAGGCAGGTGACCGAGTGCGGTCATAACCATGCCGCCTACCGTATCCACTTCATCGTCACTAAAGGTAGTGTTAAACGTATCGTTGAACTCTTCAATAGTGGTTAAAGCTTTTACAGAGAAGGTATGCTTACTCAGCTTACGAATATCTAGCTCTTCTTCATCGTCGAACTCGTCTTCAATTTCACCAACGATTTCTTCGAGGATATCTTCAATGGTTACTAGGCCAGAAACTCCGCCAAACTCATCGACAACGATAGACATGTGGTAGCGCTCTTCTTGGAACTCTTTAAGCAGGCGATCTACTCGCTTGCTTTCAGGAACAACCACAACAGGGCGAATCACTTGTTCGATATCAAATGGGGCACTTTCTGAACCCAAATACTTAAGTAGGTCCTTTGCTAATAGAATGCCTTCAACATGGTCTTTATCTTCACTGATCACTGGGTAGCGAGAGTGTTGAGCATCAGTAATAAGCGCAATCAATGTATCTAAATCATCGGTGCGTTCAACTGTAACCATTTGAGAGCGAGGCAGCATGATATCGCGTACTCGCATCTCTGAAATTTCCATAACACCCTCGAGCATGTCGCGCGTGTCATGGTCAATTAGGTCATTAATTTCTGAGTCGCGGATTACATCCACGAGCTCTTGGCGATCTTTTACTTCACCTTGAAATAGTTGGCCTAGGCGTTCAAAGAAGGACTTTCTACTCGGACCTTCAGATTTTTTACTTCCCTCAGAAGTGGGGGGGTTACCTTCGTTCATGATTTCTCAAAAAATAACGCTATCAGAAGTGTGATAGCACACGTTACAACTCAGATTCCTGCGGAAATCGCAGGTTCGATGAGTTATTGTTTCTCTGCAACCTACTTTACTAGAATCAGTTTACTTTTCTAGAATATAAGGGTCTTCAAACCCCATAGATTGCATGATTTCTGTCTCGAGTGACTCCATCTCTTCAGCTTCATCATCTTCGATATGATCATAACCTAGCAGATGCAGACTGCCATGTACAACCATATGAGCCCAGTGTGCTAGCAGAGGCTTACTTTGCTCTTCTGCTTCTTTTTCGACAACTTGGCGGCAGATAATGAGGTCGCCAAGTAGATCTAACTCGATCCCTGGAGGAGCCTCGAATGGAAAAGACAACACGTTAGTTGGCTTGTCTTTGCCACGATATTCATGATTGAGCTGGTGGCTTTCTTGTATATCAACGATACGAACCGTCAACTCAGCGTTCTCTTGAAACTGAGGAATTGTCTTGTCCAGCCAAATCTGAATATCTTGCTCAGTTGGAAGACCTTGCTCATTTTCGACCGCTAATTGCAGGTCTAGTTCAATAGACATCTATTTATCACCTTGTTCTGCAATTACAGAGCTATTTTGTGTTGCTAATTGTGTCGTAACGGCCTGCTGAGCCTCAAGAAGTTTGGCTTCGCGCTCTTCACGTTTACGCTTTTCAAACTCTTTGCGTTCTTTCTGGTCTTTCGCTTCCCACTTCTCGTAGGCGTTGACGATTCGAGCAACTACAGGGTGACGAACGACGTCTTCAGACATGAAGAAGTTAAAACTAATGTCATCCACTTCACTGAGCACTTCAGTCGCATGGCGTAAGCCTGACTTTGCACCACGAGGTAAATCGATTTGCGTAATATCACCAGTGATCACAGCACGTGAATTAAAGCCGATACGGGTTAAGAACATCTTCATTTGTTCTACCGTGGTGTTTTGGCTCTCATCAAGAATGATAAACGCATCATTCAACGTACGACCTCGCATATACGCCAGTGGTGCAACTTCAATCACGTTACGTTCAATCAGCTTCTCGACTCGCTCAAAGCCAAGCATCTCAAACAGTGCATCGTAAAGTGGACGCAAATATGGGTCTACTTTTTGGCTTAAATCACCCGGTAGGAAACCAAGCTTCTCACCAGCTTCAACAGCAGGGCGAGTCAGTAGGATTCGGCGAACCTCTTGGCGCTCAAGTGCATCAACTGCTGCAGCAACGGCTAAGTATGTTTTACCTGTACCGGCTGGTCCAATACCAAAAGTGATGTCATGAGTGACCATGTTCATTAGGTATTGTGCTTGGTTTGGCGTACGAGGTTTGATGACGCCTTTTTTAGTCTTAATGGTCACTTCTTTGCCGTAGTTTATTTCAGACTCGACGTGTTGCTCCAAAATGCCAGACTCGGTGATCGCCAGATGCACTTGTTCTGGTTCGATATCGATTATGTTGCCTTTAACTGGAGCCGTTTCAACATAGAGGTGTTTGATGATGTCTAAAGCTGCGGCTGTCGTGTGAGGCTTACCGACAATCGTAAAAAAGTTGCTACGGTAATTAACCTCAACGCCCAGACGACGCTCAAGATGTTTGATGTTGTCGTCGAATGGCCCGCATAAACTTGCCAAGCGCTTGTTGTCTGCTGGCTCTAGATTTATCTCTAAGGTAACGATTTTATTGCTCAAATTAGCCTCTCATTTTGTGCCACTCACTCTTAAATAAAAAAAAAGAGCAAAAAGCCCGATTTAGACCGGGCTTCTGATGGTGATATCCCTATTTCTAAGATGGTCACTTAGTTAGGTAATTTCAAGCTTTGTGTTTGCGCTTTGTGCTCAAACAGTTGTATTGCCTATGGCGTAAATGTTGCTACACCTAGCTCGTCTTCACGTTTTGTTTTTTCCATCATTTCTGCTGGAGTCATAACAACGCGTAGCCCCATGTCTTTTTCTGTACGAACTAGCTCACCACGTAGTGAGTTGGTGTAAACCTCAGTGATCTTCACATCTACGAACTGACCGATTAGGTCTGCAGAACCTTCGAAGTTCACAACACGGCTGTTTTCTGTACGGCCACGAAGTTCCATTAGGTTCTTTCTTGATGGGCCTTCAACAAGGATACGTTGCTCTGTGCCTAACATTAGACGCGAGAAACGCATTGCTTGTGTGTTTACCGTTTGTTGCAGTTCGTACAGACGATCTTTCTTCTCTTGTGCTGGTACATCACATGGGTAATCTGCTGCTGGCGTACCTGGACGAGGAGAGAAGACAAAGCTGAAGCTCATATCGAAATCAACTTCTTTAATTAGCTTCATTGTATCTTGGAAGTCTTGTTTAGACTCACCAGGGAAACCAACAATAAAGTCTGAACTGATTTGAATGTCAGGACGAGCTTTACGCAGTTTACGGATAATAGATTTGTACTCGATCGCCGTATGTGGACGCTTCATCATTGTAAGAATACGGTCACTACCACTTTGTACTGGCAGGTGAAGGAAGCTCACTAGTTCAGGTGTATCTTTGTAAACGTCAATGATGTCGTCACCAAACTCAAGCGGGTGGCTGGTTGTGAAACGAATACGGTCGATACCATCGATAGAAGCAACAAGACGAAGCAGTTCTGCGAATGAACAGATATCGCCTTCGTGTGTTGGACCGCGGTAGGCGTTTACGTTCTGACCCAGTAGGTTAACTTCACGTACGCCTTGCTCTGCAAGTTGAGCAACTTCGAACAGTACATCATCCATCGGACGGCTAACTTCTTCACCACGCGTATATGGTACAACGCAGTAAGTACAGTATTTAGAACAACCTTCCATAATAGAAACGAATGCTGTCGCGCCTTCAGCTTTTGGCTCTGGCAGATTATCGAACTTTTCGATTTCTGGGAAAGAGATGTCCATTACTGGCTTTTCGTTAGACAGTGATGATTTAATCATCTCTGGCAAACGGTGCAATGTTTGTGGGCCAAAGATAACGTCTACGTATGGTGCACGTTGACGAATGTGATCACCTTCTTGAGTCGCTACACAGCCACCCACACCGATCACCACACCTTCTTTTTTATCTTTCAGCGTTTTCCAACGACCAAGCTGGTGGAATACTTTCTCTTGCGCTTTTTCACGGATAGAACAAGTATTCAATAGTAGTACGTCTGCTTCCTCAGGTACTTCAGTTAGCTCATAGCCATTTGCAGCGTTAAGCAGGTCGGCCATTTTTGATGAATCATATTCATTCATCTGACAGCCCCAAGTTTTAATTAGCAGTTTCTTACTCATTATATGTTCGCTCGATCGTTAGTTTAATTTAAGGGAGCAAATCGCCCATTATTCATCCACTAGCCCTGTTTGTCATAATTCGGTATTCAATTTTATGACAGGCTCTAGCGGCAAGCGGCGTATTGTACTGGTTTCAAAACCGACTGACTAGTAGTCTGAACAAATCTCTTATGTAGTGGTTTTTATTATCGTTAACGCCATATGCCATAAGGGATAACCCTTTTTTCGAATAAGGTTTTTGGTTACAAGTTAGTTATGAAAAAGTACAATCAAAAACAGTCAAAGAATCAAACTGATAAGTACAAAATATGAACAGTTACGATATTGTAGTAGTCGGTGGCGGCATGGTTGGTGCAGCAACAGCAATTGGTTTTGCAAAGCAAGGTCTGAGTGTTGCGGTGATCGAAGGTTTTGCTCCACAAGCTTTTGATGAGTCACAAGCGATGGATATTCGTGTTTCCGCTATTTCTCAAGCATCGGTCGATTTGCTTAACGATCTTGGCGCATGGCAACACATAGAAGCGATGCGAGTATGTTCTTATAAGCGCTTAGAGACGTGGGAGCACCCAGAATGTCGTACTCGGTTTGATGCAGAGTCACTTGATTTGCCTCGTTTAGGCTACATTGTTGAAAACCGACTCATTCAATTGGGCTTATGGTCTCAGTTTGATGCTTATGAAAATTTAGAACTGTTATGTCCAGAAAAGCTCGATGAGATTGAGTTTGGTGAAACCAATATCGTTAAGCTTCAATCAGGGGGAGAGCTATCCGCGAAGTGGGTGGTTGGTGCTGATGGTGCGAATTCAGCCGTTCGTCAACAAGCTGGAATTGGTATTACGGCTTGGGATTATCGACAACACTGTATGCTTATCAACGTAGAAACAGAACAGCCTCAGCAAGATATTACTTGGCAGCAATTCCTACCAAGTGGCCCTCGTTCATTTTTGCCTTTGTGTTCTCTAACCTCTGACGATCAAGAAGTCGGGCAGGGCTCGTTAGTTTGGTATGACTCTCCACTGCGTATCAAGCAACTGTCAGCAATGACCCCTGAAAAACTACGTAACGAAGTACTTACTCACTTTCCTAAAGAGTTAGGTGATATCAAAGTCTTGAATTCGGGGTCTTTTCCTCTGATACGACGTCATGCTCAATCATATTCGAAGAATAACTGTATTTTAGTCGGGGATTCTGCGCATACGATTAACCCATTGGCTGGGCAGGGTGTTAACTTAGGCTTCAAAGATGTATCAGTACTGTTGCATTCCACCAAAGAAAAGGGTGAATTGAATCAGTCTGTAGCAAGACGCTATGAAGTGATGAGAAGAGGCGACAACCTAATGATGCAGAGTGGCATGGATTTCTTCTACAAGACATTCAGCAACGACATTGGTCCGCTCAAGTTTGTACGTAATGCTGCGCTAAAATTAGCAGAAAACTCTGGGCCGATTAAAACTCAAGTATTGAAATACGCCTTAGGTCTTTAATTTATTAGTTCAGGTTATCTATATAGAGAAGGAGAGCAGATGCTCTCCTTTTTTGTATGGTGTTGAATGTTATAACTGCTGTGTAACGCAAACTGGTGCGTCGATCTCTAAAGAGTATCCTGTATAAACCAAAGATCCATCCTCATTATCTCGCTTGAATGAGGTGATGTTGTTGGAGTGTTGGTTTGCTGCGATAAGCCATCGTCCGCAGTCAGTAATATGAAAATCACGAGGGAAGCTGCCTTCAGTATTATAGCTATCAATAAAAATAGGCATTTTCGTTGTAGGCTCGATTCTGAAGCAACTGATCATCGATTGGTGTCGACATGATACATAGAGGAATTGCTCATCCGGCGATAGCTTTATTGCAGCTGTAGCCTCTCCTTTTTCCACATTTGGGAGCGCGTCAATCTCTTCGACAATACTCCAGTTCCCAAGAGTTTTTTCCATCATCAGTATCGTTTCAGAGAGCTCACAGATCACATAGGCTTTGTCTTCATCTTTATTGAAGACGAGGTGACGAGGTCCATTGCCCGCAGGAACTTTAATAGATTGCATAGGTTCGTCTAGAAACTCTTCTTGCTCTTCATCAAAGCAATAGAAGTTGATTCGATCAGCACCAAGGTCGACGGTGACAAATTGTGGTGAATTTTGTAAGAACAGACATTGATGAGCATGTGGAGCTGTTTGGCGTTCTTTGTTAGTCCCTGAACCCACCATAGCAATCGTTTTGAGTCGCTTATCGATATTGCCATTAATACTTAAACTAAAAATATCGAATGAGCCGGATGAGTATTGAGACGTAATAGCAAATTTGTGGCTAGGATCAATTGCGATGTGGCAAGGGTGAGCACCAGCGATAGTGCCGGAGTTCTTAACCGCCTTTGAGTTAGGGCTAGGTATATGAACTAACTGTGGCTGTTTTGGCTGATCAACTTCAGACGCGGTATAGATACCAAGCTCGGTTGCTACGACAAAAGACGGGTTAGTGCACTCTGCAACGAGATCTAAAGGTAATAGCTTTCCGTTTTCCAAGTCTAATTGAGCCTGATATACGCCTTGGCTTTTACTTGGCGTATCCGTGTAGCAACCGATCGTTAAAGTGAGGTTTTTCATAGGGTAGTCATACTCAATTAGAAAATGGAGCAGACATTGTCTTATAAAAAAGTCATGAAGTGATTAGATAGGGAGAAATACTTGGTGACGGGGTTATCAGATTTGCATATTCCAGATAAAACAAAACCCAGCTAAAAAGCTGGGTTTCATTCAATGATGGTGCGGTCGGAGAGACTT
>NZ_VFEB01000171.1:0-172470 GCF_007858795.1 Vibrio sp. T20
GATGCGTGAGATGCGTGAGATAAAGTGGCCCCGCACCTAATAGATACGGGACAGATTTAGATAGAGCGGGAGAAGAGGGGACTAGCGTTTTAAATCAATATAGATCTGCTCTACTTTGGTACGAGCCCAGTCAGTTTTACGCAAAAATTTTAAGCTCGATTTAATGCTCGGGTCTTTTTTAAAGCAGTTGATGTTGACCATGTAACTCAACTCTTCCCAACCGTAATGTTCAACCAATTCAGTCAGTAGCTTCTGTAGAGTGATACCATGAAGTGGGTTGTTTTCTTGTGTCATGAGGATGTTCTCGCCATTTATTTGAGCTAAGTATACCAGTTTCGCTTTATGAATTATCAGACCATTTAAGTTCGTAATCGGTGTGGATAATCGACAATTCTTCTCTACCTGTATCACCAAACAATTTAACTTGAGCCTGCATCCATTCTTCGAATCGTTTTATCTTTTCTCGATGGAAGTAACCTGGAGGTGCACATAAAAAATAATTGTATTTAGGCTTCAGAGCGATATTACCGATTCGGACGAGTTTCTTTTCCTGCAAATAGCGATACACCAAGCTGTGCTTAACCAAGGCTACGCCCTGAACGGATAATGCACCCTCTAAAACAAAATGTGAGCCGTCAAATTGCAGTGACGAACGGCCTGCTTTCGCCCCAACAACGTCTAACCATAGATTCCAGTCCATATCAGGCCAACGGTCTTCAATTAACTCTGCTTTATGCAGATCGCTGATGTCATAGATTCCATATTTTTCTTGATAGATAGGATGGCAGACAGGGTAAACCACTTCGTCCATCAACCAACGTGATTCAATGTTTGGGTAGTTACCATGACCATATCGAACACAGACATCGACAGCCGAGTCTTCAAAGGTAACCAGTTTGTTGGTCGGTTCTATTAACATCGATAAATCTGGATGACGGTCGCGGAAGTCGCCAATTCTAGGTACTAACCAATGTTGTGCAAAAGAGGGCACGGTCGAAATCGACAATTGAGTGGGGTTGGGGTCTTGGTTTATTCGTCTTACTCCATCTTGAATATGAGCAAAGCCTTTCTTAGCTTGCAGGTAAAGCACTTCACCTTCATGAGTGAGTACTATTTTTCGGTGCTGACGAATAAACAGGTCTGCGCCTAACCATTCTTCAAGTTGGCGAATTTGTTGGCTGACTGCTGCAGCCGTGACAAATAGCTTTTCTGCTGCAAGCTTAAAACTGCCTGTTTCAGCCGCAGTATAAAAATAGTATATCCCTTGGAAAGGTGGGGTGCGCTCTCTCACATTAGTTTTCCTTAACTGAATGCCAGTATCTATCGTTTGTCGATGTTGCTCTGTTGGTCGATTATTGACCATAACAAAGCGAAAGATCAACAGGAGAAAGGCTATGAATACGATCACAGCAACCGCAAATACCAACCATTCATTTTTGTCATCATTATCAATTAAGAAATTCTATTCTAAATTAGGCATGTACTTTCAAAATCGTAGAACCAGAAAGCAGCTGTCTGAGCTACCAGAGTATTTGTTGAGAGATGTAGGGATTACACAGGAACAAGTTGATAAGGAACTGAAGAAATCGTTTTGGGAGTGAGTGGGAGTGTTAGGGGAGGGACTGGCTAATCTAAGGTTGAGCGTACTTTGCTGCCAAAAAAAGGAGCCGTAATGGCTCCCTCTCGATTTTGATTACTCTTCCCAAACTACCAATTTATCTTTCGGCCAGTCATGACCGACTTCGTGGTACTTCTGCTCAAGGATATGTCGTTTGATCTTAAGAGTAGGAGTTAACACGCCATTCTCAATACTCCACGGTTCCTTAATCATCAATACACCTTTGATCTTCTCATGTGAGGCGAGTTGTTCGTTCATTTTTTCGATAACACGCTTGGTGGTTTTCTCATAACGGGCTCGATCAAAATTAGGGAAGTCGTGTGGAACGACAAGCAAAATAGGACCAGGTAAGCCTAAACCGATCAAACACATCATTTCTACGCGGCTGTATTCAAAGAGTTTGTTCTCGATAGGTACAGGAGCAACAAACTTACCTTTCGCGGTTTTAAAGGTATCTTTTTTACGTCCACGAATAGTTAGGTAGCCTTCGCTGTCGATATCACCAATATCACCAGTATGCAGCCAGCCATCAGAGTTAAAAGACTCTTGGGTTGCAATGTCATTTTTGTAATAACCAGAGAACATGCCTTTGCTTCGAACCAAAATCTCTTCGTCCTCTGCAATTTTGAGTTCGATCCCCGGGCCTGCGTTACCTACAGTACCAATTTTGTCAGCTCTAAAAGGGTGATTAATCGTGCTGTAGGCGAAAGACTCTGTCATTCCCCATGCCTCGGTAATGTGCAGACCAACACTTTCATACCATGCAAGTAGAGCTGGTGATACAGGCGCAGAGCCACACCCAAGAACACGAGCTTGATCCAAGCCTAGGCCATCGGCAAGCTTCTTCTTAATGATGTTGTTGATAAACGGAATCTTAAGTAAGAAGTTTAGTTTCTTCTGTGGCAATTTGTCTTGGATTCGCTGTTGGAACAGCGTCCATAAACGAGGAACTGAAATGAACAGAGTAGGACGATGCATTTTTACATCATCAATAAACGTGTCTAAAGACTCAGGGAAAGCCGTGACCACGCCACCCATTACTGAAGAACCAAAGATGTAAACGCGTTCTGTAATATGAGCAAGCGGTAGGTAAGAAAACAGGCGATCGCCGGGTTGGATACCAATATGGTCGATCAGCCTTTGAACTGACCATGTAAATGCGCCGTATGTAAGCATTGCCCCTTTTGGTAATCCAGAGGTGCCTGATGTATACACTAATGACATTAGCTTGTCGTCGTGATGTTGAGGACGTTTGGTGGATGGTTCATGCGTATCGATCAGCTGTTCAAACGTGTGTTGGCATTTGGCTGCCGTATCGTATGGTAGAGAGATGCTGATTAAGTCCGGATTGTCATCCAATACCTTTTGGGTAGCAGCAGGATCATCTAGCTTACCTGCAATCACTATTTTACTTTCACTGTGCTCAATACAGTATTGGATGGTATCTGCACCAGCTGTTGGAAAGATTGGGACGCTGACAAAATCTCCTAACATCATGGCAAGATCGCAGATAAACCACTCTGCACAGTTTTTCGAGACGAGAGCTATTCGATCGCCTGATTGGGCTCCGAGTCCTTCTAATGCTGACGCCAGTTTCAGTGCTTTATCGGCCACTTCTTGATAAGTAAATTCGACAAATTGGCGGTTAATAATTTGTTTTAAATAGACCTCATTTGGGCGTTCTTCTGCCCATTTTAGGATCATTTCATTTGGTGTTGGGAGAGCTGTTGCGTTTTCTTGGCTAAACTCGTTAGGCTGAATCATTGTCTAACTCCATGTTTTTCGCTAAGTTATTTTTGTTAAAATCATGTTAAATGTACCATGGTTTTTTCTTTTAGGGAGTAAAATTAGCGTTTTCTGTTATCTGTGCAGGCACGTCTGTAACTTGCAGGTGTTACTCCGGTCCTTTTCTTAAAAATTCTCGAAAAATATGACACGTCCTTGTATCCACATTGATAGGCAATTACGGCAATTTTTGATTCGGTATCCGCTTCAATCAATTTTTTGGCGAGTAGAATGCGTTTATCACAAACAAAGTCTCTAAAGCTTACCCCAAAGTGTAGATGAAACTTTTTCGAAAAGTAGGTTGTAGAACAATGACACTTCTCAGCGATCTCTGTTTCTCTAATTTCTTTGTTGATATTGTCCATGACAAAGTTAACGACTTCTGAAGTAAACAACTTTGCAGGTAGTTGATTATTGTTATTTATGTTTCTGTCGAGATCGAAGTGGGATTCGAAGATATGCTGTGTTTTACTCTTAAGCTCTTCGAATGTACTGGTCAGATGATTACTGTTTGTTTCGATAATGAAAAATATATTCTTATGATTTCGAATGATATTAGGTAACGAATCTGAACAAATAATGACAATTCTCTTGTTCAAGTTTTCACAAATAGATAATGCCATTGTAAGTAGTTGAAGTTTGTCAGGTCTATTCAATATAAAAAATACCAGTCTTACATCTAAGTTACTGATTACAGATATATCTTGCTTACAATTCTTAATGGGGAAGTAGTTGCTTATTTTATTGATAATAACAGCATTAAAATCACTGTCTTTATCTGATAATAAAGGTGTGACTACTTTCATATAGATACCAACTCTATTTCATATTAAATTGTGAGTTAAAAAATAGACAAATTACGAAGCATAATAATTAGATTAGAAGTACCACAAAAAAGTGCAAGTAAATGGCAAGAAAATCCTAACCTAATATATCTCTCACCTCTAGATTTAGTTTACAGGTAAACAAAGCCTGATACGCAAATCAAGGAGAGGTTCTCATGGATAAGTTTTTGAATAATTGTAAAGAATTCATGAAAGATGAAGAAGGGTTGACTGTAATCGAGTATGTAATCGGTGCAGCTTTATTGGTATTAGGTTTAACAACTGTATTTTCTGGTTTAGGGGCTACACTCGCAGCGAAACTGAACAGTATTGTTAATGGTCTATGATCGGTTAGGAGTGAAGCTGCAAAGAGGGCTTACTTCGGTTGCCTACATTATCGCTGCTGCGTTACTTGTCATTGCTATAGGATTGGTTTTTTCTGGGATGGCGACAGCCTTACTTAGCAAAATCCAGAGCATTTTTTCGAGTGTATGAATTAAATATATGATTAATGAGCCTTCAGTTTTTTGGGCATTGCTAATTGCAGTTTCGGTATACGATGTTGAGAAACATCGTATACCAAACAAAATATTGATACTGTTTTTGTTTGTGTACTTTTTATCAATGTTTAACCGCAATTACACCTTTGATGTTTTTTTAATGTCCTTAGTTGGATTCGTGGTGTTTTTTTGTTTTGGATTACTCTTATATTTTTTAAGAGCTATGTCTGCAGGAGATGTGAAGCTATTAGGTATTGTAGGGATGTATCTTGGGTGGGGACAATTACTTGATGCATCGTACTTTATCTTACTTTCTGCTGGAGTGATCGGGACTTTCTATTTGCTATATAATTTTTCCAACTCGAACAGTCTTAGTATCAAAGGCTATTTTGAAAATAAGCTAATTGTGCTTGGTGGAGTAGCACCAGTATCAAATGAAAGTACTAGTTTGCACGCTAGGTATTCAAATAAGGTGACGATGCCTTTTGCACCCTCTGTTGTTATGGGATTAGCGATGTATAGCTACTTTACTTAAACCTGTTGTTGGTTAGCTTTGTGGAGAGGAATAATATATGGATATTATAGGGCGTACTGCTCCAACAACTTTGAAGCCTCAAATTTCAGCCCCAGCCGTTCCTACATCTATTGATATGTTGGGTGTTCCTGAAGTTGTTATTGAAAACCTCGTACTCAAGCATTTGTCTGCTTACCCTAAGTCGGATGTGTTAGAACTCTCTAATTATATGTGTGTTGTCACCCATATTTTGGAAAGTGCTTTGGCCGTTTTAAGGAAAAAGTCGTTAATTGAGGTATTTCAGCCTACCTCAGATCTTTCTCTATCATCAGTATCCCATAGTCATGTCCGTTACTCCCTTTCTGAAAAAGGGCTGGAAGAAGCTGATCTTGCCTTTAAACGTGATGCTTATTTAGGGCCCGCGCCAGTTTCGCTTGACCAGTACAGTGATGTGGTCAAACAGCAAGACCTGAGAGTAGAGCTAGTCACTAGACCACATGTCGAAGCTGCTCTGGATGATGTATATGGTGTCGACAAAATGATTTCAGTGCTAGGGCCTGCAATCAATTCTGGACGTGCTTTGTTGTTATATGGGCACGCTGGTACTGGTAAAACCTTTGTCGCGAGCCGAATTGTCAATGCGCTGCACACCTCTGTGTTTATCCCTTATGCAGTCTATGCCTTAGGTAATATTATCAAGGTGTTTTCTGCACAACATCATAAACCGTTGGATAGCAACGGCAGTGATCAAAGTATTTCTCTCAAAGATCAATACGACAAGCGTTGGCTTAATTGTGAAAGGCCAAATATCCAAGTTGGGGGTGAACTGACTATGGATATGCTTGAAGTTAATCATTCAGAAAATAGTCGAGTCTGGTTAGCCCCAGTACAAATGATGGCAAATAATGGGATTTTTGTCATTGATGACCTTGGTCGTCAGCCTATGCCGGTGGATGCGCTTCTTAATCGTTGGATTGTACCGATGGAGTACTCATTCGACTATTTGTCGCTGCCTAATGGTCAGCAGATAACGATGCCATTTGTATTAACTCTTGCCTTTTCTACCAATCTAAACCCAAAGAAAATAAGCGATCCCGCCTTTTTACGTCGTTTAGGTTACAAGATTGAATTCAAGCCACTTAACCAGCGAGATTATGAAGCTTTATGGATGAGCGTCGTTGCTGATAGAGAAGTAGAGCTTCAAGACGGCTTCTTTGAGCGTTTGTCTCAAATGCACACGCTGCTTAAGGTGCCACTTTTCCCATGTTTACCGAAAGATCTCGTTGGTATAAGCAAAGATATTCTTTCGTTTGAGCAGCTACCACCTGTTATCACATTCGATATTCTTTCCATGGCATGGGAAGTCTATTTTACCTCTGATGGACACGAGGAAGAGAATAATGAATAAGAGTCAAGTTTTCCTACTGTTTTTACTGTCCGTAGTATTCGGCTTAGCGGCTGTATTTTTTGCTAAGCAGTGGATGGATGATCAAGTTCAGCCAACCGTTGAAGTTGAAACGGTCGAGCGTCACCCCGTTGTTGTCGCATCACAAGAAATTGAAGCCGGAACTATTATCGAGGATCAGTTTTTAACCACCAGATTGATGGAAGTTGATTGGATTAATGAAAATAACTATTCGGATAAAGCAGAGCTGATTGGCAAGGTTGTTGCGAATACTGTCTATGCGGGAGAGGTGCTTCACAAGTTACGATTTACTGTACCAGGAGAAGGGTCAACGCTTGCAGCTCTTATCCCTGAAAATAAACGTGCGGTAACGATACGTGTTGATGATGTTATTGGTGTGGCGGGTTTCTTATTACCGGGTAACAAGGTTGATATTCTCAATACCGTTTCTTACGGAAAAAATTCTGCAGCGACTCAAACAGTATTAAAAGACATCAAGGTTTTGGCTGTCGACCAAACGGCTAAAACGAAAGAAAACAGTCCGATTATTGTACGAGCGGTAACACTTGAGATGACGCCGAAAGAGGCAGAGAAACTTCTCACGGCTAAAAGCAAAGGCGATATTCAGCTGACTTTGAGAAACCCACATGAAGTTGAGAAAAAAGTGGTTCGTCGATATGTGCCTAGACCAAGTGTCACCATTATCAAAGGTACAGAAACATCTAATGTGCGCGTCAAGGATTGAGGTGAAATATGAGAATATTAATTGCGTGTGTTTTGAGCCTGATTTGTATTTCGACGGCCAGTGTTGCGGCGTTACAAACGGGAAAAACAGTCACGGTTCCACATCATAAATCTACGCATGTCGTGCTGTCGGGAAAAGCGGCGAAGGTTTCTCTTGGTGATCCTGATGTTTTAGATATTGTAATTTTAAAATCAAATGAAGTGTTTTTAATTGGTAAAAAATTAGGTGCGACAAACCTAATGGCTTGGGACTCTCGAGGACGGTTAATTGAGTCTATTAACATTGAGGTTACTCATGATCTTAATAGCCTCAAAGCTAAATTATATGAGTTCCTTCCAGATGAAACTATCGAAGTGCACAGTGCGCAGAACCGTCTATTATTGAGCGGTCAGGTGAGTAACCAACAACAAATGAATGTCGCGATGCGAATTGCAGAAACGTATTCATCTGGGCAAACAGCTGACAAATCAAATGAAAGTGGTAGCGAGCAAGCCGCTGCTACCGGTGTTATCAATTTGATGTCCATTGGCGGGGCCCAACAAGTCATGTTAGAGGTAACCGTTGCCGAGGTTCAAAGAAGCTTGGTAAGAAAGTTTGATGCAAACTTCCACTTCTTCCAAACCAGTGGGTCTGACTTTTCTTGGGGCGCGTCTTCCGTACCTGCAGGAGTATTAGGAGCAACGCCTATCTTCAATATTCCTACGTCGACGGACTACGGCATATTAGGGTCATTCATTGATAGTAATACATTGTTTACTTTCGCACTGGACGTAGCAAAACAAAACGGGGTCGCTAAGGTATTGGCTGAACCGAATTTAACCGCATTAAGTGGTTCTAAGGCTGAGTTTTTAGCTGGTGGGGAATTTCCAATTCCAGTGCCTGATGAGGATGGTATTACGATTGAGTACAAAGAGTATGGTGTAGGTTTAAAGTTCATCCCAACCGTGCTCAGTGACAAAAAAATCAACCTAAACTTAGCGGTTGATGTCAGTGAAATTGCCAATAGTAGCTCGTTAACGATTGATCCTGGTACTACCAATGCGACTTACTTTATCCCTCCGATTACACGAAGAAGTGCGTCATCGACGCTTGAGTTAGCCGACGGTCAAACTATCGGTATTGCGGGGTTGCTGAGTGAGAATGTTAGGGACATCAGTAACAAGATGCCAGGCTTTGGCGATGTGCCGATTTTAGGTCAGCTTTTCAATAGCCAAGAGTATGTATCTGGTGAAACAGAGCTCGTTATTCTTGTAACTCCTCGACTCGCTAAACCTATTGATCGAACGAAAGTGACGTTACCAACCGATGCTTTTGTTGATCCTAATGACTTGGAATATTACTTATTGGGTCGAAGCGCTTATATAGCTGAACCGTCTGAATCTGATTCAGAACAGTCTCAAGCGTCACAGGATATATCACCGACCGATGGTGGTAGTGAAGGCTCATTTGGGCATGATTTATAAGGAGATAGATATGATTAGAATAATGATGGTCTTTCTCGTGATGGTGTTGGTTGGCTGTGCAAATGATGCTCGTTTAGGGCACTCGGTAGCACTAGTCAAAACAGAGCAAACGTATAACCCTAATGCGACCCAAGAGAATTTACTCGAAGTACCTGATGGTACAGGGGAGCGGATGCAGACTGGTTACGACAGATATGTTGGCAGAGGTGAAAATGATCTGTCTGGAAGTAGTAGCCAGATCTTAGAAGATTTTAACTAAATCTGGAGGTACTCACATGTTGTATCGAGTATCACAAAGCCCGAAAAAACAACAAGGCTTAGTTGCGGTGATGATTACTGCTGCCTTGTTGGTTTTTCTAGCTGTCTCAGCGCTAGCTGTAGACATAAACCATATGGTCGTGAATAAAACGCGCTTACAAAATGCAGTCGATTCTGCAGCGTTGGCTGCCGCAACCATATTAGACAATAGTAAAGATAAAGACGCTGTAGACGCAGAAGTGGGTACGGCACTTAATGCCATGGCGGCTTCAACCGGGAACCAAGAAATTGATTTCTCGACCGCTTCTATAAGTATTGCTTATTCGAATGATCCACAGGATTTTACAGGCACGGCGACGTTCGGTGCAACTGATGATGTTTATGTGCGTGTTCGCGTGGATGCACTAGAGATGGATGAGTTTTTCATCCATCTATTTGGTCTTGAAAAAGTGGTATCGGCAAGTGCTGTTGCAGGTCCTAGTTCAGGTCTGGCCTATAACAATATTGTACCCATTGGAGTGTGTATTGGTGATGGTACTTCTGATAATGATGTTAATGAAGATGGTTATCATGACGAAACCGGTGAAGAGATAACCAATGTGTTCGGTTATGAAGTTGGAACCGTTCACGCCTTAAAGGTTGGAGATAGTAGCCTATCTGAAATGGGTAATGGTAATTATCACCTGCTGGACTTTGGTTCTGGTGGTAAAACAATCAAAGAAGGCTTAGGTGGTAGTTACGATCAGCCAGTTAAAATTGGTGAAGATATCACAACCAAACCTGGCGGCACGGTTGGTCCGACAGGTGATGGCTTAAATACTCGTTTTGGTGATTATGGCGGTGGATTATCGGCATCTGATTACCCTTCAGATTATGTGACCACAGAACCTACCAATGAAATAACGATTGATGCCAATACCGGAGAGATCACTTTCGATGATAGCTACGATTACGCTCAATATAAGTTAGATACCAATGCTTGTATAGCAAGTGGCGGTTCTGGGTGCGCATCTAATGGTGTTGCTTGGCGTCGTATTTTACCTATACCTATGGTGGACTGCTCGGGTAAAAGTGGCGGCTCTACCGACTTCACAGTGAATAAAATTGGCTGCTTTTTCTTGTTGCAAAAAGCACCAACTAACAACTCAGGTACACCCGCCGTTTTTGGTGAGTTTATACATTCTTGCAGTGTCACTGGTGGCTCTGGTAGTAATCAGTCGACAACCGAAGGAGCTTACAAGATTGTTTTGTATAAGGATCCTGATAGTGGGGAGTCGTGATCATGAAGCAATCTAATCAATTTCAACAGGGGTTTGCTGCCGTAGAGATGGTCATTGCAACCCCTGTATTGCTGTTTTTTTTGGGTTTGGTGATCGAGCTTGGCAATATTCTGATTCACTACAATGTTATCTCTAAATCTGTACAAAATGGCGCACGATATGCTGTTAGTGAGGTTTACGATACCAAAGGTGGCACTATTGCCCCAACGTTGGAGATTCAAAATGTGGTGGTTTATGGCCAGAGCAGCGTGGGGACGGCAGTGTTATCTACATTGACGACATCAGATGTAACGGTAACACCACCCTCTATTGACAGCTATGTACGAGTCAGCGTGACATATGACTATGTGCCGTTGTTTTTGTCTATTCCTTTATCTGCCACAAGTTTTTCTATTCCGTTAAGTGTCACTTCGGTGATGAGGGTACTGTGATGAAAAGGTTTAAAGGACGTGTCAAAGGGCTTGCCATCATTGAATTCACTTTAGTCTCATCGTTAATTTTTCTACTGCTCTTTCTCATTTTAGCGTTGGGTGCCTATATATTTTCGCTGCAAATGGTCAGTGAGGCGACTAGGAAGGCCGCTAGGTTAGCGACAGTCTGTTACGTACTTGATAGAGATAATATTGCGGGAATGGTGGTGAATGATATTCCTCTTGTTGGGTTTACTAATGCGAATTTAGAAGTAGCTTACTTAGACGCGAGCGGGGTAGAGGTTGCTTCTGATTTTGAAGCGAACTTTGGCACCATTAAATTTGTGCGCGCTAGGGCTACGGGTTATGGCATTCAGTTAATCAGTAACCTAAGCTTTCTAGGAAATAATGGATTTCTTGCAGCCCCTGCGTTTGAAACAATATTACCAGCAGAAAGTTTGGGTGTGGTGAGGCCTGAGACTGAAACTAGCACTAACATATGGAATAGATGCCCATAAGCGGTTATTTAAAAGGAGATGAATATATGGGGGAAGCGATCAAAATAACGCCGAATGAAAGTGATAAGGATATGACGCGTTTAAAAACAAATCTAAAGGTTTGGCTGATCTATAGCTCAGAAGGTTTTCTTTCACATATGAACCACGAGTTAAAGAAGTGTCGAAATGTGCATGTGACGTCATTTTCTCTCGCGGCAATGAGTGAGGAGTACTTAAAAAATGCGGATGTGCCGGAACTAATTTTTGTAGAAGCTAATGGAAATTGGGCTCAAAAAATGGTTGAGCTCCAGGGGTACGACTTATCGCTAGAAGATAAGGATTTGTCTTTAGTCGTACTCGGTGATGAAAGTGATAATGGGTCACTAAAAATCGCACTGCGTTTGGGTGCTTCAGATTTTTTGTCTCACAATGTGACCCTATCGGACCTACTGCCACTCTTGAAGAAAACGGCCTCTGAAAAGCTTGAGAACTCCAGTTACGGAGAGTTTATCTTGTTTTTGAACACCAAAGGAGGGATGGGAGCAACCACCTTAGCGTTAAATACTGCCATTGAGATGGCCACACAACATCCTAACGAAGTACTTTTACTCGATATCGATCTTCAATTTGGCGTGATACCTGATTATTTGAACATAACCCCCACTTATAGTGTTTCGGATGCGATCAACAGTTCTAATGATTTGGATGAAATGTCTTTGGGGTCATTGGTAAATAAACATGAATCGGGTCTGCATGTTCTAAGCTTTAAGCATGAAAATAACGCAGATGATTTCGAACAGGCTCAGAAAATTGGCAGATTACTTCCAATTCTGCGTCGTTTTTACCCTTATGTGATCATTGACCTGTCTAGAGGCTTAGACCACGTGTTTGCATCAGCAATATCACCTGCGACGAAAGTACTTTTGGTTTTACAACAGAGCCTAGTGTCAGTAAAAAACACAAGTCGACTAATTAAGTCTCTGAAGTTTGAGTATGGCTTACAAAGTGACTCAATAGAGGTCATTCTCAACCGTTATGAAAAGCGACATTCAATTAAGTTAAAAGATGTAGAGCAGGCGGTGGGTAATCACAATATCCATCTTATGCCTAACGATTTTAAAGTTGCGCTGGAGAGTGCCAACTTGGGGCAGCCGTTAGTTCAGTCGAGAAAGAAAAGCTCTATTACTCGCTCTATCATCGATTTGTCTCATGTTCTATCACCACCAGAACAGGAAGAGAAAGGGTGGCTAAAAAAGTTGTTTTCATAATGGGTTGATGAAAAGTAAACACGAGGGATTGTGATGTTCTTTAAACGAAAAAATGTAAATCCAGAGTTTGAAAAAAAAGTAGAACAGATTTCGCATGATTCAGAAGGTGCCAATCCTGTTGACCGTTTATCTAATGTTGAGGCGTCTAGTCACTCTCGAAATACGGAAGCGAGCGTTGAAAAGGAGAAGGCGATTGATGAGGCTCGAAAGGTTTTAGAGCAGGAGCTATCAATCAAACACTTCTTTCATAAGCAGCTGCTGGAGACTCTAGATTTAGGGTTACTTTCTAGCTTGGAGAAAGAGCGCGCTAAGCTCGATTTACACGAAGCCATCGTACAGTTAATGGCTGAAGATGGTAGCCATGCATTGAGTGCGGAAGGGCGCAAGCGGGTTATCAAGCAGATAGAAGATGAGGTTTTTGGCCTTGGTCCGCTAGAGCCTCTATTAGCCGATCAAACCGTGTCAGATATATTGGTCAACGGCCCTAAAAGTGTTTATGTTGAGCGAAGAGGTAAACTCGAAAAAACGCCCTATACTTTTCTTGATGACCGCCATCTGAGAAACATTATCGACCGCATCGTAAGCCAAGTAGGGCGTCGTATAGATGAAGCGTCACCTATGGTAGATGCGCGCTTAGTTGATGGTTCACGTGTTAACGCAATTATCCCGCCTCTCGCACTTGATGGTCCTTCCGTTTCTATCCGTCGTTTTGCTGTTGACCGTTTGACTATGGATAACTTGATTGACTATGACTCAGTGTCTCCTCAGATGGCTAAGTTTGTCGAAGCTGCGGTTAAAGGTGAATTAAATATCTTAATCTCCGGAGGGACTGGCTCTGGTAAAACGACAACACTGAATATTTTTTCTGGCTTTATTCCTCGAGATCAACGAATTATTACCATAGAAGACTCGGCGGAATTACAACTTCAACAACCTCATGTAATTCGTTTAGAAACCCGCCCTGCCAACCTTGAAGGGAAGGGAGAAATTAGCCAGCGCGAATTGGTTAAAAATACCTTACGTATGCGACCTGATCGAATCGTGGTCGGGGAGGTACGTGGTAGCGAAGCCGTTGACATGCTAGCGGCGATGAACACGGGTCATGATGGTTCACTTGCCACCATTCACGCAAATACCCCCCGTGATGCCTTGAGTCGTGTCGAAAACATGTTTTCGATGGCTGGGTGGAACATATCAACCAAAAACTTACGAGCGCAAATAGCTTCGGCTATCCACCTTGTTGTTCAAATGGAACGCCAAGAAGATGGTAAGCGTCGTATGGTGAGTATCCAAGAGATCAACGGCATGGAAGGTGAGGTCATTACTATGTCGGAAATTTTCCGTTTTCAGCGTAAAGGTATTGATGAAGATGGCAATATTATCGGTTATTTCACGGCAACGGGAGTTGTGCCTCAATACCATGACCAGTTAGTCAAACGGGGACTCGATCTGCCTTTCGAGCTCTTTAGTGAGACCAAAGGTTAAGGAGAGATTATGGACAATGTAAGCGTTTCATTAGGCCTATTGTTTATCGCAGTGCTTTTTATTTCCCAAGCGTTGTTGTTACCTGCTGCTGGTAAGAAAGCGAAGCATAAAGAGTTGTCTCGTCGCTTAAAAGAGACGCAACGTAATATCGATGCAGAGAGTTTGTCATTACTCAAAGAGCACTATAACAAAGAACTCTCCCCGCTGGACCGTAAGCTCATCGTTATCTCTTTTTTCGCGGGCTTGAAAAAAATGTTGGAACTCGCAGGTATGAAAGTGGCTTTAAGCCGATTCTTACTGATTATTTCTCTTTGTGCTGTATTGCTCTCATTGATATCGATAATGACTAACCAAGTGTGGTTCATAAGTGTAGCGGCATTCATTTTCGTTTGGGTCATTGCTTACTTGTTTGTGCAAAACCGAGTGACTTACCGAATGGCTCGATTTGAAGAGCAACTTCCTGAGGCGTTGGATATTATTCGACGTGCCTTACAAGCAGGACAACCGCTCGTTCAATCATTTAATGAGGTTGGCGAAGAGCTTCCTGACCCAATAGGTACTGAATTTAAGAACACCTATAATTTACTTAATTATGGTTATGATTTACGTCTAGCGATTTTACAGATGACAGAACGAGTCCCCACCGTATCAATGCTGGCTTTTTCCAGTGCCGTAATGTTGCAAAAAGAGACTGGGGGGAACTTATCTGAGAACCTGCAAAAGGTATCTGAAGTACTTAGAGCGCGTTTTAAACTGGAAAGGAAGGTAAAAACACTCTCTGCTGAAAGTCGCTTATCAGCATGGATCTTAACGTTATCCCCTTTTGGTTTGTTTTTCGCATTACGGGTGGCTAGTCCCGAGTATATCGAGCCACTTTATAAAGATCCGCGCGGTTTATCGATGGTCAGTGTCGGTATTGTTCTTTTGGCCATCGGGGCCTTGTGGATTAAAAAGATCATTAGCATAGAGATTTAACTTATGGAACTACTCAATATTGAAGTCTGGAAGCAGATGTTAGAAGAGTTTGGGATCAGCTCTCAGGTGGTTATTTATGCGATGATTTTGCTCACTACTGTCTTGTTAACATTGACTGTTGGGTTTCTGTTTTTAGGTGCTCGATCTCCTTTAGACAAGAAGCTAAGACAAATATCTGAAGAGGGAAGTGTTGGCGGCCGCAAACCCTATGATTTCTCAAATACGCTTGAATCATTAAGCCCTTTTATAAGTAAAGGTAACAAAAAGGATAATGAAACTTACTCAGAAAAATTGATGCATGCTGGATTCCATGAGAAGAGTGCATTATCGGTTTTTTATGCATTGAAGGTTTTATCTAGCTTAATAGGCATCGTCGCGGCTTTTATGGTTTATTACATAGCGCTGGGCGGAGACTACAATAATTTACTCATCATGACCTGTGTTTTTCTCGGAACATTCACGCCAAATATTATTCTGAGTAAGTTACAAAAAGAGCGTCAGAAAAAAATCAGAAACGGTGTTCCTGATGCGCTTGATCTTCTTGTTGTGTGTACCGAATCTGGGCTTGGTTTTAATGCCGCTCTTGGGCGCGTAGCGTCTGAGCTCTATGTCTCTCAACCTGAACTTGCGGATGAACTAGAGACTGTATTTGCTAAAATTCAAGCGGGCGTCACTATGCCTGATGCGCTTAGGCAGCTTATCGAACGAACTGGTTTAGTCGAGTTGGAAGGTTTGGTTTCTTTGCTTTCTCATGCATCGAGAATGGGGGGGAGTTTAGCGCAAACACTCCGTGATTATACTGAAGACTTTAGAGATAAACGTCAGCAAGCCGCTGAAGAAATTGCGGCGAAAATACCGACCAAAATGTTATTCCCAATGTTGATATTTATTTGGCCTTGCTTTTTCATTGTCGCACTTGGCCCAGGACTATTGATCGTAATGGACGCATTAACTGCGCCGGGAGCAAGTTTATGATGTTATACAATAAGTTTCTTCTACTACTATTGCCAATTTTGCTTCTTGGTTGTGCTTCTTCGGATGAACCGACTAATCAATTTGATGCAGAATTGTACTCTGGTAAACCAATCGATTCTTTGACTAGTGATGATCCACCGCTAAATGAAAAAGAAGCAATTATGCGCGGTGACATTGCTCTGCGAGACAACAATATAGACTTGGCCTTATATGAATATATACGTTCCTTGTCCTTCCCTGAAAAAGAGTTTCACGATAAAACCTTGTTCACTATTGGCCAAATACATTCGTCTCGTGGTAATTATGCGTTGGCCGAGAAAGCTTACCTAGCTGCGCTAGACTTTAACCCAGCCCACACCGAAGTATTGGAGCAGTTAGGTGTTTTGTATACAAAGCAACGCCGTAAAGATGAAGGTCGAAGCTATTTCTTTAAAGCGATAAATTCAGACCAAGTTCGTTTAAAAAGTAGTGAAACAATCCAAAATTACCAAGCGTTGAGCCAAAGTGAAGTGGCCAGTTTGAAGGTAGACAGCATGTCTCCAGCATTAGCTTATATGGGGATTGGTGTATTGGAAGATGTTGACGGAAAGCATCAGATCGCACAAGAGTACTTCAAAAAGTCACTAACGATAGATAAAAGCTCAGTCAAAGCTTTGTTGAATATGGGCTACTCCCACTACATGTATGGTAACTACAAGGAAGCGTATCAATACACGCGTTCAGCCTTAGAGTTAGAACCGAATAATGAAAAAGCTCAGAATAATCTAGCACTTATTTATTTAGCCTCTGGGGATATAAAAAAGGCCACTAACGTGTTCATGAGGCATATGGACGCCCCAGAAGCGTTGAATAACGTTGGCTACTTCCTGATCTTACAAGGAAAACCTGATCAGGCGGTTCCATATTTACAACAAGCTATCGATAAAAAATCATCTTACTACAAAGTAGCAAATGAAAACTTAAACAGAGCACTAGCGGAAGTGAGAGAGATGGAACAATAGTGATTTGAATTTGGCTTAATGAAAAGGATATTCATATTGCCTAAAAGTGATAATTTTAACAAAGACATCATAGCTATTTCTGTAATTTGGTTCGTATGTGCCATTTTGATATTTATTTATAAGTGGGAAAGCATTTCAATACTCAACCTGAATGACAATGACGATTATATGCGTTTTGTTCAGTTTCAGGAGTGGATGAGGAATGGCCATTGGTACCTAGAGCCAATGAGTAACTTTAATGCCGATGACGGTGTTATTATTCATTGGTCTCGATTTCCTGATCTAATGCTCTCTTTGGTCGCTTTCCCATTGATATTTATGGTTGGTGATAGCCTTGCTTATGCTATCTCGATTTCTATTGTCCCTTTGCTTTATTTATTGTTCTTCGCATTATCGTGCTTTTACTTATGCGAACGTTTCTTAGGCGCTAAGTACCGCTTTATCAGCACGATGTTTGCTATTTTTTCTCCTGCAATAATACACTTCTTACCTGGTTCTATTGACCATCATAATATTCAACTTATTTTGGCCACGCTCTTCTTATCAGTAACCCCGACTTCTATCAACAACCTAAGACAATCATGGCGAGTGTATGCTCAGGCCGTTTTCCTGTCTCTATCTCTATGGACTGGGATGGATAATGTTTTGTTGTTTATGATTTTCTTAATTATTTATACTGTGTATTACTGCTTCGTTCGTGACGAGTGGTTTAGTTATGTCTCTAAGCTATATGTAACTTGTTCGATTTTTGGAACTTTTGCTGTTTTATTAAATAGGCCTTATGATGAGTTCTTTTCTTTTAAATATGATGAGGTCTCATTTATTATCATCCTTCTTTTTTTTAGTGGTTGGGTGTTTGTCAATGCTTACAATCGATTGGCTAATAATAGAAAAAATTCAACTCAAAGATTTTTATTGTTTATTTTTCTTGGTTTGTTGTGTTTATTTCCGGTTGTTATTATTTACCCCTCACTGACTAGTGCTTTGTTTATTGATTACCCACCGATACTAAAATTGTATTGGCTTGATCAAGTTGCAGAAGCTAAATCTGTCGCAACATACATAGCAATGAATGGTTTTTTTTCAGTGGATAATTATTTGTTGCTATTAGTTCCCGCAATGTTGTATCCATTCTTTCGAAATAAAAACCCGCACTGTGCAATCTTGTACCTCATTTTTATGTTTAATCTAGCCCTTGCGATGTTTTGGCAGATTAGGGTAATGAGGTTGTGTTTTGTTTTAGCGGCACCTTTCCAAGCATATTTTGTTATTAAGGTGTCTGAATACGTTAGGTATTCACTACTGAAAGTGCTGGTTATTATCTCAGGTGCTCCATTGGCATTAGCGTTTGTCATTCTCGCTTTGTCTCCAGAAGAGGAAGTGACTACCAAACTTGATGAGACCGATAAGTTATCGGTCATCTTTAAGGTGCTAAAAGATAACGGTATCAACTCTCATACAATTCTTTCAGGAATAGAAACGGGCGCACCTGTATTGGCTAAAACGAACAACAGTATAATCGCCGCGCCTTATCATAGAAATATTGTGGGTAACCGATTTTTAATCGAAGTGATGTTAGAAGAGGACATGCTTCTAGCAAGAAACAAAATAGTCGATAAAAAGGTTGATTATATATTGATCGGTAATGACCCTCATTTAACTCTCCTAAAGGATTCTGGAAGCGAAGACTCTTTAGTTAGAAGACTTCATGGGGATAATATTCCGGCTTGGTTAGACGTTACATATGATGGAATTGAGGATGGTTATCGAGTTTTTAAAGTAAGGAGTGAGCATGAATAAACAGAAAGTCGCGATATTACTCCCATGTTATAACGAAGCCGGAGCCATTGGCGAAACGGTTACGTCTTTTCAACAAGCCTTACCTGATGCATCTATTTATGTTTACGACAACAATTCAACTGACAACACGGTCAACGAGGCGTTACAAGCTGGGGCGATTGTGCGACATGAGCCTCGCCAAGGTAAAGGAGAGGTCGTGAGGCGGATGTTCTCTGATATCGACGCTGATATCTATGTGATGGCTGATGGTGATGACACTTATGACGCGTCAGTATGTCCAGCGTTGATCGAGCAATTAAAGACTGAAAAGCTTGATATGATCATTGGAAGCCGAGAGCGAACTTCAATCGCTTACCCCAAAGGACATATCCTCGGCAATAAGATGTTTTCATCATTGATTAACCTAGCATTCAATGCTCAGTTGAATGATGTGTTTTCTGGTTATCGAATTATGAGTCATAGATTTGTCAAAACCGCACCTATCTTCAGCGATGGCTTCCAAATAGAAACAGAGCTTACCGTGCATGCGCTGCATCATAATATGTCTATCAAAGAAGTTTCGACTCAATACCAATCTAGACCGGAAGGTACTTCTAGCAAGCTAAACACCTTGAGTGATGGCATTAAAATTTTTAACTTTATTTTATTCCTACTGAGAGACGTGAAACCGATGTTTTTCTTTGGAGTACTCTCGATATTGCTTGGTCTTATTTCATTGATCTTGGGTATCCCCGTCATTGTTGATTTTGTTGATACTGGGTTGGTTGAAAGGCTACCTACCGCTGTTTTGTCTAGCTCAATAGCTTTGATCGCGGTGATGTCTTTTTTCTGCGGTTTGATACTCGATAACGTATCACGAGGTAGGCGAGAGATGAGAATACTCTCTATTTTAAGATTTAAGGACGATGAATGACTTAGCTGAGATATTTGGCTAAGAGATCAATACTCGAGAGCATGAGCTTTGAGATGGAATTACTAATTATATAGCGGGTGCTAGGTAGATTAAATTATGAAAGACGAAAGTAAGAAGCAAGCGATTCGCTTACTTCTTACCTTAAACCTATTAGACCGCCAGTTCTGTCATTGCGCCAAAGACCATGAACAACCCTACCAATCCAACAATAGGTAGCTTCACGGTTTTCAATAACCACACACCTACAATGATCAGAGCGAAATCTAAGCCACTACTCACTGCACTTGTGAAGATGGGTTGATATAGCGCTGCCAATAACAAACCTACAACCGCCGCATTCACACCTGTAAGTGCCCCGGCCACTAAAGGTTTGCTTGCAATCGCCTGCCAGTTCTTCAGTACACCCAGTAGCAATAAGAAGCCCGGTAAGAACACAGCAATCGTTGCGAGTAGGGCGCCGGTGATCGGTGCTGATGGCATCAACACATAACCTAGATAAGTGGCTAACGTAAACATCGGGCCTGGTACTGCTTGCGCCGCTGCATAACCTGTTAGGAAGGCATCTTGAGACAGTTGGTCGCCAATACCATTTTGTAGCAGCGGAAGTACCACATGGCCGCCACCAAATACTAGGCTGCCTGCTTGATAGAACAGGCCAAACACTTCAATGCCTTGAGAGTAAGCACTGAATAGAGGCACGCCAACCAGTAAAGCAACAAAAATCACGAGAGGCGTTACCGATATTTTTTGTGTTGAAGGTATCGTTTTTAGCTCTTGTGAGGTTAAGAACTTACTGCCAACCATAGCTGCAAATATTAGAACCAACACTTGAGGCCAGATCCCTGGAATCAAAAGCAAAATAATGGCGGTAATGACACACAGCGCGGTTGCGATTTTCGATTGGCAAAAGTTTTTGTACATACCGAAAGTGGCATCAGCAACAACCACAACGGCAAGTAATTTAAGCCCGTGAATGATTGAGATGAACAGCGGAGCTTCCAACAACTGGTTACTCACTAGAGCCAATATCAGCATTAGAATGACAGATGGAGAAGTGAACCCCACAAATGCTGCAATCGCACCAGTTAAGCCACCTTTTTTGTATCCGACAGCGAAGCCAACTTGACTTGAGCCTGGGCCCGGAAGAAATTGACTGAGGGCGACAATTTGCCCGTACTCTTCGTCGGACAACCAATTCAGTTTCTCAACAAATGTCTTACGGAAGTAGCCAATGTGTGCTGCAGGTCCACCGAAGCTAATCCAGCCAAGCCAGAAAAAGGTTTTAAAAATTGAAAGCATGATCGATTCCAGATAAATGTTTAGCGTAATTTAGGTGGAGTTGAACTATGATTCAAATTAATTGTTTTAATTATAATTATGAATGATATGGGTTTTGTTTTATGGCTGATTTTAACTGGAAAGGGATTGACCTTAACTTGTTGATTGCACTGCAGGCGTTGTATAAAACCAACAGCGTTAGCAAGGCCGCTGAACGCTGTTATATCAGCCAATCCGCGATGAGTCATAGCTTACAAAGGCTCCGGAAGTTGTTTGATGACCCTTTGTTTGAGCGTGTGGGTAGCAAGATGGAGGCGACAGACCGAGCCATCGAATTATCCAGTACCGTCGAAGCACTACTAAATACCATCCAGTCAGAGGTACTGCTGTCTAAATCGTTTGATGCAGAGACTTATAAAGGGACTTGGAAGATAGGTCTCACTGATTATGCCGAGCAGATGTTCGCTCCAATATTGTTTGATCTTATTAAGCAATCCTCTCCTTACTCCCAAGTAGCGTTGTTCAATGTAAACCGGAGTAACTACCAGCAAGTCTTTGAAGATGCCAAGCTTGATATGACGATAGGCAGCTTTGGTGAGGTACCAAAGCAATATCGAACAAAGCATTTGTATACGGAGCAGCATGTTTGTTTACTTGATCAATCGATTCTATCTATTGACGACCCGATGTCGCTAGAACAATTTGTTGCTGTCGAGCACGCACTCGTTTCTCCTGCCGGAGCTTTAACAACGGGAGTTGATATTCGTTTGGCTGAATTAGGACTTAGCCGGAAAGTGGCTGTAGCTTCCAGTAACTTTTTAACAGTAAAACGGCTCATTCGTGGTAGAGAATTACTTTGTATTGTTCCCAAGCTTGTCGCGCGTAAGGATATTGATAGTGAAGAAACCTTGTTGGCTGTGAAACCACCGATTGATGTTCCAGATTTTGATATCCAGCTTGTTTATAGGAAAGCTAAGCATTTAGATGATAAAAATAAGCTACTTAGAAAATTGATTACTAATACGGTCTCATCTGTGGTTTCCGAATAGTTTATCGTGCCGGTTAGTTGCCAATTTTATATGAATTAACTTGAGAAAAATCCGGCTTATTATAAGAACCCGACTATACTTAATTTACGACTTAAAGCAGTCGTAAAGAATAGACTTTTTGATTTACCTAAGTAAAAGAATGGTTATATCCTCATGATGTAGCTGAAAAAACTGCCAGGCTAAACGGACTTAGTTGGTCTTAAAAGCGCTAGCTCCCCCTAGCGCTTTTCTCTTTTGGTCGAGATAAATTTAGGCGTATCAACAACAACCTAAAAAGAGAATCGAGTCCATTTCTTCGCTCGCCAGCGATAAGCCATGATGACTCCACGGAACCACTCGTCCATCGCGATTGCCATCCAAGCGCCAAATACCCCATACCCCCAATGCACACCAAGTAAATAGCTCATGGCAACCCCAATGCCCCACATGCTGAGAATGCCCATTTTGATCGGGAATTTAATGTCGCCAGCTGCCTTTAGACAAGAGATAAAGATCAGGTTAAATACTCGGCCAGCCTCAAGAATGATGGAGCCCGCAATCAGTGCGGCAGCCAGCGCAATGATCTCTGGATCTTGCGTGAACAGATCGAGAATGTCGAAACGGAACACATAAACAATGCTGGTAATCGTCGTTGAAGCGATAAAACCAACCACAAAGTAACGTTGCACGCGGTTGGTAATCTCGTCGATCCAGCCCTTACCAATGTAATAACCAGTTTGGATTTGGCTACCTTGACCAATTGCCAGTGCAAATGCAAAAGAGAGGCGAGCGATGTTTTGTGCGTAAGTAAACGCAGCCAGTGAAGACGTACCCATCTGCACGACAAAGAAGGTAATGCTGATCTGAGCCATATTATAAGAGAGCACTTCTCCTGCGTTCATCGAGCCGATCTTAATGATTTTTTGATAGATGGCTTTAGGCACAGATTTAAACTGCTTCACTGGTAGGTCAATGCCTTTGCTTCTAACCACACCAATCAAGATCAACATCCCGATCACTTGGCTAATTACGGTCGCGGTCGCAACCCCTTGCACGCCGTATACAGGCAAACCAAAAGGTTGATATAGGGCACAGTAGTTACCGATTACATTGATGACACCTGCAATCATGTTGATCACCATCGGTGACTTTGAATAGCCATGGCTTCTTAGAATTGTGGTGAGAACCACACCTATGGTTACATTGAAAGTGAGAGCACCACTGATGAACAGGTATTCTTGCGCGTACTGTTCGACTTGAGGCTCGAGTTGATAGAGCGGGATAAAATATTCAGCAACAAGAACTGCAATAACACTCAGTAGCACACCGGCAATAATGGCCAGAATGATGCTCGCTACACCCACGTGAGCGCTCTCTTGAGTGCGAGAGGCACCGTTGTATTGCGCGATTAAAATCCCCGTACCACTGCTGACCATGGTCGAGACAATGATCAGAAAAAAGGATATCTGAGAAATAACACCAACGGCAGACACTGCTTTGTCTGAGTATCCCGATAACATGAAGACATCACTGGTGTTGAGTGCAGTTCTTAGAAGAACTTCGATAAAAATTGGCCAGGTGAGCGCAACGATTCCCATACGTTTATTTAGGGTGGAACCAGCATTAGGCATTTAGGTTTTCTCAAAAAAGGGGTAGGCGACACTATAGTTTAGCGATTATTTAATAAACGCATATCAAATTAATGTCCGGAAGACTAATAAGGATAAATAAAATTCGAATAAGTCTTCAGAGCCCAATGTTTCTGTGTGAGTGATAAAATTTTTGAGCGGAGTTTTATAGCAAGAGTACTCTTTGTTTTTAGTGAATAAAAGCTTGTCTGTGCTTGCGGAGTACAGCGAACAGAGTAAAAGGATCATAGTAGGCCAAATAGTTTAAGAACTTGTTTGTTCGATTATTTGGCTTCAGGTGTAAAAAAGGCACTCAGCGAGATACTGAGTGCCAAAGCCTGAAATTTATGAGGTTATCTTTTCATTGAATTTCAGAAGACAGGTATAGATTTGGTTTACTCTGCGTCGGTAAAGAAATCGTTGTACAGCATGTATAGGTGAGCCGCACTCCAAGAGAAGTTTGGTGCGCCTTGTTGTTCACCGTTCAATGGGTTGTAGTTCTCACGAATTGGCCCGTCTTGTACCAAACCATCAGCATGGTCGAAGAATGCACCTGCCATTTCAATCGCATCGTCACGGTAGCCGTAGCTGTCCATGCCTTTTAGGCCGAAGTAGAACTGATCTACCCATACACGTCCACGCCAGTAAATATCTGGGCCAAATGCTGGGCTCGATAGTGCTGCAGTACCCAATGGAACGTAGGTGTTGAACTCAGAGGTATCTTTCATCACTGAGACAACAGCATCAGCGTGATCTTGAGTCGCTGCACCGTTGAACAGTGGTGACCAACCTTCAGGGCCTTTGCCTCGCTCTACAATCGGTTTACCCGCACAGCCGTTCGCCAATGGTTTGTCTTCAATGCGAATGTCGTAGAAGAAGTTTGTGCTCTCATCGAACATACAAGTGTTGATGTAGTTCGATAGATGTTCAGCTTTTTCACGGAACTCTTTCGCTTCGGCATCTTTGCCCAAAATGTCAGCCATTTCCGCTAGGTACTTGTTATCGCTGTACATGTAGCTTGCTTGGTCAACCGACTCTTGCAGCAGTGAGTAGCCTAGTAGTGTGCCGTCTTCAGCGCGGTTTTGAGCGAACTCAACATCCCAATCACTGCGCTTGCCGCCGTTAGCAACGTATGCGTCTAGCTGATCTTTATCGATGAAACCAAAAGCGGCTGCATCATCACGACCTGATTCCCAAGACGCTGCCGTTTGAGCTGGGCTTTCGATGTAATCGTAGTTACCTTCAGCGACGACTTTATCTAGTGCTGCTTGGCCTACGACGGTTTCATGTTTGTCGCCACGAACCACGGTGAAGTACATTTCGCCTTCAGGTGTGTTGTGTGCTTTGTCGCGCGCTGCGCCATATTCTGGAACACCGTTGCCGTTGTTATCACGGTTGCGTAGCCACCAATCATGGTATGCCACTAGCTTTGGATACATCTCTTCAAGCCAAGCTTCATCGCTGGTGGTCTTGTAGACCTCCATTACCGCCCAAGCCGCTAAGCTTGGTTTGGTATTACGTTCGTTCCAGTTACCACCGTCGCCGCCGCGTTCTGGGCTTAGGTTGTAAGCCAATAGATCTGGCACGTAGCCTTCATCCCATGGGCGAACGGCATCGTCAGCCTGAATCTGGTAAGCGAACATCGCGCGGATGTTGTCTTTCGCCACATCTGGGTTGAAGTGAGCCATTGCGTAAGCTTGTTTCCACGTGTCCCACGGCCAAGTTTGGTTGCCCGAGAACCAACGCGCCGTTACTGATGGTGTAACTGAATCAAACTCCATTGCACCTGCCGCACCACGCCAGTTACCGTTTAATGTTTCCATCGCTTTAACCGCAACTCGTTCTTGCTCAGGCGTTGCGTTCGGGTTGGTTAAACCCATCTCAAGATAGCCTTCCCAACGTTCTGCAGACGCAGCTAAAAAGTCGGTAGGGTTTGCCATGATCTTTTTGATTTCAGGCTGTTCCGCTTGTGCTTCTTCTGCCGTTAACACGTGCGAGTATGTGGTGTAGATGGTGGTTGATTCTTCAATGCTTGCGGTTGAAGTAAACGTTAGGCCATCGATCTTGGTTTGGGTTGGAATAGACTTATGAACTTGGTACTCAGACTCACCTGAGGTTAGTAGATCCCACGTTGAACGTACTTTACCGAAAGTCACCTTTAAACCATCGTCGGTTGCAACGATTTGGCGGTTGTATTCAGGGTAGGTTTCCGCAATAGTTTTATCAGTTTGCGCTACGCCTTCTTTCGCGTGTGTTTTTTCAAGCAGTTCACCGTCCCACACTAACTCAACTGGCGAGTCAGTGGTGATTTTCGTTTCTAGCAGAGAGGTACGGTTAGAAACAAAACGCATCGTCATCTCTACTGTCACATCGTCAGCTTTCAGCGTCTGAACTAATGCGCCCGGCAGGCTGTAAGCTTCCATGGTGAAAGCCACTTTTTTGCCATCTTTGAACACGCTTAGGCGGTCAAAGTTATCAGCCATGAAGTTGATGTATTCTTCGGTAAGCAGTGCAGTACCTGGGAAGCCGCCCATACCTTCAGCAGTATCTGGTAGTAGGTGACCGTGCCATGCGCCAAGGTCGAAGAATGGGTTAAAACGTTGGTGGTCATCGAAGTCGTAGTCACGCATGTATTCTGGTGAGCCAGTGCGGTCGATAACATTCTTAAATTCGTTAGCTTGCAGTTGTTCTGAGCCAGAGTTTGATGCACAACCAGTAACAACAAGTGCTGCACCGATAGCGAGAGCTGCGAATGATTTATTCAGTTTCATGATGAGTTCCTGTTATTACCAGTAGAAGTATTGCATTGCGAACACTTGCGCGTCGCCGATTTCAGTATCGCTGCCTACGCCAAAGCGGCTATCGAAGGCAGTCGCAAATGCGCCGTTGCCGTATTCGTACCAAACGCCAGCATTGATGTAAGAGGTGATTTCTTTTTCACCGTTGTCGCCGTCGAAGTTTGCGTAGTTGTAGGCTGCTGATAGGTATACGCCTTGTGCTGCCTCGTACCATGCACTGGTTTGAATGCCAGACTCACTACCGAAAGACTCTTGGTTACCCTTGTCTGTATCGTGCCAAACACGTGCAGCAACATTTTTGTATTCAGCACCCAATAGGAATAGCTCTCCGCCATCGTTATTACGGACTTCACCGCCACCCATTAATGTTAGGTCATCAGTGAGGTCATATTGTAAGTAACCATTGACCATGGCGTTCTTGTCTTTCCATTGGTCTGCAAAGCTATCGTATTTACCGAAATGGATAAGAGCGTCATCTTCAGAGAAGTCAGACTCAGGAGCGAAAGAAACGCTGTAGCGAAGCTTGCCTTCTAAGTTTTGAATTTTGACCCCTACGTTTACATCGCGAGTGTTAGAGATTGCATAACCGTATTCGACGGTTGCATCGCCCCACCATTGAACGTCATCCAGTGAAGAGTCCATACGACCAACAATAAACTCTGTTTTGTTATCTGTGCGGTAGCCAGCGTAGAAGCGGTTAAAACCACCTTCAAAGCCACCCCAACCATGACCCGTTGCCCATGCATTGCCTTCATCGTCGGCTTGTACTGTCCAACCTTCCATATATGCAAGACCAAACCAGTTGCCATGCTCGATAGCGAGACCTGCTTCGATGTATGTACCGTCCGCGTAGCGACCCTTGTCATCACCTTCTAATGCAACGTGACCACCTAGACCAAGCTCACCATAAAAGTTAAATAGAGTTTGTGAGGCAGCTTCAGGGGGCTGAGTGTCACTATGATTTGCCGCTGATTCTTCAGCGTTTGCATTAGCAGTTAAGGCAGCAAGAATACAACTTGTAATAAGAGTGTTTTTAGTAAAACTAAATTTCATTTTATTCACTTCTATGTCGGGTTAATAAATGAAGGCTCGTAGGCAGTCTTGACTTCTAATATGGGGTGCTCTTAAGGCGTATTGGTCAGGTTACTTACGATCGCAAAACCGATATTAATGATAATTTTGATGTTTAAAATTAATTAGGGTCAAAAGTGTGATCTATTTTTAGTAAATGTTTACCTTGTTTTTATTTTGACTTTAAGTTGAATTTGCAGAGGCATGGTTGGGGTTGCAGGTATTCAGGTTGTGAATCATTTTATGGGTGGTTAGATTGCTGACTCGAATATCTTCTTTCTTGAATGGCTTTGGTGAAAATGGGGGATTGAGTGGAAATGTACCCACAAATAAAAAGGCACTCGCCAAATGGGAGTGCCTTAAGTTTCAATCAGAATGTGGGGTCAAACTAAGCATTCGCCGCTTCAGGTTTTGCTTCTAGTTTCTTCTCTTCTGGAGATAAGCTTTTTTCGTATTGACCGTACTTCCACCATGCGTAGCCAAGGAAGATCACAATCCCGCCCACGTTGTAGAAGATGATGGTCATGATGTCTGCGCCCGTTGGGAAGGTTGATGCAAAGAAACCAACCGTAAAGATAGCGATAAGAATCGACACTGCGGTGATACCTACTCGGCGAGAACCCATACGGAAGTCACGAGGTAGATGGTCAAGTTTTACACGTAGGTGCAGGTAAGCAATCATGATGAACAGTGGTGGCAACATAGAGGCTGCGGCTGTCATATTGATGATGGTGCTCATTAAGTCTTGTACTGTGTCCGACGCCAGTGTTGGGATGAACATCAGTGGAATTACGATGAAGAACTGAACCCAAGCCGCACGCTCTGGAACGCCTTGTTTGTTAAGTGCGACGGTTTTCTCGCCGAAGATGCCTTTAGGGATTTCAGAGAAGAAAATCTTAACTGGTGTTGCTGTCCACATCAGTAGAGAACCCAGCATAGCTGTGAATGAAACCACACCAACGAAACGGTTCATCAAGATTTCAGACAGTCCAAAGTGTCTTGCTAGACCTTCAAAAACTTGAACTGAGCCGCCAGTAAATTTAAGTTCTTCACGAGCAACAAATACGTTTGCTAACACAGATCCTACCGAGTAAAGCGCACCAATGAAGATACCCGCGATGATGATAACTTTAACAAAAGATTTGTGACCGCCTTTGATGTCGTTAACGTAAACCGCTACCGATTCTGCACCGCCTGCCGCCATGAAGATCCAAGTGATTACACCAAGGAACGCCCAGTTAAAACTTGGTGTCATGGCTTCGATGGTGATTGGGTCTGCTGGCTCGATACCGCCTACCAAAGCACCACCAGATAGCAAGATGTAAGACATTGTTAGTAGCAGCATCAGTGATGATGTTAGTGATGTGATAGGGCCCAGTAATTTCGCACCGTTGTTAGAAATATGAGTCGCGACCGCAAACAAAATGGTACTTAGAATTGCGGTGGTCATTGGCGTGAATATGTATTCAAAACCTAAGAACGCATACGACGCATAAGCGATGATTCTAGGTAGCAGAGAGGTGAAGAAGAACAGGTTAACAAACCAGTATGTGTAAGCCGATATAAACGCCCAGCGGCCGCCTAGCGAGCTTTTAACCCAAGAATAAACACCCGCTTCAGAGTCTTTATTCAGTGACACAAACTCTGCAACGATCAAACAAAATGGCACAAAGTAAAAGATGGTTGCTAGAAAGAACATCGGAGCCGAAGAAAGGCCGATCTCGATGTTGTTATTAATGATGTTATTGAAGCTATATACCGCCGCGAAGGTCATAGACAGTAGGGCAAATTTGCCTATCGTACTGCGTTTATTTTCGGACATGATGTTCTCCGGTGAATCACGTTGATGATCGTTATAACTTGGTCCTAGAGAGGGAAGCTCTAGACCGCACTTTTATTGTTATGTTGGTTTGGCAAACACCCGCTTTGTTTTGTCAGGGTTGGCTCATTGTTGTTTTTATAGATTTACGATCGGACTTCTTTGGGCTTTTTCTCTCTGGCGTTTCAGTAAAGTTATTACCAAAATAAAGAATTAAAGATTAAGGCGTCCATTGAAGAGATTGCTTGTTTCATAATCGACGATTTATAAGGCTTGTAGGGGCGTTGTGTCGCTTTTTTTATATGAATTAGTTTGTCTCTTCAGCAAGAAGATTAAAGATTAAGCGGCGGGAAGTTAATCGAAATTGATCAAATATGTGACCTTGGGTAAGTAAATTTAGTTAATGTTTTACCTTTGTTTTCATTCGAGTTTTATTACCTATTAATTGGTGTTTTTCGTGAACTGAAATCTTGACGGAATGCCGTTTTTATTTCTTTGGTTTGTTATTTAATTATCTGATTTAAAACAAAAAAAGCGCCTTGCTAGGCGCTTTAAAAGTTGGGGGTAATGCAGAGTGCTACGATTGCTTAGCTGTTGCTAGCTTTGCCTCTTTACCAGCTTGCTTCTTTTCAAAGCGAGAGATCCACCACCATGCAATACCAGAGAATACCGCTGTCATGAATACGTTGATGAAGAAGGCTTGAACAAGGTCAACACCAGTCGGGAATGCCGATGCTGTCATGCTCACAACGAAGATACCAATAAGTACCGATACAACAGCCATACCTTGAACTCGAGTACCCATACGGAAATCACGTGGTGTGTCGTCGTGTTTCAAGCGGAACACAAAGTAAGCCACCATGATGAAGATTGGCGGTAACATTGCGGTACCTGCTGTTAGGTTGATTGCTGTGTTCATCATGTCTTGTACTGATTCAGAGCCGAAGCCGTTAACCACAAGCATCACGAATACAAACGCGAACTGCCACCAAGCAGCACGTACTGGCACGCCGTGTTCGTTAAGCTCTGTTGTCTTCTCGCCGTAAACACCTTTAGGAATTTCAGAGAAGTGAATTTTTACTGGAGCTGCTGTCCACATCATCATCGAACCGAACATAGCAACGAATAGGATAATACCGACGAAGCGACCCGTTAGAGATTGTGAAATGTCGAAGTAGTTCGCCATACCTGTGAAGATTTCAACCATGCCGCCAGCGTAGGTCAATTCATCACGAGCAACGAATACGTTTACTAGAAGAGAGCCAACTGCGTACATTGCGCCGATTGCGATACCCGCACCAATGATAACCTTGATGAAAGACTTGTGACCGCCCTTAACATCGTTTAGGTAAGCGGCTGCGGTTTCTGCACCACCGGCTGCTTGGAAGATCCAACACATGATACCTAGCGTTGCCCAGTTGATGGTCGGTGTCATTGCTTCAAGCGTGATTGGTTCTACTGGTTCATGGTTGCCGCCGAGTGCCATTAGTGCACCGATAACGTAGATTGCAAATAGAGCGAATACACCGTATGCCACGATCTCGGCAATTTTACCTAACCAGCTCGCGCCTTTGGTTGAGATGTGTGTCGCTGCTGCAAACAGAGCAATCGAGATGGCCGATGTCACGACTGGCGAGAAGGCGTATTCATAGCCCAACATCGCGTAAGACGCATATGCGATTACGTTTGGTAGCAGAGATACAAACCAGAAAAGGTTTACGAACCAATATAGGAACGAACCTAGGTAGGCAGCTTTTGAGCCTAGCGGTTTTTTAAGCCAGTCATACATGCCTGACTCAGAATTTTTATTTGCGGATACGAATTCAGCAATGATGAATACGAATGGAATGAAGTAAATAAGAGTTGCGAGCAAAAAGATAGGGGCTGAACTCAATCCCAATTCGATGTTGTTGTTTACAATGTTGCGAACGTTAAATACCGCTGCAAATGTCATGGAGAGTAAGGCAAATTTACCTAACTTACCGCGTACAGATTCAGACATAGTGTCCTCCAAGGGTCACGTAATTATAGTCGTTATTTCTTTAAGCTTCCTTGTAGGGAAGAAGCGTAAAGGCGTTATGCAGTGTGACTGAGCCTTGAACGGCAAGGCTCGGTACACACTGTGAATAGATTTTGTTGCTGCTTTCAGTTGTTTAGCTTCGGTAGCTTAGTTACGGTTACTTATTAAGGAAGTAACCGTCTTCGATAGTCACTTTCAGCACTACTTTGCGAACTCGGTTATCACCGTGAAAGCGGTAAGCTTTGCTGTTATCAAAGATCGCGACTTGACCTTCAATCAACTCGCGAGTCTCGCCGTTACCCAGTAGGTGTTCACGGTCGGTTTCATCGCTGTAAGCTTGGGTCTGTTCAAGTTGAGACTTAGCTGCAAACTCAACGGTTTCACGACCTTCCAAGTAGTAATGAACATCGAAATAACGTCGGTTTCCGGTGAAGTTGTCTGTGTTACGAGCCACACCGTCTTCAATCATGTAAGCCAGTGAGTCACCAATCGAATACATCACGCCATCTTTGATGTTGCCGATGTTTTCAATCGCTTCTACACAGCGTTGCCATTTACGACCGTCGCGGTAAACGACTTTAAATTGCTCTAGGTTGTCTAAAACGATCATCGTTTATGCCTCGTTCTGTTGTGGTTGAGTTGCTGGCGTATTCGCCGTGAAGAACTCGTCACCAAAGTTGTGATTGATTAGGTGTTGTGCGTCGCAATCGCCTGCTTGGAATGGAATCAGAGTTAGTCCGTAGCGGAACTCATCCATGTACACGCGGTAAGAATCCAACACTTCACTGCCCCAAGAGTTTGAGCCTAAGCCCATCACTTGGTGATCTAGATTTAGCGTGATGTAGCCACTCTTCTCTAGCTCAATAGTGTGCTGTGCTTGATGCAGATTTTGGCTGGTGTAGAACCACGCGCTGAAGTTGATTTCTTGCTGTGGTTTTACCGCAATACCATTACCCGCGCGGCTTGAAAGCGCAGCCCAACGAACATGCTGGCGGTTGCCGTTGTTTTGCGGGAAGGGATAGTTCTCGAACATGTCTGCAACCGTTGATTGGTACACATCAATCATGTTGGCTTGCTTGCTGTCTTGGTAGTTCTCTTCAGGGCCGCGGCCGTAGTATTGAACCTGGTCAAAGTCGCCATTAATGCCCATATCGAAACCAATGACTGGAATCACGTGTGGGTAATCACCGTATCGTTCACCGCTCAGTTCAACGTTTAGTTGACCTTCAGCACTGATTTGGTAGCGATATTCACAACGCATGCCGAAATCAAATACTGGTGGAGCAATGATGCTAGTGGTGGTGACTTCTACCTTGCCATTGACCTGTTCAACGTTAAGTGTGCGGAAGTGCTCCTGCATGATCTGTAGGTGTGCTGGCTCCCAGTAACCATCGTGCTCTTGCTTATGGTTATCGATCATTGGCTTGAAGAAGTTGAGTCTTGGTTCTGACTTAATTAGCTCTTCGCCATTCACTAACCATGACGTCAGCTTGCCGTTCACTTTCGAGAAGTTCAGTGCAAAGTTGTGGCCTTTGATTAGGTAAGCGAGGCGAGACTCTTCAACATTCAGTGCCGTTGCATTGTTGTTGGTGAAGGCTTCTAGTTGCGCCGTGTTCTCTTTTACTTGGAATTGGTAAACCGCGATGTCGTGGTTCGCTTCGCTGTAGGGCGTGCGAGAATCCTTGCGAACAGTAAAGTTCACAAACACTTCGCGCTCATCAAGCTGTGGCAAGTTAAGTGTTAGTTCACGGCTAGAGTTTTCTGCAAGCTCTTCAACCTTGATGTGTTGCACAGCAATGGTTTCACCTTCAGCGCGAATTTCTGCAGTGATGGTGTAGTCATCAATGTTTGAGAACCACAGTTTGTTATCAACGGTGAAGGTGCCAGTTTTCGCATCGAAATCGCGAAGCTTCACTGGGGCAATCACTTGCTTGTACTCTTTCAAACCTGGGCCAGGTGTTTGGTCTGGGTAGATCAAACCGTCCATGCAGAAGTTGTAGTTGTTCGGGTAGTCACCGTAGTCACCACCGTACTTGTAGAACTCTGTACCTGATTCATCACGTGCGAGAATGCCGTGGTCACACCATTCCCAAACATAGTGACCTTGAATCGAATCGTGCTTGTAGAACACGTTCTGGTACTCGGTTAAACCGCCCGGGCCGTTACCCATTGCGTGTGCGTATTCACAGATGATGCGTGGCTTTTCGTGTGGGAATTCACCGAAGGCATTCATCAATTGAGCACGTGAGTACATGGTTGAAATGATGTCTACCACCTCAGCATCACGGTCTTCTTCATAGTGAACCAGACGTGTGTCATCAATCGCTTTAGCTGCATCGTACATAGAACGAATGTTGCAACCGTAGCCAGATTCGTTACCTAAAGACCACATGATGATAGAAGGGTGGTTCTTTTGAGCGTGGATATGACGTTCGATACGTTCAACAAACACCGCTTCCCATGCCGCATCGTTAGTGATACGGCTTAGGTCGCCAACGTTAGCAAAGCCGTGTGTTTCGACATCGGTTTCGCCCATCACGAATAGACCGTAGATATCACATAGCTCGTAGAAGCGCGGGTCGTTCGGGTAGTGCGCAGTGCGTACTGAGTTGATGTTGTGTTGTTTCATCAACACTAAGTCTTTCTCAACGCGATCCATGCCAACCGCACGGCCTTTTAGATGATCGTTATCGTGACGGTTTACGCCATGCAGCATCACGTATTTGTTGTTGATGTAAAACAGACCATCGCGAACTTTAATATCACGGAAACCAACACGTTGTGGAATCACTTCTAGCACTTTGCCATCGGCGTCTTTTAGCGTCAGCAATAGTTGGTAAAGGTATGGGGTTTCAGCGTTCCATTGAACAGGGTTCACTACATCGATAGAGAATTGAGTATTCGCATTGCCGCCAGTCTGTTGGTTAGGAACAGTTAGGTTATCTACTGAGCCTTGCGAGATAACTTGGCTGCCATCAAGCAATGCGTACTCAAGGTTTGCGTTCGCCGCTGCGGCTAGGTTTTCTAATACAACGTTGCACGATAGGGTAGCGCTTTGGTAAGCATCATCGAAGTCAGTGCGAACCGTTAGATCTTGAACGTGCAGTTGCTCTTTACCGACAAGGTAAACATCACGGAAGATACCGCCTGTCCACCACATGTCTTGGTCTTCAATGTAAGTGGAATCGGCCCACTGCATCACGCGGATAGACAGTAGGTTGTTGCCTGCTTTTACGTGGCTAGAGATATCGAATTCAGCCGTTAGGCGACTGCCTTTGCTGAAGCCAACATATTCGCCGTTTACGTAAACTTCGAAGTAAGTTTCAACGCCATCAAATTTGATGATGGTTTGTTTCTCGTCCCAGCTTTCGCCAAGGAAGAAAGAGCGTTGGTAAGCGCCTGTTGGGTTGTCTGATGGTACGAAAGGTACATCAATTGGGAATGGGAAACCTTCATCTGTGTATTGAAGATCGCCGTGGCCTTCCATTTGCCACATGTTTGGAACCGTGATGTTGCCCCAGTCGCTCATTTCCTGAGAATAAAACTCTTCAGGAACCAATAGCGGGTTGGTGAAATAGCTGAAACTCCATTGGCCACTCAATAGTTGGAAATGGCTGCTAAGTTCACGCTGAAACGTTTTTGCATTTTTTTCTGATGCGTACGAGAAGAAGTATGCACGCGGTGCCATACGGTTCTCATGTAAGTTCAGGAAGTTTTCCCAGTTGTTCACGTTGCCTCTCTCTCGGTCTGAATGCAGTTTGCTGACCGACGTTCTTATGCGTAATTGGGTCGTAGTGAATACGAGTATTTTTGGACTGAGGTAATTATTAGTAAAACTTTTACTAAATGAAATTAGTGAAAACGTTTTACTTTAACTCCATCACGTTTTTTAAGGTCTTTTTACGGTGCTGTGTGATCCACTTAAAAGAATGCTATTAGCTGATTTATGAAGCAGGTTAAACTGGGGAATATGTGTACATTGATGTATCTGATAGGCACAAAAAAGCCACCTTTAGTAAAGATGGCCTTAATGTATTTGTTTGATATTACTGACTATTTTGTTGTATTGCGCAGCTTGAGTTTGCTTGGTACATAGACGCGTAATGGGATAGTGCGACCGTCGCGTACTTTCTCGATCAGCAGGTTAACGCCTTGAATTCCCATGAGTTCAGAGTGAATACGAACAGTCGATAAAGATGGGAAGGTAAATTTAGCTGTTGGGATGTCGTTTACACTAATCAGCGCAATATCTTCAGGAATGTTTAATCCGTGCTCATGAACTGCTCGTAAAACGCCAATTGCGATGGAATCTGACGCAATAAACATGGCTTTAGGGTAGTCGCCAGTCGCGAGCATCTGTTTTGCAAGCTTGTAACCTGAAGAGCTAGAGAAGTCACCACGGTAGATGTCTTGCTCACTGACAACGTTCTTGAGGCTGCCATATTCAGCAAAGGCCACTTCACGAATATCAGGGGTGTCGACGTCGTCTTGTCCACCGATAAAGCCGATGCGCTCATAGCCTTGGTTGATAAAGAAGTTGGTGATCTCTTTGCTGATCAAAGCCAGGTCGATGTCGACAGAGTCATAAGGTTCTGAGTGATCGGTAAAATCGACATAACAGATATTATCGCTCAGCTTTTTGGCTTGTTCGATAACCTCTGGTGTCATTCTTCCTACCAACAAAACACCTGTAATTGGCGCTGAGTTTATTTGTATTTTACTTTCATAACAGTTGGTTAGCTTAACCTCCATCTTTTCACATTGGGTTTCAATACCGTGGCGAATCGATAGATAGTAAGGGTCGTTAACTTCCGCTTCTTGCTTGTAGTTATATAATGCAAGGAAGTGATGGTTCTGCTTCTTACTGCTAACGGTTTTTCGTGAGCTGCTGGTTTTGTATTCCAACTTCTCTGCAATTTCAAAGATACGCCTTTTGGTCTCTTCCTTGACGCTTAATGTTGGATCTTCATTGAGAACCCTTGAAACTGTAGCCAATGATACATTCGCTTCAGTCGCGATATCTTTTAACGTTGCCATACTCACTTCCTGTTATTGGAACATTGCGCTGCTTTGAAATTGGTATTTAGTAAAAAAGCAATGCACCTCTTTATTCTACAGACCTATTGTAATCAAACTGGAAGTCATTGCATTAACTTTTAGTAAAATAAATGCTCAACTCCTCTGTGATGTCTCAAATCTAACTATCTATAATTATCTTATTAAAATTCAATGAATTAGAGGTTGGCGGTTATACATTTCATCTATGTCATGATCAGCAGTAATGATGAAAGTTAGTGTAAACGTTTACACTTCGTGGTTTTGATCACAGAATTATAGTCAAAATGGCTGCTACTATTTCTGGCATACGGTGCTACTGAGCTTAATGTCAGTTCGAGTTAGCCCACGAATGACGACAAAGAGAGGTTGATTGTGAAAGTACTGGTTACGGGCGGCATGGGTTACATCGGAAGTCATACATGCATTCAAATGATACAGGCAGGTATGGAACCGATCATTGTTGATAACCTTTGCAACAGCAAAGAGCTAGTGCTGGAACGAATCGAATCGTTAACAGGCAAGCGACCAACGTTTTATCTTGGTGACATTCGTGACCAATCTTTTCTAGATAGCGTGTTTTCAGAAAATGATATCCAAGCGGTGATTCACTTTGCTGGTCTGAAAGCGGTAGGGGAGTCGGTGGCTAAGCCTTTGGAATACTACGATAACAACGTCAATGGTTCACTGGTGTTAGCTCGAAGCATGAAGAAAGCGGGTGTGAAAAGCATCGTATTTAGCTCTTCGGCTACTGTTTACGGTGATCCAGAAGTAGTGCCAATTACTGAAACTTCACCAACTGGTGCGACCACCAACCCTTATGGTCGCAGCAAGTATATGGTGGAAGAGTGCTTAAGCGATCTATTCAACGCGGAGAACGATTGGAGCGTGACTTTATTGCGTTACTTCAACCCAGTAGGTGCACATCCATCGGGCACTATGGGTGAAGACCCACAAGGTATCCCAAATAATTTAATGCCGTTTATTGCTCAAGTAGCCGTTGGTCGCCGTGAAAAACTGGCTGTTTTTGGAAACGATTACCCAACAGTCGATGGCACAGGCGTTCGTGACTACATCCACGTGATGGATTTAGCTGACGGTCACGTCGCCGCGTTAAAAGCGGTGGGCGAGAAGGCTGGCCTACACATTTACAACTTAGGTACGGGTAAAGGCTCAAGTGTACTTGAGATGGTTGAAGCCTTCGCACAAGCATCGGGTAAGCCTGTTCCTTATGAACTTTGCCCACGTCGCGCTGGTGACATTGCCGAATGTTGGGCAAGCACAGAAAAAGCGGAGCGCGAACTTGGCTGGAAGGCGACGCGTAGCGTGATGGAAATGACGGCGGATACCTGGAATTGGCAGTCGAATAATCCCAATGGTTACTAACTTTATGTAATTGAAAGCTGCAACTCCAATTTCTTTGGGGAAGGCAGGTTAAGAGAGATTCCAGATATCTCGTCCCTCGATTCTGGAATGACGAATTTTAAAACTACGATTTCTGAACGTCATTCCCTACAGCGAGGAACGAGCGTGAAAGGGAATCTCCTTGTAGAAGAATTATTCATCTTGGTGAATTGACCAAGACACAAAATTTGAGAGCAATCTAAGCATGTCAAAAGTTGAATTTAACCCAGTAGACCATCCACACCGTCGTTATAACCCATTAACAGGTCAGTGGATTTTAGTATCACCGCACCGAGCGAAGCGTCCTTGGAGTGGCCAAGATGAAAAGCCATCGACTGCGCAACTTCCAGCGTATGAGAAAGAGTGTTTCTTGTGCCCAACCAATACGCGTATCTCGGGTGACGAAAACCCAGATTACGACGGCACTTATGTATTCAGTAATGATTTCGCGGCGTTGATGCCCGATTCACCTGACGCTCCAGAGTCTGATAACCCTCTATTCAAGACTCAGGGTGTACGTGGGTTGAGCCGCGTGATCTGTTTTTCTCCGGACCACAGTAAAACGCTGCCCGAGCTTCCGGTAAACAAGATCCGTGGTGTTATCGATACGTGGAATGAACAGATTGAAGAACTAGGTAAAGACTACCTGTGGGTTCAAGCTTTTGAAAACAAAGGTGAGACTATGGGCTGCTCGCAACCACATCCGCACGGTCAAATCTGGGCAAATAGTTTTTTACCTAACGAGATTGAACGTAAAGAAAAATTGCTAAAAGAGTACTTCGAGCAACAAGGTTCAAACCTATTAGTGGATTACGTTGAAGCTGAAATGAAAGACGGCTCTCGTACTGTGGTTGAAACGGAACATTGGATTGCTGTGGTGCCTTACTGGGCGGCGTGGCCATTTGAAACTATGTTACTACCAAAAACGCACATTCGCCGTATGAGCGAACTGACTGGCGAGCAGCGTGATGATTTAGCGGTTGCGATTAAGAAGCTGACTAGCCGCTACGATAACTTGTTCCAGTGTTCATTTCCTTACTCAATGGGCTGGCACTACGCGCCGTTCTTCGAAGAAGGTGCGGACATCGATCACTGGCAGTTGCATGCATTGTTCTACCCACCACTGTTACGCAGCGCGTCCGTTCGTAAGTTCATGGTCGGCTACGAAATGTTGGCTGAATCTCAACGTGATTTAACCGCAGAACAAGCGGCACAGCGTCTTCGCGACTTGAGTGACGTGCATTACAAAGAGCAGTAATACGCTGCTTAGTAAATAACAAGCAAGATTCCCGATATCTCGTCCCTCGATTCTGGAATGACGACAGATGAGAAGCCCACAAGTGTAAGAGCTTAGAAGCTTAAAAGTTTAGTCGCAGATGTTGTCATTTCCTACCTGAGGTGCGAATGAGATAGGGAATCTAAAAGAATTAAAGTGGTGCCGTAAAAGGGGCCATAACCAATTGAACAAAGAGTTTAACCAGAGAGTTTACTTATGTCTGACCTAATCCAAAACGTGAAAGCATCTTTTGAGCAAGTCCTTGGTTACCAAGCGACTCATATTATCCAAGCACCAGGTCGTGTGAACCTGATCGGCGAGCACACCGACTACAACGATGGTTTTGTTCTACCGTGTGCCATTAACTACCAAACGGTAGTTGCAGCGGCTAAACGTGACGACAACATTGTACGAGTAGTATCAGTGGACTACGGTAATGCAGTAGATGAATTCGACCTAACTCAAGAGATCACATTCCAACAAGACAAGATGTGGGCTAACTACATTCGTGGTGTGGTGAAGTGCTTAAAAGGTCGCGGCTTTGAATTTACAGGTGCAGACATCTCTGTAACGGGTAACGTGCCTCAAGGTGCAGGTTTAAGTTCTTCTGCGGCACTGGAAGTGGTTATTGGTCAAACATTTAAGGTGCTTTATAACCTAGAGATCAGCCAAGCTGAAGTGGCGCTAAATGGTCAGCAAGCCGAAAACGAATTTGTGGGCTGTAACTGCGGCATCATGGACCAAATGATCTCGGCAGAAGGTCGCGCAAACCATGCGATGCTTTTGGATTGTCGTAGTCTAGAAACTCAAGCGGTTTCAATGCCAGAAGATATGGCTGTGGTTATCATCAACTCAAACAAGAAACGCGGCTTGGTCGACAGCGAATACAATACGCGTCGTGAGCAGTGTGAAGAAGCGGCGCGTATCTTTGGTGTTCCGGCACTTCGTGATGTGACCATTGAGCAGTTCAAAGCGAAAGAGTCTGAATTGGATGAAATGGTCGCGAAACGTGCTCGTCACGTGATTACTGAAAATGACCGTACTGTTGAAGCGGCTCAAGCTCTGCGCACTCATGATATGAAACGCATGGGTGAGTTGATGGCTGAATCGCATGCATCAATGCGTGATGATTTTGAAATCACGGTGAAAGAAATCGATACGCTGGTTGATATGGTCAAAGAAGTGATCGGTGAGCAAGGTGGCGTACGTATGACGGGCGGTGGTTTCGGTGGTTGTATTGTGGCATTGGTTCCACCTGCATTGGTTGATGAAATCAAAACAACCGTTGAGCAGAAATATCAGGCAGCGACGGGCCTAAAAGAATCGATTTATGTGTGCCAAGCGAAAGACGGCGCGGGCTTAGTTGAAGTAATCTAGCTGTTTCGAGACTTAATATAGAGCTTACCAACGAAAAAGATCATGGTAGGCCAAATACTAAAGCCTTTACCTCAACGTAGAGGCTTTTTACTGGCAGTAGAAGGAATTTAGAATGACACAAGCGCAGAACCTGCATCAATCCATGACAGAAACTGCAGCCTATGATGGCCAACCTGCTCAGCTTGTCACGCTGTCGAATGCACACGGCATGGAAGTGACATTCATGGATATTGGCGCAACGTGGTTGAGCTGTATCTTGCCAGTAAAAGGAAACAGACGAGAAGTGCTATTGGGTGTTAATTCAATGGATAACTTCGAGAAGCAAGCCAGTTATATGGGGGCGACAGTTGGTCGTTATGCCAACCGCATTGCCAATGGTCGTTTCAAGATTGATGGCAAGAATTACAAGTTGGAAACCAACCAAGCAGGAAACACCTTACACGGTGGTCCGAATGGTTTTGATAAACGTCGTTGGAACATTGCTGAGCAAACTGAAACATCGGTTGTGTTTAGCTTGGTATCAGCGGATGGCGACCAAGGTTTTCCGGGTAATTTGAACGTGTCGGTTCGTTATGAAATCACCGAAGATAATCGAGTCTCTATCGATTACACAGCCAACACTGATAAACCAACGATAGTGAACCTGACCAATCACGCCTACTTCAATCTGCTCGGCGCTGAAGCTGGACACGACTGTTTGTCACACATTGTCAGTATCAATGCTAATCAGTTCTTACCGACCAATTCTGTGGGTATTCCGTTAGGTAACCTTAAATCGGTGAAATCGACCAGCTTTGACTTCAATCAGCCTATGATGATCTCAGAGCGTTTGTTGGGCGATGAACAGCAGAAAGCAGCAAAGGGTTACGACCACTCTTTCTTATTGGCTGATGGCTGCAAACGCACTCAATGTGCCGCGACCGTAACCTCACCAGATGCGCTCGTCACACTAAAAGTATTTTCAACCAAACCTGCAATGCAGCTATACACCGGAAACTGGCTTGGTGGCACACCAAACCGAAGTGGTGGCAGCTATGAAGATTACGCTGGTTTGGCGCTAGAAACCCAGTTCTTACCTGACTCTCCTAACCACCCAGAGTGGAAGCAGGACAGTTGTATTCTCAAGCCTGAACAAGAATATAACTACAGTACCTGTTACCAGTTTGAATTTTCGGGGGATTCTTCAAACTAGTACGCTCTAGCTCAAAGCGGTTACGCCAATGTCTTTTGCTTGTGAATAGGACGATGTGAATTATCGCGTTGTTCTTGGGGGATGAGCAAAAGTGGCGCTCAACAAGAGTGCGGTTTATTAAGCGCGATTGTTGAGTATCTGAGTAAGGTAGGAAAGCCCTAACAGAAGCGATTCTGTTAGGGCTTTTTTTTGTTTATTGCTTGATGAGTCGACCAGAACTTAGATTTTCTCTACCGAATTGCGGCGTACCAGAGTTGGAGAGAACATCATTGGTTCAGTAGAGGTGTTTTCACCTTTAGCTAAGTGCAACGCGAGTCGTGTCGCTTTCTCTGCCATCATCTGAATCGGGTAGCGAATAGTGGTGAGCTTTGGATGAACATAGCGGGCAATTAAGCCATCATCGAAGCCGATGATCGACATTTTGTCTGGCGCTTGAATACCGTTTTCATCAAGGACAGACAAAGCACCTGCTGCCATGTAATCGTTGTACGCCACAATACCTGTGATTGGCAGTGATTTAGTCAGAAGGTTAGTCATGGCGTATTCGCCACCGTCACTGGTGGGCGCTGAGTATTCAATATAGCTGTCAGAGAGCGCTATTTTGTAATCTGAGAGTGCCGCTAAGTAACCTTGGATACGCTCATCGGCATCTTCAATGCTATGCGATGAGGCGATACAGGCAATGTTCTGATGGCCATGGCGGATCAGATATTCCGTCGCAAGATACGCGCCTTTCTTGTTGTCCAAGAAAATACAACGGTTGGCAATCTCAGCAATATAACGGTTGATCAGCACTAAGCCTTTGACTTCTTTCGCATAGGCAATCAGTTCTTCGTCGGTCAGGCCTTTCGAGTGGATCACCAGGGCGTCGCAACGGCTGTTAATCAGCAACTCAATCGCTTGTCTCTCTTCTTCACGATCGTGTGAGCCATTACCGACAAGGATATGTTTTCCGTTCTCACGAGCGACATTATCGACAGCCTTAACCAGCGTGCCAAAAAAGGGATCGGAGATGTCACCGACCAATACACCAACAGTGTTCGTGCTTTGGCTTACCAGCGCTCGAGCATTGGCATTCGGGCGATAGCCGAGTTTAGACATCGCTTTAGTTACAGACTCTACCGAGCTTGTACTCGCCTTGGGAGACTTGTTGATCACTCGAGATACGGTTGCAACAGAAACACCAGCTTCCTTTGCTACATCTTTAATTGTTGCCATTTTTAACCTCTATACATTGCTGCATCTATTTAACACCGACAATGATAGTAAGGCAACGAAACTCTCATTTTACTTCCAGTAATGAGATCTTTACCGCTTGTAATTATTAGGCTTAATGCTAGTGTAAACATTTACATTTTACTTAATTTTAGTAAATGATTTAATGAGTAAAAACAAATCAATATAGGAAGTGAGAAATGGATACTGTCTCTTATGGTGACTTTGCTAAGTTAGAAATGCGTGTGGGTAAGATCATTGAGGTTGTTCGTCATGAAAACGCCGACAAGCTGTACATTGTGCAAGTGGATGTTGGTGACAAGACGCTACAAACGGTGACCAGCCTAGTTCCTTACTACACAGAAGAGGAGTTGATGGGTAAGCAAGTTGTTGTTTTGTGCAATCTAGCGAAGGCGAAGATGAGAGGCCACACTTCTGAGTGCATGTTGCTATGTGCAGAAACGGAAGATGAATCTGAAAGTGTATTGCTAACCCCTGAACGTGCGATGCCAGCAGGTATTCGTGTCGTTTAAGCTCGCTTTAGGTTGGTGAGCCTATGTGTTCACCAACCTAAATCAACTAGCTGCGTACAGTTAGTATCAAGCCATCAATCACACTGTGATGGTGATCGGAAACCCCAGCAAGGTTGCCGTATTTAGGCTGGTGGCGATCATTTTCTAATGGGTGATGCCAACCTTGTGTGTGTTTAACGAAGTGCGCCGCAAAGCTTTCAGACACCTCTAAACATCCTGCCAATACTGTATCGACATAGGTTTGAACGATAGGGCTGTTTTCGCAAGGAGCTTCAATCTCGTCTTTGATGTAAACCCAGATCGATTGATCCTGTTTGAACTCATCTTGGCTTTTTATCTGAGAGGCCTTTAATTCGATTCGGTGATAGCCACGCTCACGGCGATCAAATTCAGCCAGTGCAATATCATCCACCTCAAGCAACACACCATTCACTTGTCCCTCGCCAAGATTGACGATCAAAGGTGATAACACATAGCTGTCATCGATCTTGCTCCAATAGCGAATTAAGCCATGAACAATCGCAGGGATCGCTTGCCCTGTCTGACCGGTAAGCTGGCGTGAAGATGAGTTGATTAAACTGCCATAACCAAAAATATACATCGCATTCCTTGTCTGAGTTGTTCCATTTAAGTCTAGTCTTACTATATGTGGCGAGATACCAAAAGTCAGTAAGTTTCTATTTATACATCTATATGTCTTTATGACTCTTTTGGTTGTGTTTTTTTGACTTGTTTATTGGCTATTGAATCTCGTGAGTCGCTGTTTTTACTGGTTTTATCTAATTGGCGCGTTTCATGCAATGTGATCTGCATATGGCATCGGATTTGATGCACACAAAATTTGGTTTAGGTAATACCTTGGCCGCTTATCTGAGAATTAGGAGCGAGTTTGTTAAATATCACAGATAAAAGTGTAGAAGACGCGATTCCAGCCTACCTGCGTTTAGGCTTTCGACCTTTCTTCTTTTTAGGCAGTCTCTATGCCGTGATTGCGATTGTAGCTTGGGTCATCATGTTCCAAAACGGTCAGCCTGAGGTTTTAAATGTTCCCGCATTGTGGTGGCACGTGCATGAGATGCTGTTTGGTTTTTCGATGGCGATTGTTGTCGGTTTTGTGCTCACTGCCGTGCAAACTTGGACGGGGGTCAATGGCACCAAACACTATCGATTAGCGGTGTTAGTTGGTTTGTGGTTGGCGCCTCGTATTCTGTTTTGGACACCGGCTCCGTTGTGGCTAATCTCTTCGATTGAAGCGCTGTTCTTAATCTTCGCGGCTTACGAGATCGGTTTCCGTGTCGTGAAGTCGAAAGGTTGGAAGAACCTATTCTTCGTACCGCTGTTTATATTGGCTATCGTGGCGAACTTTGCGAGCTACGCGACCATTAAAGGTATGCCTCCATTTCCTTCATCAGCGGTATGGCAAGCGATGTTGTGGTGGTTTACGTTATTGCTGTCTGTAATGGGCGGACGAGTGATTCCATTCTTTACCGCTCGTCGCTTCGACTTTGAGAAAGCGCAGCCATTGGTCTGGTTGGAATGGTTGGCAAACTTGCCTTTGGTTGGGCTGTTTGTTTTGAGCTTCTTCCCACTCACCTTTGCTCAGGTAGGTAATGAGCTAATGGTGTTTGCTGGCGTGACTCAGTTAGTTCGCTTTATCCGTTGGAAGCCTTGGACGACGTTATCTGAGCCTTTGGTGTGGTCACTGCACGCGGCTTACTTGTGTATCCCTTTAAGCTTGCTGTTACGCGGTTTATTAGACAACCCGTTTGCGAGCCATAATATGCTGCACTTGTTTGCGATTGGTGGCTTGAGCGGTTTGATTCTGGCGATGATTACGCGAGTGACAATGGGACACACTGGTCGTGCGATTTACAAAGGATCAAGCATGGCGCTAGCCTTTTCAGCGATATTTATTGCCGCGCTGGTTCGTAGCTTAGGTGTGATTTTCTTCCCTGCTTACTTGTTTGAGATGGTTAACATCAGCGCGGGTTTATGGACATTGGCGTTTGGTCTGTTTATCTGGAAATTCGGCATGATGCTGTTAACACCACGAGTAGATGGCCATCCGGGCTAATTTAATCTCAGCCTATTGATTAATAAAGGGAAGCGTTGAGCTTCCCTTTTTTGATCGAAATAAACTGTTATGAACTTATTGAGTATTCGCTACCAAGTATTGGCGTACCTGTGTAATGAGGTCTTCTTTGGCATGAGGGGAGATGAAACTGGCTTCGATGGCATTAATACTGAACTGGGCTAATTCTTGATGAGTGACAGGATGAGCGTTGGCAACCGCTAGGAAGTTATCATTCATGTAGCCACCGAAGTAAGCGGGATCATCGGAATTGATGGTGACACAGAGTCCTTTTCTCAGCAACTCGACGATGTTGTGCTCTTGCATGGTATCAAATACCTTGAGCTTGGTGTTCGACAATGGGCAGACCGTCAGTGGTGTGCGTTTAGCGATTAACTGTTCCATCAGCTCTTCATCTTCAACACAGCGAACACCATGATCAATTCGGGTAATGCTTAATAAGCTCAGTGCATCGATAATATTTTGTGCGGGGCCTTCTTCTCCTGCGTGTGCGACAGTTAGGAACCCTTGGTTGAGCGCTTCTTGAAAGACATGCTTAAACTTATCTGGCGGATTCCCCTGTTCTGATGAATCTAGTCCAACGGCAATGATCTTATCTTTATAGGGGAGGGCTTGTTTGAGTGTTTCAAAAGCGCTGTCTTCATCGAGATGACGCAAAAAGCACATGATCAGTTGACTGCTTATCCTAAGTTCATGTGTAGCTTGGTCGAGTGCTTGAGTAATGCCAGTGATAATTGTGTCGAAAGCGACTCCTCGCTCGGTATGGGTTTGCGGGTCGAAGAAAATCTCAGTGTGAACCACATTGTCTTGTTGGCACCTTAGTAGATAAGCCCAAGTGAGGTCGTAAAAATCCTGTTCGTGGATCAGCACGTTTGCGCCTTGGTAATAGATGTCGAGAAAGGACTGAAGATTGTGGAATTGATAGGCGTCTCGTACTTGGTCAGGGTTCTCAAAGGGAATCGATACGTTATTACGTTTGGCGAGTTGGAACATCAACTCTGGCTCTAATGTGCCTTCTATATGTAAGTGCAGCTCAACCTTAGGTAAATTTTTGATGAAGCTATCCATAGCAACTCCTTAGCTATTTTAATTATGGGCGGAGTAGGTGAGACAGTAGAGTCTGTAAACCTGAGCCTGCAGGTTATCTCTTTCATTTATCTCTGTTTGAGCATAGTTCATTTCATTGTGGTCGATAAAACAGTGCCGAAATTGGTGGTGAATAGAGGCTTACCAAGGAATTGAAATGAGCCGCAAACGATTTGCAGCATAGGAGTGTGATCCGCTGCAAATATTTGCAGCAATATTCATTGATTTGTGCTCTAATACCGCGCTTACCAAGGGATGGTGTTAAAAGATGCTCACTTAGATGGAGTTATCAAAGTTGACCGATCCCTTAATGATCTCCCTTAGGAAAAAATAGAACATGTCTAAGAACAAAAAATTTGATATCCGCCTTACAGAAAAACGCAACGGTTGGTGTGCAGAGATTACTCGTCAAGTAACGTCTCGCAGCACTACAGTATCTAAGCGTGAGTCTGGTTTCGAAACTGAAGCTCTAGCACAAGAGTGGGCAGAGAAAGAGCTAGCATCTTTCATCGCAAACCAAGCTGAACGTAACGAGCGTAAATCAGAACAGCGTAAAGAGCGTGACGAACTACGTCACACTAAAGAGCTTAAAGCTGAGCAAGCACGTGAAGCGCGCGCTAAAGCTCGTGCAGAAGAGCAAGAAGACGCTGAGTAATTCAGTGCATGATTAATTTATAGATCCCTTAATTTTAAGATAAGGGATTTGTAAAAAAAAAGCCCCGATATAACTTTTTTCTTTCTAGTTAAAAGTATATTGGGGCTTTTTAGTTTGTGGAGTTCTGTTTTATTGTGTTTAAGAGCACTGTTTGGCTTCTTGCTTTTAACGTCGAGCTCTTAAACTTTTAAGCATTGTCTGATCAGTTATTCAGCGCAGTTAGCCAATCGTCTTCTGCCACTTCTTCAATGTAGCTTTCTACTGATTGTCCGACTTCTTCATCGTCTTGCTTGAAGTAAGCGATGTGGAACACAGCATCACCTTCGTTTACCAAAGGTAGAGTTTGCTGACCAATCACGATACCGCCTTTGGTTGTGATCACTTGGCCTTCTTGGTGACCCAATGGAGAGCTGATGTAAGCAAGGGTTTGTCCTGCTTCAACTTGTTCGCCAAGTCTTACCATGTTACGCAAAATACCGTCTGATTCAGCGCGGATCCAGCTGGTGGATTTACTCAATACTGGCTCTGGTAACTTTTTACGGTTAGGGCGCAGCATGCCGATTTCTTTCATCACTTGATGCACGCCAAGGTAACCCGCACGAATCGCTAAGTGATCGAAACGCAGCGCTTCACCACCTTCGTAAGTTAATACAGGAATACCAAGTTTTTCTGCTTCGCTACGCAGTGAACCGTCACGCAGTGGAGAATCAATGATCACGGGTGTTGCAAACGCTTTTGCGATGCGCAGTGTTTCAGGGTTTGATAGGTTCGCACGAATCTGTGGCAGATTAGTACGGTGAATCGCGCCCGTGTGTAGATCCAGAATGTAATCACAGTGCTTTGCCACGTTCTCAAAGAAGGTGTAAGCGATGCGTGATGTTAACGAGCCTTTCTCACTGCCAGGGAAGCAGCGGTTTAGGTCACGACGGTCTGGTAGGTAACGAGATTTATGGATAAAGCCAAACACGTTAACGATAGGAACAACAATTAATGTCCCTTTCAGTTTCTTTGGATCAATCGCATTTGTCAGTTGTCTTGCAATCTCAACACCGTTTAGCTCATCGCCGTGGATAGCCGCATTTACCATCAGTGTTGGGCCTGCTTGGCGACCGTGAATAATTTCAATCGGGATCGAAAGTGGAGAGTGCGTGTAAAGCTGAGCTGCTTGCAGTTCAATCTCCATTCGCTGTCCTGGCTGAACAGTATAACCAAGTAATTCGAATGGTTGATTAGGTTTTAGTCTTGCCATTTAGGTTGTTCTCAACATGGTGATAATTCGTTAACACGGAATGTAGCAATCGTTGATTTTTAGTACGAATCAATCGCTTTACGGTGACGACAAAAGTTTTTTATTAAGGGGGTTCTGAATTGGTTTCAGTTTTTTATTTGGCTTATTGAAGGGTGTTTCAAATTGTGAATTCTCTGACAAAACATTGATTTAACGCTGATATTTATCATTCGATTGGTTGGTATTATCCATCGCCATTTTTTGGCGGCCAAATTAAAATATCGAGATCAAAATGAAAAAAACAATTTCAAAAGTTGTAGCACTTGCAGTGGTATCTGTTGCTTTATCTGGCTGTGTTGGTAGCAACGCAGTAACGGGTTACCTAATGAAGTTCAACATCAAAGCTGTTGATAACCGTTACGCTCGTGGTGGTTTGAACATGCTACTTGCACCTGCATACGGTCTAACGGTTGCGGCTGATTACCTAGTATTCAACTCACTAGAGTTCTGGACAGGTAGCAACCCACTAACAGGCGCTCCACACATCTTTGATACTAAGACTGATACGTACCTTGATATCAACCACCAACTTGATCCGTCTCTAACGGAAGCACCTGTTGGTCCTATCACAAGTGCTGATGTGATCGAGAAAGGTCAAATGCAGCAGATTGATGAAAACACGATCCAAATGGACATTACTTACCAGTCTGGTGAGCGTGCGACGTTAATCGGTGTTCGCGATGGTGAGATGGTGACGTACTTCATAGATGGCGAAGTCGTGGCACAAACTTCAATTGATGAGCTAGAAAGCTACGCGGCTTCACGCGTTTAATTGCTTCCTTAGTTACAAATAGTCGATGACAAAAATTAGATACAAAAACAGGTACTCATTGAGTACCTGTTTTATTTTGTGTCGATGGATAGTGTTTACCGCGAAATCCTATCTATCGAAAACATAATGGCTCGAACTATGCTTTTTCTGGGATTGCTTCTAATAGCGCAACCATTTGGTTCCAGAATAGTTCAACCGTATCAATCTTCACTTTCTCGTCTGGAGAGTGAGGGAACTTGATAGTAGGGCCGAAAGAAACCATGTCCATGTTCGGGTAAGGTTCTTTGAATAGACCACACTCAAGACCAGCATGGATAACCATTATGTTTGGCTTGTGACCGTAGATACCTTCGTACATGTCGCGGAAGATGTGCATGATTTCTGAATCTGCGTCTGGCTTCCAACCTGGGTAAGCGCCAGAGAATTCGATGTTCGCGCCTGCTAGCTCAGCAACAGAGTTCAGCATGCTTTCCACTTGGCTACGGCCAGAATCGATAAGAGAGCGGATCAGGCAAAGCACTGTGATTGAGTTTTCTTCAGTTGTGATAACCCCCACGTTTAGAGATGTTTCAACAACGCCTTCGATCTCATCACTCATGCGGATCACACCGTTTGGTGCCGCGTTAAGTGCTGCGATGAAGCGAGCTTGGTCAGCTGCTGCTAGAGCGCCCATTTCAACCGAAGCTTCTTCGTTGAAAGTCACGATGTTGTCTTCTACTTTACCTAGCTCTGTTGAAAGAAGCTCAGTGTAGTAGTTGTATAGTGAAGCCAGTTTTTCTTGGTTTGCCGCAGGAACAGCAACCGTTACGAAACCTTCACGAGGGATCGCGTTACGCAGGCTACCGCCTTTGAATTCGACGATGCGAAGGTCTAGCTCTTTTGCGTGACCCGCTAGGAAGCGAGCAAGCAGTTTGTTTGCGTTTGCACGACCTGTGTGGATGTCACAACCAGAGTGACCGCCTTTTAGGCCTTTTAGCGTTAGCTTACGTGTTACGAAGTCAGCTGGAATCGCGTTACGTGCAATTTCAAATGTCATTGCGCCGTCGATACCGCCAGCACAACCCATGTACACTTCACCTTCTTGCTCTGAATCGGTGTTAAGAAGGATATCGCCTTCTAACCAACCTGCTTCAAGACCGAAAGCACCAGTCATGCCTGCTTCTTCATCTACTGTTAGTAGAACTTCGATAGGGCCATGCTGGATTTCGTTTGAAGCAAGAACCGCTAGGCAAGAAGCCATGCCCATGCCGTTATCAGCGCCAAGCGTTGTACCTTTAGCTGTAACCCACTCACCATCAATGTATGGTTGGATTGGATCTTTAGCGAAGTCATGAACTGTGTCTTCGTTCTTTTGTGGAACCATATCGATGTGAGCTTGTAGCACCACACCTTTTTTGTTTTCCATACCCGCCGTTGCAGGCTTTTTGATGAATACGTTGCCCGTTGGGTCACGACGTACATCTAGGCCTTGTTCTGTTGCCCAAGCAATAATGTATTGAGCAAGCTCTTCTTCATGCTTAGAAGGGTGTGGGATTGAGCAAATCTTATCGAAGAACTGCCAAATAGGGGCAGGGGATAATTTACTGATCTCAGAATGGAATTCAGACACGGATGACTCCTTTTTTATTTGATAACCATATATTTAGGATTTCTATAGGTAAAAACTTAGAACAAAAATCTAAAATATGGGTCTGTTTTGATGGCAACAGCATACCACTAGAGCGTTTTGACGAGTAGCGCTTCTAAACCTGAAATGCCTCAAATTTTGAACGCCATCTTGTTCATTTGATCTTGAATAAGTGTATTGATGCTTATAAATGGTGCAAGCAAACGTTTGTTTAAGTCTTTTTTGTAATTTAATTACGAAATTGAGTTTGCAAAATAACCATAATTGGTAAAAAGTGTGACCTATAGCAAAAAATACTTGTAATCTTTTTTCTTTGAGGTATATTAATAACCAACTTCTGAAGTGAAGAGTAAATGCTCAAAGGATGAGTCCGTTTTATCGCCTCCAAGGAACCGAGAAATCAAATTCGTTTTTTATTGATTTATTAAGGTGATAGTTATGAAAGGTTTACCATCTGCAATGTTCTGGCTTAACAGCTCTGTTTACACTAGCAACTTTGCATACCCTACAAGCTTCGGTTACTAATACCGTAAGCATGTAACTCGAACAGTTTTGTTCACCCCTATATATTGGAATTCTTTTACAGCCCTTTTGGTTGACAGATTCTACCGCCACTCAGTTTTGAGTGGCGTTTTTTTTGCCTACTACTTTTCCAAACCGCTTTATCTTGTCACTTTCCCTACATTTCTGTGTGGTTGTTTTTTTAAACGCCAAAATATCAATTTGCGCCTTATTACTGATCCTGTTGAAAAATACACAACTCTTGTGGGTTTGAATTCAGAATTTAATGGCTAGATTCTCTATCAAAATAACCGATGGTCGAAAAAGTAACCAAGATTTTTCATTGTGACTATTGCTCTTAATTGTCTGTTTATTATGGTTATTTCTTGGGAAATACATCGCTTTTAATCGCTTTGTTTCATACGGCATTCTGATAAATATCGATTAGAGCCTTAATTCTATCTGGAATTTGTTATTTGATAACTTTATAATCCACAGCCAATCGATTACGCAACCGTTTACTTCTTACCCTTATAGGATTCGATAATGTTCGAAAAGCTATTCAAACTCAGTGAAAACGGCACCAATGTGCGCACTGAAATCATCGCAGGTCTAACAACCTTCCTAACAATGGCTTACATCATTTTTGTAAACCCAATGATTCTAGCTGATGCTGGTATGGACCATGGCGCTGTATTTGTAGCAACCTGTTTAGCGGCTGCTATCGGCTGTTTCATCATGGGCTTTGTTGCTAACTACCCAATCGCTCAAGCACCAGGTATGGGTTTGAACGCATTCTTTACCTACGCAGTGGTTATGGGTATGGGTTATACGTGGCAAGTTGCTCTGGCAGCGGTTTTCGTATCAGGCGTAATCTTCATTTTCTTAAGTATCTTTAAGATCCGTGAATGGATTATCAACTCGATTCCTATGTCTCTGCGTGTTGGTATCTCTGCGGGTATCGGTCTTTTCCTAGCGTTTATTGCACTGAGCAATGCTGGCATCGTGGTTTCTAACCCAGCAACTAAAGTCTCTCTGGGCGACATTACCGCGATTGCTCCTATTCTAGGTGCACTTGGTTTCTTCTTAACGATTGCTCTTGTTCACCGTGGCGTGAAAGGCGCAGTAATGATTGCGATTCTAGCTATCACAGCTCTTGGTATTGTTATTGGTGACGTTCAATACGGCGGCATCATGTCTACACCACCAAGCCTTGCACCTACATTCATGCAGCTTGATTTCTCTGCGGTATTTGAAATCGGTATGATTTCAGTGGTATTCGCATTCTTGTTCGTCGATTTATTCGATACAGCAGGTACTTTGGTGGGTGTTGCAACAAAAGCAAACCTAATCAAAGAAGACGGCAAACTTCCTCGTCTAAACAAAGCACTGCTTGCTGACTCTACAGCAACGTCTATTGGTGCATTGCTAGGTACATCAAACACAACTTCTTACGTTGAGAGTGTTGCGGGTGTCGCTGAAGGTGGCCGTACAGGTCTAACAGCGGTTGTTGTTGGTATCTTATTCCTACTGGCTCTTTTCTTCTCGCCACTTGCAGGTATGATTCCGGCTTACGCAACATCAGGTGCACTTTTCTATGTAGCAATTTTGATGATGTCTGGCCTAGTTGGCATTGATTGGCGTGATCTTACAGAAGCAGCACCAGTCGTGGTAACATGTCTGCTTATGCCGCTGACGTACTCTATCGCTGAGGGTATCTCACTAGGTTTCATCGCTTACGCTGCAATTAAGCTGCTAAGTGGTAAAGGTCGCGACGTTTCACCTGCTGTGTGGGTAATGTCGGTTATCTTTATTCTTAAATACATTTTCGCTTAATCGTCTAGATTTCTGCTTAATCGCTGAAGAGGCTATGTTTGAGATAGCCTCTAATAACATGACAAAATTATTAGGTTTTATACTATGAGCAACAAATTCGTTATCACTTGGGACAACATGCAGACTTACTGCCGTCAACTAGCCGAAAAGCAAATGCCAGCAGAGCAGTGGAAAGGCATCTGGGCAGTAAGCCGTGGTGGTTTGGTTCCTGGTGCAATCTTGGCTCGTGAGCTAGGTATTCGTCACGTAGATACGATTTGTATTTCTAGCTACGACCACGATCACCAACGTGATATGACAGTAGTTAAAGCACCTGAAGGTGACGGCGAAGGCTTCCTAATCGTTGAAGACCTTGTTGATAGTGGTGACACTGCACGCAAACTTCGCGAGATGTACCCTAAAGCGAAACTGATCGCTGTATGTGCAAAGCCATCTGGTGCTGATTTGCTAGACGAGTACATCGTTGATATCGCTCAAGACACATGGATTGAGCAACCTTGGGATACTAGCCTAAGCTACGTTGAGCCAGTAAATCGCAAGTCAAAATAAGCGTAAACTTAGTTTTTTTGAGAAATGACCCTTTATAGGGTCATTTTTTTTTATATTATTAGTGACAACCATTTCTTATTAAGTATCCCAATGTCTGAATCAGAAGAAACGAGCTCGAACCTTTCGGAAACCTTGTTTGTAAAGCACAAGCAGGCGAAAGAGACCTCAATGTTGACACAATACATGCCAAGCTCTGAAGCGTTATTGGATGAGAAGCGTGAACAGCAAAACTCATCATGGTACCGAAATCTAAGACGTCTTCAGTGGGTGTGGCAAGGCGTTAACCCAATTGAGCAAGAAGCGGTATTGGCTCGTATCGCATCATCAGATAACTCTCGTACAACCGATGAGTGGCTTGATACGGTCATGGGTTACCGAAGTGGTAACTGGGCATACGAATGGACTAAGTTGGGTATGCAGCACCAAAACCGTTCTAATGAAAAGAACGGAGAAGAAATGGCTGAAGAGCTGTTTTCAGCTTCGTTGTGTTTCAGTATCGCGGGCTACCCACATCTTAAAAACGATAACTTGGCAGCTCAGGCTCAAGTGTTAGCAAATGCAGCCTATTCCGAAGCAATTAAGCACACCAAGCTGATCGTTAAACAGATTGAAGTGCCATACAAAAACAAGAAAATTAAAGCGAACTTACATCTAACCAAAACAGACAAACCACAACCGGTTGTGATTGTCAGTGCTGGCCTAGACAGTTTGCAGACCGATATGTGGCGCTTGTTTAGGGATTACTTAGCACCAAAGAACATTGCTATGTTAACAGTCGACATGCCATCGATAGGGCACAGTGCGCACTGGCCTTTAACGGAAGACTCGTCTTGCCTGCACCAAGCCGTATTGAATGAACTGCCTAATATCCCTTGGGTCGATCATCATAAGGTTGGCTTGTTTGGTTTCCGTTTTGGTGGTAATGCGATGGTAAGATTATCTTTCCTTGAGCAGCATAAGCTTAAAGCGTGTATCTCTCTAGGTGCTCCAATTCACGATATCTTTGTTCATGCCGACAAACTTAAGCAAATGCCTAAGATGCATTTAGATGTGTTGGCTTCTCGCCTGGGTAAAGGGGCGGTCGATATCAATAGCCTTTCTGGGCAGTTGATGGCGTGGTCACTCAAGGTACAAGGTTTACTGTCAAACAGTAAAACCAGTGTTCCTATTTTGGCAATGGCTTTGGAAGGCGACCCTGTTTCACCACCAATGGATAATCAACTGGTTGCTATTTACAGTGATTACGGAAAAGCGAAGAAAATCAAAGCTAAGTCAATTACACAAGGTTATGAGCAATCCCTCGAATTGGCGATAAAGTGGCTTGAGGATGAATTATTTAGATGACATTTCTCCAAAATTAGTTAAGCATGAAAAGTGTACAAACTAAGTACCTGATACTCAGAGATAATTTATAAAACCTAATTGCGTAGTTTTTACGTATAACAATCTGAGTAACGTCATTCTTAACATTGAAAATGGAGATTCAATATGTCAGAAGTGACACAACAACCTACGCATTACCGCTTGTTGAATGTTTTAAAGGCTATCGGGCCTTACTTGAGGGAGCCGCAATCAGAAGAAGGCCACTACATTTTTGATTGCTTGTCTGTGTGTGTGAACGATAAAAAGTCACCAGAAGAGCGTGAATTCTGGGGATGGTGGTTGGAGTTGGATAAGTCGGAAGACGGATTTTCGGCGAAATACAACACGGGTAAATACAATATCGATGGCAACTGGGATCCTTTGCCATTACCGAAAAAAGCGGTGGCTGAGGTCTCTCGAACTCAGGAAGCCTTTCACCAAAAACTGGTTGATGAACTTCAAAAGAAATTTGAAATCAGCGTTCAGTTAGACGAAGAGTCTGTCGAATTCGTCTGATTTTAAAGGTTACTCTTCTATATAAAGCAAAAAGGTGCGATTTCGCACCTTTTCTGCTTGTGAATTCCCTTTTTGATTGCTAAAACATCACCTCTTATTTGTTTTATTCATAAAAGACTTCATGACAACAAATCATCAAAGCGGGACAACAGCGCAGCGTAAAACTGTCGTTGTTAAACTGGGTACCAGTGTCTTAACTGGTGGAACATTGGCATTAGACCGTGCTCATATGGTTGAGCTGGTTCGTCAATGTGCTGAATTAAAAAAACAAGGCCACTCTGTGGTTATGGTTTCGTCTGGTGCAATTGCAGCAGGACGTGAACACCTTGGTTACCCCGCACTTCCCAACTCAATGGCGAGCAAACAGTTGCTTGCGGCAGTTGGGCAAAGTCAGTTGATTCAAGTTTGGGAGTCTTTGTTTGCTATCTATGGCCTTAAAATTGGCCAGATGCTGCTGACTCGTGCTGATCTTGATGATCGCGAGCGTTTTCTGAATGCCCGTGACACGATCAATGCACTCGTTGAACACGACATTATTCCTGTCGTTAATGAAAATGACGCAGTTGCGACCAACGAAATTAAAGTGGGCGACAACGATAACTTGTCGGCACTGGTTGGTATTTTATGCGGTGCGGATAAGCTTTTGCTGCTAACCGACCAAAAAGGCCTGTTTACGGCTGACCCTCGTAAAGATCCAAATGCTGAGCTCATCAAAGAAGTGAAAACGATTGATGACACACTGCGTAAGATCGCAGGCGGCAGTGGTACTACGTTGGGTACTGGCGGCATGGCGACAAAACTGCAGGCGGCTGATATTGCTCGTCGCGCAGGCATCGAAGTTATTATTGCAGCGGGCAGTGCTGAAAATGTGGTGTTTGACTCATTGAGTGACAATCCACAAGGCACACGTTTCTTGCCTTTGCCTGAAGCGCTTGAAAACCGTAAACGTTGGATCCTAGCGGGCCCTGCATCCGCAGGCGACATCGTGGTCGACGATGGCGCAGTAAATGCTGTTAGCACCAAAGGCAGTAGCTTGTTGGCAAAAGGGGTTATTCGAGTTCAAGGCGAGTTTTCTCGTGGTGAAGTCACCCAAGTCACAGACAGTAAAGGCAAGGTAGTGGCGCGTGGTATCGCTAGCTACTCAAGCCAAGACCTAGCAAAAATAGCAGGCAAGCACAGTAAAGATATTGGCGACATTCTTGGTTACGATTACGGGTCAGAAGTCATTCACCGTGACGACCTTGTTGTAATCCAAGAATAGCTCGTGATGAGAAGGCGAATCGCCTTTTTGCATCCAAAGACAGACAGAATTTAGGGAGAGTTAAACGTGGATTTAACTAACATGGGTATCGCAGCAAAAGAGGCTGCTTTCCACCTAGCGACCGCATCTACGGCGCAAAAGAATAAAGCATTGGCGATCATCGCTGATGAGCTAGAAGCAAACGCAGCAACGATTTTAGAAGCGAATGCGAAAGACATCGAACTGGGTCGCGAAGCGGGTCTAACGGAAGCACTGCTTGACCGTCTACTTCTTAATGAAGAACGCTTAACGGGCATCGCTAACGACGTTCGTAATGTCATTAGCCTAAACGACCCTGTGGGCAGCGAAATCGACAGCAAGGTACTGGAAAACGGTATGTCATTGTCTCGTCGTCGTGTACCGCTTGGTGTTGTTGGTGTTATCTACGAAGCACGCCCGAACGTAACGATAGATATTGCGGCACTGTGTCTGAAAACAGGCAACGCAAGCATTTTGCGTGGTGGTAAAGAGACCTTCTTCTCGAACATGGAGCTGGTAAAAGTTATCCAGTCTGCACTAGAGAAAGCGGAACTTCCTGCAGCTTCTGTTCAGTACATCGAGAAACCTGATCGTGAACTAGTTTCTCAATTGCTTAAACTGGACGACTACGTGGATATGATCATTCCTCGTGGTGGCGCTGGCCTGCACAAGATGTGTAAAGAGAACAGTACTATTCCAGTTATCATCGGTGGTTTCGGTATCAGCCACATCTTTGTTGATGAAAGTGCAGACCTTGAAAAATCAGTCGATGTTGTCGAAAACTCTAAAGTTCAACGCCCATCAGCATGCAACTCTTTAGATACATTGTTGGTGCATGAAGCTGTTGCTGAAGCTTTCTTAGCTCAGCTGAAACAGCGTTTAGCGGGCAAGGTAACCTTGGTTGCCGATGCTAGTGCAAAATCGCTGCTAGCGGGTTTTGAAGACCAACGTGATGCGGTTGAAGGTGACTTTGACACTGAATGGCTAAGCTACACGCTAGGCGTGAAAATCGTTGCGGATGTGGCAGAAGCGATTGATCACATGCGTGTACACAACGCGAGTCACTCTGATGCAATCATGACTAATAGCCTAGAGAGCTCAGAGCGCTTTATTAACTCGGTCGGTTCTGCGGCGGTTTATGTGAATGCATCAACACGTTTCACTGATGGCGCACAGTTTGGTTTGGGCGCTGAAGTCGCAGTGTCTACTCAGAAATTGCATGCTCGCGGCCCAATGGGCTTAGAAGAGCTGACAAGCTACAAATGGGTAGGTAAAGCGAACTATTTAGTTCGCGGTTAACGCTGGTCGTTAATTTTACTCCTCAGCTCATTTTTGAAATGGCGATCGAGTAGCAATAATCAATGAATCACCACACAAAAGGGCCTTAATTGGCCCTTTTTCTTTCCTAACGTTTGGCAATTCCGTTACACTGATATTCAATTATTTGGAGGTGATATGCATTGTCCTTTTTGTTCAGAGAACGACACGAAAGTAATCGATTCAAGACTGGTAGCCGATGGCCATCAGGTTCGTCGCCGCCGTCAATGCCTTGCATGTAGTGAACGTTTTACTACGTTCGAGTCGGCAGAACTTGTGATGCCTAAAGTCATAAAGTCGAATGGAAACCGCGAACCATTTAATGAAGATAAAATGGTGGGTGGTGTACAGCGCGCCCTAGAAAAACGCCCAGTGAGTGCTGATGCGATTGAACTTGCGATCAGTACGATTAAGTCACAACTCCGTGCAACTGGTGAGCGTGAAGTACCAAGCGAGATGATTGGTAATCTTGTGATGGGCCAATTGAAAGAATTGGATAAAGTGGCGTACATTCGTTTTGCGTCTGTTTACCGCAGCTTTGAAGATATCCGAGAGTTTGGCGAAGAAATCGCTAAATTAGAGGATTAACTCCTCAATCATGTCAAACTTTACTCCCCTGGATTTTCAAATGATGTCGCGTGCTATCCATTTAGCGAAGCGCGGTATTTACACCACTGCGCCAAACCCAAATGTCGGTTGTGTGATTGTACAAACTGATGGCCAGATCGTTGGTGAAGGTTTTCACGCTAAAGCGGGTGAACCTCATGCCGAAGTGCATGCCATGCGAATGGCGGGCGACAAAGCAAAAGGTGCGACGGCTTATGTCACCCTAGAACCTTGTTCTCATTACGGTCGAACGCCGCCTTGTGCTGAAGGGTTGATTAAGGCTCAAGTAGCTAAAGTGATTTGTGCGATGCAGGACCCAAACCCAAAAGTAGCCGGTCGTGGTATCAAGATGCTGCGTGATGCGGGTATTGAGGTGGAAATCGGTTTGTTAGAACAAGACGCTCTCAACTTGAACCCTGCATTTGTCAAGCGTATGCAGACAGGCATGCCATTCGTTCAGTTAAAGATGGCCGCTAGCCTCGATGGGCAAACGGCATTGGAAAATGGTCAAAGCCAGTGGATCACATCGTCAGAAGCGCGTCGTGATGTTCAGAACTACCGAGCAAAATCAGGTGCGGTGTTATCAACTAGCCAGACGGTGATTGAAGATAACGCCTCGTTGAATGTTCGTTGGGCTGAATTACCAAGCAGCGCTCAAGCTCATTACGCTGAAGACGAGCTACGTCAGCCGATTCGCGTGATTCTTGATCGCCAAAATCAACTGCGCCCTGAGCTCAAGTTATACCAGACCCCAACATCGGTATTGAGAGTCGCTGAAGCCTCTGCCGATATTACAGTCGGAACAACGGATGCAGGTCAGCTGGACTTACACGATTTGATGCGTCAGTTACCTGCGAATCATATTGACCATATTTGGGTTGAAGCGGGTGCCACGTTAGCAAAAAGCTTGATTGAAGCGCAGCTAGTGGATGAGCTAATTCTCTATTTAGCACCTAAACTAATGGGCAGTGACGGACGAGGTTTGATGGGCGCATTAGGGCTCACTTCAATGTCTGATGTGATTGACCTAGAAATTAAAGATGTTCGACAGGTTGGTGTGGATATTCGCATCGTGGCGAAACCAATAGCGGCTAAACCTATTGTGGCAGAACCAAGAGCGGAAAAACCACTATCGAAATAGTTACTCCAACTGCATACGTGTCGTTGACAATAAAAAGAGTTTTAAAATGTTTACAGGAATTGTAGAAGCCGTAGGTACATTGAGTGCAATCACTCCCCGCGGAGAAGACATCACCGTAACGGTTAACGTTGGCAAGCTTGATATGGCTGACGTTCAGTTAGGCGACAGTATTGCAACCAATGGTGTGTGTTTGACGGTCGTTGAATTTAACGACCACAGCTACAGTGCAGACCTTTCGCTTGAGACCCTGAAAAAAACGGGTTTTGTGGATTACCAAGCGGGCGATAAGGTAAATCTTGAGAAAGCAATGCTGCCGACCACGCGTTTCGGTGGTCATATCGTATCGGGTCACGTTGATGGCGTGGGTGAGATTGTTGAACGTAACCAAGTCGGTCGTGCGATTGAGTTCTGGGTAGAAATGCCAGCAGAAATTTCAAAATACGTGGCTCAAAAAGGCTCAGTAACGGTCGATGGTATCAGCCTGACTGTGAACGATTTACGTAAGAACGCATTCAAGCTGACTATCGTTCCTCACACTTCTTCAGAAACCACCATCGATCAATTCAATGTCGGTCGTAAAGTGAATCTAGAAGTCGATGTATTAGCGCGTTACATGGAGCGTTTACTGCAAGGTCAGCAACAAGAATCTGAGCCTGAATCTCGATTAACAATGGAATTCTTACAGCAGAATGGTTTTGCCTAACCGTTGATACAAAGTATTTAAGCGAGACTTTGTAAAGCGAAGCAATATCATCAGGTTTAAATAGTGTCGGTTCTAGGAAGCAGAACCATTTCAAAGGATATAGAACAATGCCAATTAGTACTCCTCAAGAAATTATTGAAGACATTCGCCTAGGAAAAATGGTTATCCTGATGGATGATGAAGATCGCGAAAATGAAGGCGATCTGATCATGGCAGCTGAACATGTTACGCCAGAAGCGATTAACTTCATGGCAATGTACGGCCGCGGTTTGATCTGTCTAACGCTGACTAAAGAGCGTTCAAACCGTATGGGTTTAGCACCTATGGTTCAAGACAACAATGCACAGTACACCACTAACTTTACGGTTTCGATTGAAGCGGCAGAGGGTGTAACAACCGGTATTTCAGCATCCGATCGTGCAGTGACGGTTCAAGCAGCAGTAGCGAAAGACGCAAAAGCGGCTGACTTAGTTCAACCTGGTCATATCTTCCCACTGACAGCTCAAGAAGGCGGCGTATTAACGCGTGCTGGCCACACTGAAGCGGGTTGTGATTTAGCTCGATTAGCGGGCTGTGAACCAGCTTCGGTTATCGTTGAGATCCTAAACGACGACGGCACCATGGCTCGTCGCCCTGATCTTGAAGTGTTCGCAGAAAAGCATGACATCAAGCTAGGCACTATTGCTGACCTGATCGAATACCGTAACAACACAGAAACAACGATTGAGCGTGTTGCACAATGTCATTTACCAACAGAGTTTGGTGATTTCGAGCTTGTGACTTACCGCGATACAATTGATAACCAGATCCACTACGCAATGCAAAAAGGCAGTTTAACCGAAGGTGCTCCTTTGGTGCGTGTTCACCTGCATGATACGTTTACCGATCTGCTTCATTCAGACCGCGGTACTGAGCGCAGCTGGTCGCTAGATAAAGCGATGAAGCGCATTGGCGACGAAGGCGGTGTGCTGGTTATTCTTGGCAACGAAGAGTCGTCTGATTCTTTGATCCACAAAGTGAAGACATTCGAAGCGCAAGATAAAAACGAGCAGCCAACCATGGCTAAGAAGCAGGGTACCTCGCGTCGTGTTGGTGTCGGCTCTCAGATTCTTCAAGACCTAGGCGTGCACGATATGCGTCTGCTTTCTTCGAGCACTAAGCGTTACCACGCATTGGGCGGTTTTGGTCTTAACGTTGTTGAGTACGTTTGCGAATAAATCATGTGTCAACGAGCAGACGTTTCTCCGTTTGTAGCGACATAATTTACCGATAATTTCAGTGGCTCTTTTGGTGATAAGTTTTGCCAAAAGGGCAAAGTAGCCAAGTTCGACTCAAAACGTGTTCAATACACAAACTTGGCTCCTCGCTGTTCCTATATGCTTGGGATCAGCGCTGCACTATCATCTTTACATTGCCGGTGTCTGTTCTTCTAAATTACCATTAGATATTGCTCACAGTTTTGTGCTAGAATCCGGCGATTCTCACTTGATGAAAATAGTTAAAGGAAGGCTTATGAAAGTGATCGAGGGTGGCTTCCCAGCGCCAAATGCAAAAATTGCTATCGTTATTGCTCGTTTCAACAGTTTTATTAACGAAAGTTTACTTTCTGGTGCAATCGATACTTTAAAGCGTCATGGACAAGTAAGCGAAGACAACATCACTGTTGTTCGTTGCCCTGGTGCAGTTGAACTTCCACTTGTAGCGCAGCGCGTTGCAAAAACAGGCAAGTTCGATGCGATTGTATCTCTTGGTACAGTAATTCGTGGCGGTACACCTCACTTTGACTATGTTTGTAGTGAATGTAATAAAGGTTTGGCACAAGTGTCTCTGGAATACTCTCTTCCAGTAGCGTTTGGTGTTCTTACTGTTGATACGATCGATCAAGCTATTGAACGCGCAGGAACCAAGGCTGGTAATAAGGGTGCAGAAGCAGCACTTAGCGCACTTGAGATGATCAACGTTCTTTCTGAAATCGATTCCTAATGGGGGCCAGTGTGAAACCAGCCGCACGTCGTAACGCACGTCAATTTGCTCTACAAGCAATTTATTCTTGGCAAATTACTAAAGAAAATATTGCTACCGTTGAAGAACAGTTCTTATCTGGTGGTAAGTATGATGAAGAAGAGCATCATGCCGCAGAACCTGCTCTAGCTATGCCAGAAACAGACGTTGCATACTTCCGCGACCTACTAACTGGTGTTGCTCTTAGTCACATGGAACTTGATAGCAAGCTTCGTCCATTCGTATCTCGCCCTATGCAAGATCTGGATTTGATGGAACTAGCGCTTCTACGTTTAGCTATGTACGAGATGACTCGTCGCGAAGATGTACCATACAAAGTGGTTATCAACGAAGCTATCGAGCTTGCAAAAGTATTTGCAGCAGAAGACAGCCATAAGTTTGTTAACGGTGTGCTTGATAAAGCTGCACCGCACGTTCGTAAGAAATAAGACGTTCGTATATTGAATCTAAAGGTCAGCTTTTATGCTGGCCTTTTTTGTAACTAAATTTTTGTAATACTAAAGATAGGGCATGTGATGTCTGGCGAATTTAACCTGATTGAAAAATATTTTGTAAATCGACAACCACAACGTAAAGACGTACATCTGGCAGCGGGCGATGACTGTGCTTTGGTCAAAGCACCAAGTAATGTTCAGATTGCTATCAGTACGGACACCTTAGTGGCAGGCACTCACTTCTTAGCGGAAGCAAACCCAGCTTGGGTGGCACACAAAGCCTTGGCTTCCAACATCAGTGATCTTGCTGCTATGGGCGCGACACCTGCTTGGGTTTCATTTGCCTTAACCATGCCTGAAGTCGATGAAGCGTGGCTTGCCCCATTTTGTGATTCTTTTTTCAAACTTGCAGACTATTTTGGTATTCAACTAATCGGTGGTGATACGACCAAAGGGCCGCTGAGTTTAACACTTACTGTGCAGGGCTTTGTACCTGAGGGTCGAGCACTACGCAGAGATGGCGCGAAAGTGGGTGACTGGATTTACGTGACGGGTAACCTAGGTGACAGTAAAGCTGGCCTAGAGGTGTTACTTAACCCAGAGCTGAACAAAGCTAAGCCTTATGCGCGAGAGCTTGAAGAGAGACACTACCTGAGCACTCCACGAGTTTTGGCTGGTCAGGCACTGGTGAACCTTGCTTCGTCTGCCATTGATATCTCTGATGGTGTTATTGCTGATTTAAAACACATCCTTAAGCGTTCTCAGGTCGGTGCAAGCATTGATGTGAGCACGCTGCCTATCTCCGCTGAATTACGTCAATTCTCTTCTGATATCGCTTCTGCGCAGCAGTATGCGCTCACCAGTGGTGAAGAGTACGAACTCTGCTTTACCGTGCCGGAAGAAAATAAAGGTTCATTGGAAAGTGCTTTGTCACACACTGGCACAAAAGTCACCTGCATTGGCCAGATAAGACCTGTAGAATATTTTGAATTACACAATAATGGTGAACCACTAAGCTGGAACTTAACTGGTCACGATCACTTTAAGGTTAATTGATGACAAATCCACTTTCTCTTATTTCTCTTAAAAATCCTTGGCACTTATTGGCAACGGGTTTTGGCAGTGGCTTATCGCCGATAATTCCCGGAACAATGGGCACGCTTGCGTCTATTCCATTGTACTTATTGTTGGTTCAATTACCTTTCCCAGCTTATGTTGCCATCGTAGTGGTAAGCTGCATTATTGGTATCAAGATCTGCCAGGTGACCTCTGATGATATGGGTGTACACGACCATGGCTCTATTGTATGGGATGAGTTTGCGGGCTTTTGGATCACCATGGGCCTAGTGCCTTTATTGAATATCCCTGCTGATGACTGGAAATGGCTTCTGACTGGTTTTGTGCTTTTCCGCTTTTTTGACATGGTAAAACCATGGCCGATTGGTTGGTTAGATGCACGAATTCACGGCGGCTTAGGTATCATGATTGACGATATTGTAGCGGGTATTATGGCGGCTATTTCGTTGTATGCCGTGGCACATTTCGCTGGTTGGTTAGTGTGAGTTCACTGAAGGATTAAGGTTTAGTTGGCGATACACCAAACTAATTAACGGATACTAAAAAGGTTGACCCTAGGGCCAACCTTTTTTTGTTTGCGGAGCTTACGAGCTTACGAGCTTACGAGCTTACGTATTAAGGCTACTTAGCAAGATAGTCAGAGATAGACTTCTCAATACCTTTCGCGTCTAAGCCAAGCTCTTCATGTAGCTCGCCTTGCGTACCTTGAGCTATAAACTTGTCTGGTAAGCCAAGGTTCAGTACTGGCATTAGCAGTTTCTCTTGCATCAAGAACTCAATTACACCTGCACCTGCACCACCGGCAATCGCATTCTCTTCGATAGTCACCAGTACATCGTGGTCAGCGGCAAGTTGTTTGATTAGAGCTTCATCTAGCGGTTTCACAAAGCGCATGTCTGCAACGGTGGCATCCATTGCACCAGCTGCTTGAAGTGCATTTTCTAAGAAGGTACCAAAGCTTAGGATAGCAACCTTAGCGCCATCTTTTGCTTTTGAGCTTTCACGAACGAGACGGCCTTTACCAATCTCAAGAGCAGTAAACTCACTTTGAATCTCAGTGCCCATACCATTACCGCGAGGGTAACGTACTGCACTAGGGCCTGTGTGTTGGTGGCCTGTGTATAGCATTTGGCGACATTCGTTTTCGTCGCTTGGTGCCATGATCACCATGTTTGGAATGCAGCGCATAAAGCTTAAGTCGAACGCGCCTTGGTGTGTTTGACCATCGGCACCAACAAGACCAGCACGGTCAATAGCGAACATAACCGGTAGATCCATGATAGCCACATCGTGGATCAGTTGATCGTAGCCACGTTGTAGGAAAGTTGAGTAGATAGCCACAATCGGCTTATCACCTGCAATCGCCATACCTGTTGCTAGCGTTACTGCGTGCTGCTCAGCAATAGCAACATCGAAGTATTGCTCTGGGTACTCTTTCGAGAAACGCACCATGCCAGAACCTTCACGCATTGCTGGCGTGATTGCCATTAGCTTAGGATCTTGCGCAGCCATATCACACAGGAAGTCGCCAAAAATCTTAGAGAAAGTTGGCTTAGAGCTGGTGCTCTTAGGTAGGCTTGAGTGTGCGGGATCGAACTTTGGTACACCGTGGTAACCGATAGGATCTTTCTCAGCTGGCTCGTAGCCTTTGCCTTTCTTAGTCATGATATGCAGGAACTGAGGGCCTTTAAGGTCTCTCATGTTCTTAAGCGTTTTAATCAGCTCATTTACATCGTGGCCATCAATTGGGCCAATGTAGTTAAAGCCTAACTCTTCGAACATGGTGCCAGGTACAACCATGCCTTTTAGGTGTTCTTCTGTACGACGAACCAACTCTTTAATCGGCGGAACGCCTGATAGCACTTTCTTGCCGCCCTCACGAATTGACGTGTAAAGACTGCCAGAAAGAACTTGAGCTAGGTGGTTATTTAGCGCACCTACGTTTTCAGAGATCGACATCTCGTTATCGTTCAGGATAACCAGCATATCATTGTGAATATCGCCTGCGTGGTTCATGGCTTCAAATGCCATACCAGCAGTAATCGCGCCATCACCAATCACACTCACGACTTTACGGTTCTTACCTTCTTTCTTTGCACTGATAGCCATACCAAGTGCAGCACTGATCGAAGTTGAAGAGTGACCAACAGAAAGTGTGTCGTATTCGCTCTCTTGACGCCATGGGAATGGGTGCAGTCCATCTTTTTGACGGATAGTCGATAAACGGTCGCGACGACCAGTAAGAATTTTATGCGGGTATGCTTGGTGGCCAACATCCCAAACCAACTGGTCAAAAGGCGTGTTGTACACGTAGTGCAGAGCTACGGTTAGCTCTACTGTACCCAAGCCTGATGCTAAGTGACCACTTGATTGGCTCACTGAGTTAAGAAGATAGGTACGTAATTCATCACAAAGCTGTGTCAGCGTCTCTTTTGGAAGTAGACGCAAATCCTCTGGCTTATCAGCCAAAGCAAGAGTTGGGTACTTTGATATATCAAGAGTCATAGGTAATGCGCGCTTATTGTCTTAGTTCTTGCGCTCGATGACGTATCGGGCGAACTCTTCGAGTAACTGGGTATTGTATGGGATTGCAGCCAAAGCTTGAAGCGCTTCCTGTAGCAGAGTTCGCGCTTTTTCTTGAGCGCCCTCTAAACCTAGCAAAGAAGGGTAGGTGCTTTTGTTTAATTCTTGGTCAGAACCCTGTGGCTTACCCAAAGTTTCAGTATCGCTAGTGATATCTAAAATATCATCTTGAACCTGGAATGCTAATCCAATGGCATCGGCGTACTTGTCTAATAGAGGCATCACTTCAAACGCTTTCTCGCCCGCAGCAAGCGCACCTAAACGAATCGCACATTTCATTAGAGCGCCCGTTTTATTGCGGTGAACTTCTTCTAACTCTTCTAGAGTGACAGAGCGGTTTTCAGCTTCAATATCAAGTGCTTGTCCAATACACATACCTTGTGCACCAGAGGCTTCTGCTAGGCGTTGAATCATTCGAACGCGATTGCTTTCACCGTCAGTACTTAATGTGCCTTCCGCAAGTATAGTAAAAGCGAGAGTTTGTAGTGAATCGCCCGTTAAAATTGCCGTTGCTTCATCGTATTTGATGTGACAAGTCTGATGCCCACGACGCAGTTCATCGTCATCCATTGCTGGAAGGTCGTCGTGAATCAGAGAGTAGGCATGAATACATTCGATTGCAGATGCTGGAGTGTCGAGTTCTTCAGCGGTGCAGCCGAGCATTTCCCCTGTAATGTAGACAAGAAATGGACGTGCGCGTTTGCCGCCTAAAAGTAACCCATAACGCATCGCGTTGATCAGGTTCTGATTTTGGTGTGGCAGGCGATCAAGCCAAAGGTTCAGTTGCTCGTTATTACGTGCTTGATAAGACAATAAAGTCTCGATCATAGGGGATCTCATACAATTCGTTATTCAGGTTGTGGGTTAAAGTCACTCAGCTCTGCATTTTCATCATTCTGCAGTAGGATGCTAACGCGTTGTTCAGCATCATTTAGTTTACTTTGACCGGCACGAGCGAGGGAGATGCCTCGTTCGAACTTTTTAAGCGCATCATCTAAAGCTAGATCACCATTTTCTAGTTGATCAACCAAGCCATCAAGCTCTTCGATTGCTGCTTCAAAGCTCATATTTTCAGGTTTCTTAGTAGCCATAATAAATCTGCGTTTGGAAAGATGAACGAACGTTACCCTAGGCCGCTGAGATGGTCAAATGTAACCAAGAAATTTTGCTAGAAAGTTCGTTTTTAAGGGGCTTGAACTCACTTTGCTTGAATAACCTTAGCTTTATCGAGTTTATGCGCTACGTCTAAGAGCAAAGTAAGCCAATAGTTGGGATTCAAAAACGAAAAGTGTGATACTTAGGCCAAGAATTTACTAAAAGATCTTATAGTCTTGCCGATACAAAGATTATCGTCGACATAGAGCTACAAAAAAGCATGAGGAGTGCTCAGTGGATTTAGCAACCCTAATAGGTTTGATTGGTGGATTTGCCTTTGTAATCATGGCAATGATCCTAGGTGGAAGCCTCGGGATGTTCTATGACACGACATCCATTTTGATCGTAGTTGGTGGCTCAACCTTTGTTGTTCTAATGAAGTTCACCATGGGACAGTTCTTTGGTGCTACTAAAATTGCTGGCAAAGCATTCATGTTTAAAGCCGATGAACCTGAAGATCTTATCGCTAAAGTGGTAGAGATGGCGGATGCAGCGCGTAAAGGTGGCTTCTTAGCACTGGAAGAGATGGAAATCAGCAACAGCTTCATGCAAAAAGGTATCGACCTGTTGGTAGATGGCCATGATGGTGATGTGGTGCGTGCTGCATTGCAAAAAGACATCGCATTAACCACAGAGCGTCACGAACAGGGCGCGAAAGTGTTCTCTGCATTTGGTGATGTTGCTCCTGCGATGGGTATGATTGGTACTTTGGTTGGTCTGGTTGCCATGCTTTCGAACATGGATGATCCTAAAGCGATCGGTCCTGCGATGGCGGTAGCACTTTTGACCACCCTGTACGGTGCGATTCTTTCGAACATGGTGTTCTTTCCTATTGCTGATAAGCTTGCGCTACGTCGTGACCAAGAGACACTTAACCGCCGTCTGGTTATGGATGGTGTGCTGGCGATTCAAGATGGTCAGAACCCACGAGTTATTGATGGTTACCTCAAGAGCTACCTAAACGAAGGTAAGCGGACTATTGATGGTGAACCTGCGTAAGAGGAGTTGAAGATGGATGAAGAGAATCCATGTAAATGTCCTCCTCCGGGGTTACCTCAATGGATGGGAACATTTGCTGACTTGATGTCACTGCTGATGTGTTTCTTCGTACTTCTACTCTCATTCTCTGAGATGGATGTACTGAAGTTTAAGCAGATCGCTGGCTCGATGAAGTTCGCATTTGGTGTACAGAACCGCCTAGAAGTCAAAGATATCCCGAAAGGGACCAGCATCATTGCACAAGAGTTTCGCCCTGGCCGCCCAGAGCCAACGCCAATTGATGTGATCATGCAGCAAACGATCGATATCACTCAGCAGACGCTGGAATTTCATGAAGGTGAATCTGAGCGCGCTGGTGGTACCATGCGTGACCAAGGCAAGATGACTGGAGGCAAGTCGCCAGAGGTATCGACTCACGACAACCAAAACTCTGAGTCAGACCAACAGCAACAGCAAGCCGAAGCTCAATCTCAAGAGATGGAAACCTTGATGGAAAGCATCAAGAAGGCGTTGGAACGAGAGATCGACCAAGGCGCGATTGAGGTAGAAAACCTTGGTCAACAGATTGTGATTCGAATTCGTGAGAAGGGTGCATTCCCATCGGGCTCTGCTTTCTTACAGCCTAAGTTTCGACCTTTGGTGAGACAGGTGGCTGAATTGGTGAAAGATGTTCCGGGCATTGTTCGAATCTCAGGTCACACTGATAATCAACGTCTTGATTCTGAGCTGTATCGCTCGAATTGGGATCTGTCATCTCAGCGAGCAGTATCTGTTGCTCAAGAGATGGAAAAGGTACGCGGATTCTCTCATCAACGTTTGAGAGTACGTGGTATGGCGGATACAGAGCCTGTAGAGCCGAACGATACTGAGTGGCAGCGCAGCCTAAACCGCCGTGTAGAAATCAGCATCATGCAGGGTGAGCCGCTATACAGTGACGAAGTCCCAGCTATCTCTCAATAGCCTGAATTATCTCGAGAGATTTAATTGACCAGAAAGCCCAACCTTATGATGAGGTTGGGCTTTTTATTTGGGCGATGAACGGTTGATTGACCTCTTTGGCTACAGGCTGTGAGTAAGCATGCTATTTTTAATAAGGTGCGCATTTATTACTGGTGCCTAAGCAAGCACTCTTTTCCTTGTTTCACTTTCTCATGTATAATTCGCGCCCTTAGATTTAGATATGATCTACTCTTGCTTCAAGTGCTGTGTAAATTTTCCAATTTACTTGGCGAAGAGCCTTTTAAAAATTTTGAACATTAATGTTGTGAACGTACTATGAAATTTATTGTTAAGCCCCATCCGGAAATTTTTGTAAAAAGTGAATCGGTGCGTAAGCGCTTCACAAGGATTCTAGAGTGCAACATTCGTAACGTTATTCAGCGTCGCTGTGAAAGTGTTGCGGTATTCAACCGTCGCGATCATATCGAAGTGACGTCTGAGAGTGACCAGTACTACGCAGAAGTGTTAGAGGCTCTGACTCACACTCCAGGTATTCACCACTCTCTTGAAGTTCAACAGTCTGAGTTTAAAGACTTGCACGATATTTACGAGCAAGTACTAGAACGCAGCCGTGCTGACATTGAAGGCAAGACTTTCTCTGTTCGAGCTAAGCGTCGTGGTAAGCATGACTTTACCTCTATTGAACTTGAACGCTACGTAGGCGGCGGCCTAAACCAAGCAGTTGAGTCAGCTAAAGTTCGACTTAAGAACCCTGATGTAACCGTTAAAGTTGAAGTGGCTAACGATAAGCTAAACCAAGTTCTAGCTCGTCACAAAGGCCTAGGTGGTTTCCCTCTTGGCACCCAAGAAGATCTACTAAGCTTGATCTCTGGCGGCTTTGATTCTGGTGTTTCAAGCTACCTGCACATCAAACGTGGCTCTAAGGTTCATTACTGTTTCTTCAACCTTGGTGGCCCAGCGCACGAGATTGGCGTTAAGCAAGTGGCTCACTACCTATGGAATAAATACGGCTCATCTGCAAAGGTGAAGTTCATTTCTGTAGACTTTGAACCAGTGGTTGCTGAAATTCTTGAGAACGTAGAAGACGGCCAAATGGGCGTTGTTCTTAAGCGTATGTTCATGCGTGCTGGTGGTATGGTTGCAGAGCGCTTCGGTATTGAAGCTCTAGTAACGGGTGAAGCACTTGGTCAGGTTTCTAGCCAAACGCTAACTAACCTTCGCCACATCGACAACGTGACAGATACTTTGATTCTTCGTCCACTGATCAACTGGGATAAAGAAGACATCATTGACCTTTCTCGTATCATCGGTACTGAAGACTTCGCTAAAGTAATGCCTGAGTACTGTGGTGTTATCTCTAAGAAGCCAACAGTGAAAGCGAAGAAAGGCAAACTAGAAGCAGAAGAAGCTAAGTTTAACTTTGAAGTGCTGGATCAAGTGATCGAGAACGCTCGTGTTATGGATATCCGTGACATCGAGAAAGAGAGCCAAGAGCAAGCGCCTGAAGTTGAACAAGTTCAAGCTGTTGCTGAGCACGCTATCGTTCTTGATATCCGTAGCCCAGAAGAAGAAGACGAAAGCCCACTAGAGATCGAGGGTGTTGAAATTAAACACATCCCATTCTTCAAGCTTTCGACTCAGTTTGGCGACCTAGACCAAGCGAAAGAGTACTTGCTGTACTGTGACCGTGGTGTAATGAGCCGTCTACAGGCGCTTTATCTACAAGAGCAAGGCTTCCATAACGTTAAGGTTTATCGCCCATAGCGGTGCATTGGCCAACCGTTAATTATTTTGCCAAGCCGCTTACTGAAAAGTAAGCGGCTTTTTTATTTTCTATTGTGAATGATTTACAGTAGTCAGACAGAGGCGTGAGTTTGGGCGTGCTATCGTCATGCTCAGCTTTAAAATTTTTATTGATAGAAAGAGTAAGCTCTAAACGGGTTTATAAATACCGAAGAAGTGTGAGTATCTTGAAGTATTCTGTTACTTTTTAGTGCAACTCAATGGTGCTATTTGTATGTGTTCAGTTGATTATTTGAGTGGGTGTCTGATTCTGTGATTAGCGATGAAAAATAATAAAGATTAATTAGCACAGCTATTGATAAACTTGTTGTTACAGTTCTTTGCACATAAAAAAACACCGCCCATAAGGCGGTGTAAACAAATTTGACAGACAGGTCAAAATAAATACAGGAAGTACATGCCTCGTTTCAGTATAGAACTGCAACAAAACATTTGGTAGAACTCTACCCAACTCGAAAAGAACGAGTTTGCAAACACAACATCGCAGGAGCTAAGCCAATTGATTCTAGAGAGAATCAAGCCGTTCAGGCTAGCTGCTGCGGGATGAAATATAGAATTTCTCTGGCCGCTAGGCAATGGACAAATTATAATGTTTCAGATAAAAAAAACTAATGCTTATTTAGAGAGTAACTATGTCTCGTCGATTACCCCCATTAAACTCGCTAAGAGTGTTTGAAGCAGCAGCTCGACACTTGAGTTTTACGCGTGCCGCAGAAGAGTTGTTTGTTACTCAAGCGGCGGTTAGCCATCAGATCAAAGCGCTTGAAGAGTTCTTATCTTTGAAGCTGTTTCGCCGAAGAAACCGCTCTTTGCTGCTGACTGAAGAAGGCCAAAGCTACTTCTTGGATATCAAAGATATTTTCACATCACTGGCAGAAGCGACAGACAAAGTGCTGGAGCGAAGTGAGAAGGGCGCATTGACCATCAGTTTACCGCCTAGTTTTGCTATTCAATGGTTGGTGCCAAGGCTCGCTGACTTTAATCAGCAAGAACCTGATATTGATGTAAGAATCAAAGCCGTTGATATGGATGAAGGCTCGCTGACCGATGATGTAGACGTGGCTATTTACTATGGTCGAGGTAACTGGCCGGGGCTTAGAGCCGATAAGCTTTACCAAGAATACTTGATCCCTCTTTGCTCACCTTCCGTGCTGCTAGGAGCTAAACCATTAGAATCTCTCAGTGATCTGGCATGCCATACGCTATTGCATGATACCTCTCGAAAGGATTGGAAACAGTTTGCTAAGCAAAATGGCATCGACGGGGTTAACGTTAATCACGGACCTATCTTCAGTCACTCAACCATGGTGTTGCAGGCAGCAGCTCACGGCCAGGGTATTGCACTGGGTAATAACGTGTTGGCGCAACCTGAAATCGAAGCGGGTCGTTTGATTGCGCCTTTCGACGAAGTGTTGGTGAGTAAGAACGCCTTCTATGTGGTTTGTCATGAGAAGCAAGCCGATATGGGCCGTATCGCTACTTTCCGTGATTGGATGCTGGCGAAAGCGCAAAGCGAACAAGAGGACTTACTCGATGAATAACCTCATCATTGATGGTGAAGACAATCCTATCACCTTTATCTTTGCTCATGGTGCTGGCGCAGGCATGGATCATGAGTTTATGCAGTCGGTAGCCAAAGGATTAGCCTTTAAAGGGATACGAGTTATCCGCTTTAATTTCCCTTACATGATCAAGCGTGCTGAAGATGGTAAGCGTCGTCCACCTGACAGAGCACCTAAGCTACTTGAAGCCTACCAAGAGGTTATTGAGCAGGTTGATGCCGATAAGCTTGTGATTGGTGGTAAGTCGATGGGAGGGCGTATGGCGAGCCATTTGTCTGAAGTTGATAAGGTGGCCGCCATGGCGTGTTTAGGCTTTCCTTTTCATCCTCCTGGTAAACCAGATAAGTATAAAGGTGAACACTTAGCTGAGTTGCAAAAGCCGTGTCTGATTTTACAGGGTGAGCGCGACACTTTTGGTAAGCGTGAAGAGTTTGCTGACTTTGATCTGTCTGATTCTATTCGTGTTGAATTTATTCCCGATGGCGACCACAGCTTTAAGCCTCGTAAGAGCTCCGGTTACACAGAGCAGCAGAATATTGCGTTAACCGTTGAGAAGTTGTCGGCGTTTATCAAAGAGGTGCTCAATGAGAAGTAAGTCTTTACTTACGTTTTCCGGCATTTCTGGCGCGATAGCAGTAATGCTTGGTGCCTTCGCGGCTCACGGTTTGAAAGCTATTTTACCTGAGTATCTGCTAGGTGTGTTTGAGACCGGAGTTCAATACCAGTTTATCCATACTCTGGCGATATTGGCGTGTGGCGCTCTGCTACAGATGAAACTTGGCGCTAAATCACAAAAATATTTTTTCATTGCGGCAATTTGCTTTATCATCGGCATCCTTTGTTTTAGTGGCAGCCTTTATGGCTTGGCACTGACAGGAATAAAATGGTTTGGCCCTATCACTCCGTTTGGTGGTCTACTATTTATCATTGGTTGGGGAGTCTTCTCCTTCGCTGCTTTGAATATAAAAGAGGTAACTCAGTGAAACACGTACTACTTTATTGTCGCTCTGGTTTTGAAAAAGAATGTGCTGGCGAAATTCAAGACAAGGCAACACAACTGGAAGTGTTTGGTTTTCCTCGCCTAAAGAACAATACAGGCTTTGTATTGTTTGAATGTTACCAAGCAGGTGAAGCGGACAAGTTGATCAAAGAGATCGATTTCCAATCACTGATCTTTGCTCGTCAAATGCTGGCAGTGGCTGTTGAAATTAAAGACTTGCCAACTGATGACCGTATTTCTCCAATTCTTGAGGCGCTTTCTGATAAAGAAGGTTTCCCTCGTTGTGGTGATATCCGTATCGAAACGCCAGATACTAACGAAGCAAAAGAGCTTTTGAAGTTCTGCCGTAAGTTTACTGTGCCGATGCGTCAAGCGATGCGTGGCAAAGGCCTGATGACAGCGAAAGATAATGCTAAGAAGCCTGTGCTTCATTTATGCTTCATCGCTCCGGGTCACTGTTTTGTTGGTTACTCTTACCCAACCAATAACTCACAGTTCTTTATGGGTATCCCTCGTCTGAAATTCCCATCAGATGCACCAAGCCGTTCTACATTGAAGCTAGAAGAAGCATTCCACGTATTCATCCCTCGTGATGAGTGGGACGAGCGTCTGGCTCCAGGTATGTGGGGTGTTGACTTAGGTGCGTGTCCAGGTGGTTGGACTTACCAATTGGTTAAGCGTTCGATGTTCGTTCACTGTGTTGATAACGGCATGATGGCAGACAGCCTAATGGAAACGGGTCAAATTAAGCACCACATGGTAGATGGCTTTAAGTTTGAACCAGATCGTAAGAACGTAACTTGGATTATCTGTGACATGGTTGAGAAACCAGCTCGTGTTGCACACCTTATGGGTGAGTGGATCATCAAAGGTTGGGCGAAAGAAGCATTATTCAACCTTAAACTGCCAATGAAAGGCCGTTACGATGAAGTACTGCAAGATATCGAGAACCTAAAAGTGTTCCTTATTGAGAACAAAGTGAAGTTTAAGATGCAGGCTAAGCACCTTTATCATGATCGCGAAGAGATCACGGTTCACATTCAGGCGCTTTCAAACATCTCACCGCACTAATATTTACGTTAGCGTGTCAGTGAAAAAAATGCTCCTTTAAGGAGCATTTTTTATATCAATATCGTCGAGTCACAGCGAGTTAAACTTTCGCTTCGTAACGAATGTCTTGCAGGTTGAATCCAAGATCAATATCGGTTTTGAGTGCAGAGACTTGCTTACACACACGTGCTGATTCAATGTGTTCATCAAACTTCTTACGATATTTCTTCGGTAAGTCTTCCGCCTGAAAGGCCGCTTCGATATCCGGGTAAGTGGTTAAGATTTCTTTTGCAGCTTTTGGTCCTATACCTGGAATCCCCGGTACTTGGCTAGAGCTCACACCGGTTAAGCCCCAGTAATCTGCAAGCTGCTCAGGTTTAACGCCAAACTCAGCTTCGATAAAGGGTTTGTCTAGCCAGCGGTGTTGGAAGTAATCTCGGATCTGCAGAGTGGGTGATAGCAGTTGGCAATACCCTTTGTCTGTCGAGATGATGGTGACGGTTTCTCCGTGGTCTGCCACTTTCTTGGCCAGTGTTGCGACTAGATCATCTGCTTCATCGCCATCAGACAGCAGTGAATCAATGCCTAACTCCCACCAAGCCTGTTGGATAGCATCAAGGCCTTTCATCAATGGTTCTGGCATTGGCTTACGGTTCTGTTTATAAGCTGGTAGTACTTCAGCGCGCCATCCTCGGTCTTGTAAGTGATGATCAAAAACCGCGATGATGTGGGTTGGCTTTGATTCAGTCAGAATCTTATTGAGAGTGCGAGTAGTGGTGGTGATAGTTCTTGCTATATCGGTTGGGTCCGGCTGAACAGAGTGCACGCGTCGGATGAGGTTTAAGGCATCGATAATAACAAGATGGATAGACATAAGTTTCCACTAAATAGGCAATAAAAAAGGGGCTGCTAGCCCCTTATAGTAACGTATCACTTGGTGAGTTGAAACGTTAGCGACGTAAACGTCATAACCTGATTAACTTTATGTCTGCCAATTGGTTATCACTCACTTAGTTACTCGTTAATGAGTGTGCTTAATCGTTTGGTGCGATTTTATAGCAAGGCACGTAGTCCGTACCGCCCGGTAGCTTCATTCGATGTTGCTCAACAAAATCGTTTAGCAGTTGGTCCATTTTGGTCATTAGCTCTTTGTCGCCATCAATTAGGAATGGGCCGTGCTTCTCGATCTCCAGAATCCCTTCAGCTTTGACGTTACCCGCCACAATGCCAGAGAACGCTTTACGTAAATTAGCGGCTAGGCTCTCTGTTTTTTGGTCCATATGAAGATCAAGCGCCGCCATAGATTCGTGTGTTGGGTCGAATGGCAGTTGGAACTCAGGCTCAATATGCAGTGACCAGTTGTAGCTGTAGGCATCGCCAGTCTCTTTACGGTGAGAGCGCACATCTGGCATCGCTTGTTTCATGATTTTCGCAGCGCGTGCTGGGTCATCAATCACGATTTCATAATGTTTCTGTGCATCAGGCCCTAGAGTTTCACCAATGAACTTATCGATCGAGCGGAAATAAGCTTCACTCTCTTTCGAGCCAGTTAGGACAATCGGCATTGGCTGCTCGGCGTTATTCGGGTGCATCATGATCCCTAAGATGTACAGCAGCTCTTCGGCCGTGCCTGGGCCGCCTGGGAAAATGATGATGCCATGCGCCATACGAACGAATGCCTCAAGACGCTTCTCGATATCTGGCATTATCACCAGTTCGTTTACTATCGGGTTTGGTGGCTCAGCGGCAATGATTGAAGGCTCTGTCAGCCCTAAGTAACGATGATCAGTATAACGTTGCTTAGCGTGACCAATAGCCGCGCCTTTCATTGGCCCTTCCATCGCACCCGGTCCACAACCGGTACAGATGTTCAGCTCACGTAGGCCCAGTTCATTACCCACTTCGCGAGTGTACTGGTATTCAGTGGCATTAATTGAGTGACCACCCCAACACACGATCAGGTTAGGCTCGATGCCCGGCGTAAGTGCGCCTGCATTCCTCAGAATACCAAATACGAGGTTGGTAATGTGAGTGGCATTAGTCAGGTTGAGCCTTTGGTTATCTGCGAGGTGCATGTTGACGTAAACAATGTCACGCAGCACTGAAAATAGGTGTTCTTGGATACCCTTGATGATCTCACCATCGACAAAGGCATGCTCTGGTGGGTTGCTCAGCTCGAGTTTGATACCACGCTCACGTCGCACTACCTCAACATCAAACGATTGATACTTGTCGAGTAGCTCTTTGGAGTTGTCGGTGTGGCTACCTGAGTTGAGTACCGCTAACGTACAGTTACGATACAGTTGGTATAGATCACTAGACGCGGTTTTCTTAAGACGCTCAACCTCAAGTTGAGAGAGTAAATCCATGCTACCGGCAGGGCTGATATGAGTGATCATAGTGCCTCCTTGTTGAAAAGAGCAGAGGACGTTGAAGTGACCCTCTGGCTCGAGAGTGAGAAGCAAACGTTGAAAGTGTTTGGTTAAAGGTGGGGGAGAGTTAACCAGACGAAACGGATACGACAGCGTTGCTTGCCAAGAATGCTTGTTAAGCGAATGTTAATCATTAGCTTAGCAAACATTGAGGGAAATGGTATGTGATAAGTATTTGAAAAAATGAAATAAATTAAATCTAGGGCTGGCCTAGTGCCAAACAAGTTGGTTATTACCGCGTTGTTTTGCTTTATTTAGTGTTGTATTGAGTCGCTCTAACACTTCTTCAGGTGTATCTGACTCTTTAAACTGAGTACTTGCCGCGCATAAAGTAATCGTGATTTGTTGGTCACGGAACTTAAAGGGTAAGCGGCTTACTTGAGTTTGAATGTTTTGAATCACTTGGTGACAATATTCATCGGTTTGCTCTGGCAATAGTAAGACAAATTCTTCACCTGAAAAACGCGCCACAGTATCGGTCGTGCCTGCTTCTTTGGTGATGGTTCTTGCGATGATCTTAAGCGCTTTATCGCCGGCGGTATAACCAAAGCTATCGTTAATGGCTTTGAAGTTGTCGATGTCCAGAAGTACTACGCGCAGTGAGTGTTGTGCGCGGATCCAGCGGCGATACTCAAGCTCTAAGCGATCAGTGAAAGCGGTACGATTGTAAACCTTCGTAAGAGGGTCAAGCAGCATACGCTGAGCCTGATCTTCCAAACGCTTACGGTAATCTTGGGTGACTTCATAGAGTGAATCTAACTGAGTTTTTCCGTAACTCATTCTCTCTATTAGAGCTTGTTCTTTTTGCTCTGCGTGGTTCAGTCTTTCCGAAAGAGAAGCGATTTCACTGAGTAGCGGGTTAATTGACCGTTTTAAACTATCAATATCCTTGGCTTTCTCTACTGAATTCTGGCTCTTAGCGACAAGTTCATTTAACTCAGAGTTAAGCCCTTGGCGGTGCTCAAAGTAGCTTTGGCTCTGGTCGGCATTTTGGTCTGCCGTTTTGATGCTGGAAGCTAGAGAGGAATTAAGCTGATCGATAAACTGTTCAGACTTCTTGCGCTCTAGGTTGGTGCCTTCAATAACCAGTTTGAGGATCTGAAGTGTCAGCTCAAGTAGGTTTTGTGTGGAAACCCCAAGTAGTAGCTTAGCTCTAATATCAGTAAGCAAATCCCCCGATTCACCCTCAAAATCGAGTTCAGTAATCAGGTGTTGTAATTCGTTTGACAGGTCGGAAAGAAGTTCCTGTTCCGGAGAATGCGTAGCATCGGCAAAATGAGTGCGTGAGTTGTTCGCCATAATCTTAATGGCACGCTCATAAATACCGAGTAGTTTCATGGCATGGTCAACTTTCTGACTGCCATTGCATTCGGAGAAGCTAAGTAAGTTTCGTAGGTCGCGTTTTAGCTGTGCTGGAAGGCCAGTTATGCGTTGCAGCGTTTCCCCACTGTGCTTAATGCTATCGTCCAGATATCCGTTCTGTTTATCCATAGCCAACGTTTTCTGCTTAAGCATCCTTTCTAATACTGCCAGCTTTGGGATCATCGAGCTAATGTCTTTTTGCTTTTCTAGCTCTTCCCTAAGGGCAATGAGGTTTTCATCTAAATGGCTGTTACTGCCAACACATGCATCACTCAAAGATGTGACGATACGCTTTAGAACTTTTTGTTCTCTAAGAAATTTGAACGAGGTGTCTCTTTGCGCCAAACGAACTTGCTCCAACTGAAATTTCAGCTGGTGGAGTTGCGCCTGAATGTCTTTTTCAAGAATGCCCATAGATGTATTAATTAGCGCCGCGTAGACCGATCTCGATCATTTTGATGAAATTCCGTTAAATCAATAATAACAAAACTAAAAATAAGGTCACGACTTGCCGCTCTTAACCGCTCGCAAATCAGTCATCTTTTAGCATTTTTTTGATGTTGTCCTCATTCTGGTACGATGATTGTATTTTTATTAGCCCTTGATTAATCGCATGTTTACAGGCTTCTCTTATGTTACCCGTTGCAAGGCTCGCTGCGGGTGCATTATCGATAGCTTTTAGATATACCCATTGGCTACTGCGCTCTTTGAGACTGATCTCACGGGCTAGGTTAGTCGACATTAATAACACATCGAGCAGCTCTTGATCGTTGATCGCGGTGTAAGCTCGTGGCAAGAATGGGTAGTCAGCGATGCCCATACGAATTGTTCGGTTGATATTACGTTTCGGTTCAAAGTCGGTAATCCACGATTGAATCTTTTTAAACATCGCCTCGGGTGATGAATCTCGGTCTGAGTTAGGTTCGATGTAAAGCAGGTTTGCGTCCGAGAAGTGATAGACACGAGCAGGGCCTTCAAGCTTCTCTTTCAAGAACTCTCCAAAAGCATCTTCTAACTCCAGACCCGCTTTATAGCCATTCTGCGTATACATGTTACGTAGGAAAGGTAAGTCAATCATCACGAAGCGCAGACGGTCATTCAATGGTTCATGAATGAGCTCGCCAAGTTGCCACTGTTCGAAGGTTTGGCTGGTTTGTTCTAGTGAGTTGGACAGCTTGGCATTCAGCATTCTGAGATTGGGCAGCTTAGAGCGTGAGTGTGTAAACAGGTCTGTTCGCAGTGAGTCGACTTCTTTAGCCAAGGTTTGAATGAGGTAGCCACGGCGTAGCACAAAGAAGAATAAGATAATGCTGAACAAAAATAGGGCGAACGATATCTTTTGGAACTTACGATGTTCCAGCTTGTACTTTTCTAGTTCTTGGGCTTGTCCTGCATAGTGAAGAGTTTGCTCAGCGAACTCTTTCTGTTGGCGGAAAGCATCTTCACCAACGCGGTTCAGCTTTTGTTGTTCTAAAGAAACCAAACTGTTGTATTGCTTAAGGTTCTCTAAAGCCTGTTGCGATTTTCCTGCTTGCTCATAGCCTAAAGAGAGTAAGTAGTACGAACGCTGCGAAAGGCGCATGTTCTCAACCTGACGCGAGATCTCCAGTGCGCGAGTGGCATGTTTGATCACATCCTCACTCTGCTGAAGGTGATAAGCGAGCCCGGCAGAGAGCAATGCAGCACGACCTTCTAGCTTGGGAATATCCGTATATTCAAGCAGTTCAAGGGCGCGTGTTAGGTATTGTTCTGCCAATGGGTAGTTGTAAAGACGCAGATAGGTTGCCGATAAACTTAGGCGAATATCAATGACTTGATGGATATCTCGGTCAGTACTCTCGTGATCAAGAACGTTGAAGAAGTGCACAAGGGCAAGGTTGTATTTTCCTTGATAGAAATACACGTCACCCATTTTCTTGAGCACTTGCGCTAAGACAGGAGAGTTTTCAAAGTTATCATAAAAATCAGCAGCTTGAGAAAGGTGCTCTAGTGCTTTATCTAGTACTTGTCGCTCAAAGAAAAGCTGTGCCAAGAGGCGGTTTACTTTAGCCAAACGAGAGCTCAAGTTGCCTTCTACCGACTTCCAATAGCCATACAACAACTCAGATAGCGCGTGATTGTACTCTTTATGGTTCAGGTAAAACTCACCGACCGAGATGTGGTAATCGATGGTCACTTTTTCAGAGTAACGCTGATCGAGGTAGGTCTTCGCTTCTTGGTAGTACTTTTCCGCTTCATCGATCTTGTTATCGTAAGAGGCGATATCGGCTTTCAGCATGATCAAGCGGTAGGTGATGCCTTCCGTCAGACGTAAGGTTTTATTCACCGATTCTAGGTTTGTTTCAATATTGGCGAGATCTGCCTTTGCTTTGGCGGACTTTCTGTCACTTAGCCAAAGTAAGCGTACTTTTAGGATCTCGAGATCCAGTTTGAGGTACTCAAGCTTATAGGTTTTCGCGAGCTCAGAGGCTTTGTCGATGTGCTGAATCGCAATACGAATGTTACCAAGGTTGTACTCGGCTTTCGCTAAGATCTTGTAGGCATCGATGCTGCTGTTTGGCGTTCGAATCGAAGAGTCTGTCTCTTCGCGAGAAATCGCCGAAGGGCTTTTCTCGCGTTGATCAGAAAGGACACGAAGCGTTAGGTAGCTGTTGGCCATTTGTTTTGCTTGGCTCGGCTCGATCTCAACCAGGTTATTGGCTTCATTGAGCAGCGCCGATGAATAGACCGACGCATTAACCGATGTGCTTAAGCTTAAAATAAATAGGCTAACGACGTATAACCAACGCATTTCAATGTCCCTTTAAAGATGAGGTAGTTCCAATAAGTGTGTCTTGAGCCTATTATTGGCGAGCCATACGCTTGTTGTGGCTTGGTCTATCTTGCTCTGTTGAACGGTATGGGTTGATATCCAGACCACCACGACGCGTGTAACGTGCGAATACGGTGAGCTTCGATGGGCCACAGTATTTCATGATGTCAGTGAAGATACGTTCAACACATTGTTCGTGGAATTCGTTGTGCTCACGGAAAGAAACTAAATAGCGTAGCAGAGCTTCACGGTCAATTTGCTTACCTGAATATGCGATCTCAACGCTGCCCCAGTCCGGTTGGTTGGTGATTAAGCAGTTCGACTTCAATAGGTGGCTGTGCAGTGTTTCTTCCACTTCTTGTTCGCCAGCAGCGCCTTCAAGCAGTGATGCTTCAAAGTCATAGCTGGTGATTTGGATGTCTTGGTTGTCGATACAGTCACCTTCCATCGTTACGATAGGTTGGTTGGTGTAGTCGGTTACTGAGTTTACATTCACAATGACGGTTTCGCCTGCACATGCTGACAAATCTTGGGTCAGTCGCTCAGTTACTTGTTCCCAGTTTTCGAATTGAGTCTGGTTGTAGCTGTTTAGGTACAGCTTGAAAGATTTTGATTCAATTAAGTTTGGACTCGTTGCTGGGATGAAAACTTCACCCACGGCCACTTGTGGTAGGCCATTAGTGTTTAGCCACGAAAGTTCGTACATCGTCCAAATATCATGACCAACAAAAGGCAGTTCACCGTTTAGCGCAAGATCATCACGATTCAGGCTACGAGGTACTGGTTGCAATAAACTTGCATCGTATTGGTTAGAGTACTCAGTTTTTTGGCCTAGGGTTAAACCCGCTAGCTCTTTTGCGTCAGAATATTTGCTCATACTTTCGTTTCAAATTCGATTAGAATGGGGTCGATTTTACTGAATCCCCATTACCCTGTCATTAAGTCATCGCTTAATCGGCGCGGAAAGGGCTCGGATTCTATTTATTATTTTGTGTTTAGGAGATTTTCATGACTCAACGTGCTCAAGACGCACTACTTTCTTTTAGTCAGCGATACGTTGACGCGTGGCAGCAGCAACACCAAAGCTTACCTCGTAATGAGGAGTTGGTGGACGTGGTATCGCCATGTGTAGAAGAAAAGAGCGGCGATGCCGTGTTATGGAAGCACTATCCACGTGAGCAATTCGCGGATTTCACCAACGTTGAAACCGGTATTGAGTTGACGCTGCACGAAGACATCAAAACCTTCTACGGCGCACAATTCAGCGCAGATATGAACGCGACTTTTGATGGTAACGAACTGACTCTGTTACAGATTTGGAGTGATGAAGACTTCGAATGCCTACAAGAAAACATCTTAGGCCACTTAGTGACTCAGCGTCGCTTAAAGTTAAAGCCTACGGTTTTCATCGCAGCGACTGACGCGGAGCTAGATGTTATCTCTATCTGTAATTTAACGGGCAACGTGATTTTAGAGCGCTTAGGCACCAAAAATCGAGATGTACTAGCCGAGACTTTGGCAGAATTTTTAGAAAAGCTACAACCAGCGGTATAAATAGATGTACGTACTAGAACTTCAATTTGAGTGTTTTGATAACACAACGGTAAGCGCTGTCGACAAGGCTGTTAATGGCTTAATGGATGCACTTCGTTATAACGGACAAGTGTTGGGTCGTGAGTTTCCTATCGTGATGGGCGACGGTGAGTTTTATGTTCGCGTTGTCTGCCCAGAGCAAGACAGCTTACATCCGCGTAACCATTCAGATTTCGTAAAAGTGTGTTTTGATCGCTTGTCTAACGCGAGCCTGCTTGCACCAAAAATGCGCTTGCTTGGTCGAGATCTTAACTCTGAAGAAGTGGCTGAAGACGAAGCGCCAAGCTGGCAGGTACTGTACACGACGTTCGTTCATACCTGTTCACCGCTACGTAGTGGCGATAGCTTGTTGCCGATTCCTCTGTACCGTAACCCGCCAACCTTCAATGGTGACCATAAAGCCGTGTTGAAATGGCAGACTGAATGGCAAGCCTGTGATGAAGTCCAAATGGGTGGGGGTTGTCGTGCTGAACACGCGACTCTGACTGAGATCAGTGATACTAAAAGTGTGTTGTTCAAACGAGGTTGGGGCTTAAGAGGACGCATTGAATATCTCACCAAGATCCCGACTTATTACTACTTGTACCGCGTGGGTGGTATCAGCTTAAAAGCAGAAAAAGAGCGTAAATGTCCGCAATGTGGTGGCGAATGGCTGCTAGATGCACCGATCCACGATATTTTCTATTTCAAGTGTGATGACTGCCGATTGGTGTCAAACATCTCTTGGGATCACCTTAAGTAGTCTTCTAGTGGTTATTTAAGCGCCATGCTTTAGATATCGGAGTGCTAACTTAGTGCTCTGATATTAACTCCCCCTTTAATATTATATACTTAGCATCTTGTATCATCCCCGATGCTGTGATTTCGTTACTTCTCTTAGCTCGATCTTTCTTACTCTATTATCGTTACCCATTTTCCTTTTAATACGCACAGAACGTGATATTCAGCTCTTTCTGTAGCTCCGATGTATTCATTTAAATAATCCAACGTCCATCAACTTTTAGTTACCTCAATAGTTAGCCTGATCACAATAATCAATCAGTTCTCTTTCAATTTATATTCTTCTCAATATAAATGGGATCGATCCCATGGGAATGTTCCCATTTTTGAATAATAACTTGATTCTAGATCTGAAAGGAATGGACGATGAAACTGTTACCTATTGCTGCTGCACTCTCTACTGCTTTACTTGCTCCTAATTTATACGCTGATGAAACCACACCATTAGAGTTCAATGGCTACATGCGCGGCGGCGTTGGCCTGAGTAATGAAGGTGGCTCAAACAGCAAGTGGGAGGTGAGTAAAGTTGGGCGACTCGGCAACGAGAATGACCTGTATGGCGAGTTTGGCTTTAAGAAAGAGGTGTATGCTGAGGACGACGTTTCATTTGTAGTTGATTCCATGTTGTCGTACTGGCAAGGCCAAGATGAGAACGCGGCGGATAAAAGCGTTGATGTAGTTCAGCTCAATGTTCAAGCGGTAGGGCTTTTTGAAGACAAGGACATTGGTATTTGGGCTGGTGAGCGCTACTACCAACGTCATGATGTACACATCGTTGATAACTACTACTGGGATGTGAGCGGTATTGGTGCAGGTGTTGAACACATCAATATGGGCCCAGGTAAATTATCGGTGGCTTTGATTCAAGATACAGTGACAGGCGATGTGTTTGATGGCAAAGAAACCACAGCCATGATTGCTGATATACGTTATGCGGGTATTCCATTGTGGAACAATGCGGATCTTGAGGTTGGTATTGATATGAACTTCGCCAATGAAAAGCAAGGTCAAACGGTCGATGCGGATGACAGCGTAATGCTAACGGCAAGCTTGAATCAAAATCTTTCAGGTGGCTTCAACAAAACTATTCTACAGGTTGCTAACTCTGGTTATGCCGAGCAGATGACGACTTTTGGGACAGGTAAAGGCATCGTTCGTGATGCCAACAACAATGACGCCGATGGCTTCCGATTGATTAACTGGGGCGTGCTTGCGATCGGTGAGAACATCGAGTTTGGCCACACTGTCCGTTATGCTGCTTCAACCGGTGTTGGCGCCAATAATAGTGATGATGACTCTTTCAGTGCGGTAATTCGTCCGCTTTATAAGTGGGACAAGCGCATGCGTACCATTCTTGAAATTGGTGGCTTTGTTGAAACTATCGATAACAAAGATGGTGCGGGTGGTAAATTTACAATCGCTCAAGCTTGGGTTCCACAAGTGGGTTTCTGGTCTCGTCCCGAGTTCCGTATCTTTGCCACTTACCTAAATGATGCTGAAAATGACAATGCTTTCGGTGAAGGTAAGAACAGTGAAATGAGTGTCGGTATGCAAGTGGAAGCTTGGTGGTAAGCCGAGCCTTTCTAACGAAATTCGGTACATAAAAACTGCCGTAAATAAAAAAGGGGCTGACGTTATGTCAGCCCCTTCGGGTATCTATACGATGCTGAAAAGTTTAGGTGATTACCAACCTTTAACTACGCCACCTTGGAAGATATCAGAAGCTGCGTTGTACACTTCTTCAGTTTGGTAAGCTTTAACGAAGTTCTGTACGTTTTCAGCGTTTAGGTTGTCTTCACGAGAAACGATTAGGTTTACGTAAGGAGAATCTTTGTCTTCAACGAATACGCCATCTTTTTGTGGAGTCAGGTTGATAGAGCTTGCGTAAGTTGTGTTGATGATAGAAAGCGCTACATCATCAAGAGAACGTGGCAGTTGTGCTGCGTCTAGTTCAACAATCGTTAGGTTTTTAGGGTTCTTAACGATGTCACGAACTGTTGCTAGAAGACCAGCACCTTCACGAAGCTCAAGAAGACCTTGTTGCTCAAGAAGCAGTAGAGAACGACCTAGGTTTGTTGGATCGTTTGGTACCGCAATACGAGCACCGTCTTGGATTTCGTCGACAGATTTCACTTCTTTAGAGTAACCAGCGATAGGGTAAACAAACGTGTTACCAGCGATAGTCAGTTTGTAACCACGGTCAGCCACTTGCTGATCTAGGTACGGTGCGTGTTGGAATGCATTGATGTCGATAGAGCCATCATCCAGTGCCGCGTTTGGCGTTACGTAATCCGTAAAAGTAACCAGTTCAACGTCTAGGCCGTACTGCTCTTTTGCTACTTTCGCTGCAACTTCAGCAACCTGCGCTTCAGCACCTGCCATTACGCCAACTTTTACTTTAGAAGTATCAACTTCTTTATCACCACAACCTGCTAGTACTAGCGCTGATGCCGCTGCTGCGATAGTAAGTAAACCTTTAAGGCTAAATTTCATAATAATCTCCTTTTAATAAATCTATTTAATTTGGTTCAGACGACTCTTGTCTTAGAGAGTTTGCGTTTTAGCGCTGAGTCTTTATCTGTGGTCAACGCGGCGAACTAAGGAATCACCGATTGATTGAATAATTTGTACAAGCACAATCAACATCACTACCGTTACAGCCATGATGGTCACATCGTAACGGTGGAATCCGTAACGAATCGCGACATCACCTAGACCACCGCCACCAACCGTGCCCGCCATTGCTGAGTAGCTCACAAGTGTCACTAGCGTAATCGTTACTGAGTTGATAATAGTCGGTAGTGCTTCAGGAAGCAGAACCTTATTGATGATTTGTGTTGGTGTTGCGCCCATTGATTGAGCCGCTTCTACTAGACCTGTTGGTACTTCAAGTAGTGCACTTTCGATAAGTCGAGCCACAAATGGGATAGCACCAATCGTCAATGGAACAATCGCTGCTGTTGTGCCTATGAAGGTACCAATCAGCATCTTAGTTAGTGGGATAATCGCAACCATCAACACTAAGAAAGGCACTGAACGACCCACGTTCACAATCGCACCTAGAATCTTGTTTACTTTGGTGTTCTCTAACAGGCCACCTTTTTTAGTCGTGTGTAGAATCACGCCTAATGGAATACCGACAGCAAAGCCAACAATGCCCGCAACTGCAACCATGTAAAGCGTCTCGCCGGTTGCACCTAATAGAAGATTACCGTTAAGGCTGATCCAGTCAGCAATCTCGTTGAAACTAAAGGACATAACCAAGCACCTCTACTTTTACATTGTTGTCGCGTAGGAATTGGATAGCAGCATTATCATCTGCTTCATTACCGAACAGTTCAGCAACCATCATGCCGAACTTCACGCCGCCGGCGTAATCAAGGTCAGAGCTTAGGATGCTGACATCGATATTGAATTTGCGTGCAATCTGAGTCATCAGCGGAGCATCAACCGTTGCGCCCGTAAACTCAAGACGTACCAACGGGTAACTGCTGTTTACGCGAGTCTCTTGCAGGCGTGCTTGGTAATCTTCAGGGATCGTCAGATCCAACGTTGAACGAATGAATTGATGCGCTAGTTCAGTTTTAGGGTGAGCAAAGATGTCACCAACTGTGCCTTTCTCTACCAATTCACCACCGCCAATGATCGCCACTTCGTGACAAATGCTTTTCACTACATCCATCTCGTGCGTAATAAGCAGGATAGTGATGTTCAGCTTGCGGTTGATTTCACGCAGTAGCTCAAGAATCGATTGAGTGGTCGCAGGGTCCAATGCGCTGGTCGCTTCGTCACACAGCAGTACTTTCGGATCAGAGGCCAGTGCACGAGCAATCGCAACACGCTGCTTTTGACCGCCACTTAGGTTTGCCGGGTAGGTGTCTCGCTTATCCGCTAAGCCAACGAGTTCAAGTAACTCACTCACTTTTGCTTCAATAATCGCTTTATCTTTACCAGCAAGTTCTAAAGGCAGTGCTACATTGTTAAATACAGTACGAGAAGACAGCAGGTTGAAGTGCTGGAATATCATGCCGATGTTACGGCGCGCTTCGCTAAGTTCTGATTTGCTGAGTTTTGTTAGGTCGATACCGTCAACAATCACTTCACCAGAGGTCGGTGCTTCCAACATATTTACACAGCGGATTAGGGTACTTTTGCCTGCACCTGAAGAGCCGATGACTCCAAAGATTTGACCTTGAGGAATGTGGAGGTTGATATCAATTAAGGCATTGATTTCTTTAGTACCTTGATAAAAAACCTTGTTGACTTGATTCACTTTAATCATAGAGAAACCCGTGCAGGTAGAACAGAATAATATGTCGATAGCTCGCTCGATTTACAGACGATGCTATGGTGTTCTATGATCTAAGTCAATAGATATTTTTACGTCTAGACGGCTAAACGTCGATTGTATGGCTAAGCTAGAAACAATTCGTTAACGAACGCAAAACTAAATAGATAGTGATGAAGCAAATAAAGCGTGTAATAATTAATGATTAATAGAGAGTTGATAGAGAACAAAATTTTGTCTAAACCTGCTGTTTTTTTAGATCGTGATGGTGTGATTAACGTTGACCACGGCTACGTACATGATGAGCATGACTTTGAATACATTGACGGTGTGTTTGAAGCGGCGAAAGCGTTTAAAGATATGGGCTATTTATTGGTGCTAGTGACTAACCAGTCAGGCATTGCTCGCGGCATGTTTAGTGAAGACCGTTTTCTTTCTTTAACGCAGTGGATGGATTGGAACTTTGTTGATAACGGCGTTGAGCTTGATGGCATCTATTACTGCCCGCACCACGCTGAACACGGTATTGGTGACTACAAGCAAGATTGTGAATGTCGTAAACCAAAGCCAGGTATGTTCATTTCTGCTCGTGACTTTCTGAAGATTGATATGGCTAACTCGGTCATGATCGGCGATAAAGCTGAAGACATGATGGCTGCAGAAGCAGCAGGCGTTGGTACTAAAGTCTTAGTAAGAACAGGCAAACCAATCACTGAAAAAGGTGAAGCCTTGGCGAGCGTTGTGCTTGATAGCATTAAAGACGTGCCAGCTTTCTTAAAAGGTTAAGACACTAAGTCTCCTTCACTTAGATATAAGTGTTGTTCACTATATAAAGATGAGGAACGCAGTATGAAAGCATTGTTGATAGCATCTCTATGTACGGTAGCGTTATTCGGGTGTTCTAAATCCGCAGCGCCTGATGGTGCAGTATCGGACGATCAATTCGTGACTTATCAATGTGAGTCTGACGCTTCATTTAAGGTCGCTTACCTTGGTAATGAAAAAGCGGTATTACGTTTGCCAGAGAATGAATATCGCCTAACTCAAATATCGGCAGGTTCAGGAACGAAGTACATCTTAGATGATGGAACCTCTGAACTGATCAATAGCGTCACTTTACGCACTAAAGGTGACAACGCGCGTCTAGAACTTGGTCGTGTCGTCTATAAAAATTGCCGAAAGTAAGTCATAGTTGACTTCTAGGATTTACAAACAGTTAAGTGAGGGGGTATGCCCTCACTTTTTCTTCTCTTCCCTTTAACGTTAGACTTTTTATGAGCAAAAAACTCACTATTCTCGATATTGCTAAGCTGTCCGGTGTTGGTAAGTCAACCGTATCTCGCGTTCTGACCAATGATCCAAAAGTGAAACCTGAAACCCGAGAAAGGGTGGAAAGAGTAATTCAAGAATCTGGGTACACGCCTTCAAAGTCTGCGCAGTCGATGCGTGGTGGCAGTCAAAAAGTCATCGGTGTCATCATTTCTCGTCTGGATTCCCCTTCTGAAAACAAAGCAGTTAGCACTATGTTGGCTGAGTTGTATCGAGCGGATTACGATGTCGTGATCATGGAAAGCCAGCTAGATAGAGAAAAAGCCAATGAACACCTTCAGGTTCTCAAGCGCCGCAATGTAGACGGCATAATCGTGTTTGGTTTTACTGATTGCGATATTCCTGCGATTGAAGCTTGGGAACACAAAGCGGTGGTTATTGCTCTGGATACCGAGAACGTGACGTCGATTAACTATGATAACCAACAGGTGATCAATAGTGCGTTAGCGCATCTGTCGGATCAGGGGATCTCTGAGGTTGGCTTCATCGGGGTTGATCCTAGCGACAAATCAACCGGTGAACTGCGTCTTAAGGCTTATCTCGATTGGTGTGAAAACACAGGTTCGGTGGCAAACTATCGCACTGGTCAACTTCATCACGAAAGTGCTTATCAGCTGGTGGATGAGGTACTAACACCTAACACCCAAGCTATAGTCTGTGCTAGTGACACATTGGCTCTCGGTGTGATCAAGCGTCTGCAAGAGCGACAACGTGAAGATGTGGTGGTGACTGGTGTCGGTGGCAATGATCTTCTCTCTTTCTTATTCCCACGAGTATTTAGCATTGATCCTGGTTACCAATCTGCAGGTAAACTGGCTGCTAATCTATTGATCTCTCAGCTTTTAGGCAATTCAGAGATCTCTCATCACACTCAATCTCCGATTCTATAATCCACTCAATTAAGCGAAATTGAACCGCTTAGATTAAAATTAGAGTGTGATCTCTTTCAATTAATGGGACTGTTCCCATTTTAATTTATCATTCATGTGGGCATTATAATAACCGTAATTGGGAATGTTCCCATAAATCTAAATCTAAGTCTGAGTGGTTATAGCTACATGGTTTAGATGAGTAATTGAATGAAACCAGGGTGGGGTAGTATGAGTAAGATAGCGAAGCAAGACGTTGCGCGTCTTATCGAGTTAGTCGGTGGCAAAGAGAATATTGCGAGTGTCAGCCATTGTCTAACTCGACTGCGTTTTGTATTGAACGATACGGAACAAGCGAACAAAGCAGAATTAGAGAAGCTTAAACTGGTAAAAGGCTGCTTTACTAACGCAGGTCAATTCCAAGTCGTGATTGGCACCGAGGTTGATGAGGTGTACGCACTTTTGATTGAGCAAACTGGTAAAGATGCATCATCAAAAGATGAGGCGAAGTTGGCTGCTCGTCAAAATATGAACTTCCTTGAGCGTGGTATATCCCATTTAGCCGAAATTTTCGTACCACTGCTGCCTGCCATCATTACTGGCGGTTTGATTCTTGGTTTCCGTAATGTGATTGGCGACATTCGCATGTTCGACGGCAAAACCCTAGTTGAAATCAGTCAATTCTGGGCAACGGTTCACTCTTTCTTATGGTTGATCGGCGAAGCTATTTTCTTCTTCCTTCCGGTTGGTGTGTGTTGGGCAACGGTTAAGAAGCTCGGCGGAACCCCTATTTTAGGCATCACGCTCGGTGTGACCTTGGTTTCCCCGCAATTGATGAACGCTTACATGATAGGTAAATCGGTACCTGAAGTGTGGGACTTTGGCTTGTTCGTGATAGAGAAAGTTGGTTATCAGGCTCAGGTGATCCCTGCGATGTTAGCGGGTGTGGCTCTGGCCTTCATCGAGACCAACCTTAAGCGTATTGTTCCTTCTTACCTGTACCTTGTTGTCGTGCCGTTCGTATCGATTATTTTGTCTGTGATTTTAGCGCACGCTTTCATTGGCCCATTTGGCCGTATGTTAGGCGATGGCGTGGCATTCGCGGCTAAAGCGGCAATGACGGGTGACTTTGCGATTCTTGGTTCAGTAGTCTTTGGCTTCCTATACGCACCTTTGGTTATTACAGGTATTCACCACACAACCAATGCCGTCGACCTACAACTGATGCAAGACTTAGGCGGCACACCAATCTGGCCTTTGATTGCGCTATCAAATATTGCACAAGCTTCAGCGGTTGTTGGCATCATCATCTTAAGCAAACGCGAAGGCGAACGAGATATCTCGGTTCCAGCTGCAATCTCTGCTTACTTAGGTGTAACAGAGCCAGCGATGTACGGCATCAACCTTAAATACAAATTCCCAATGCTGAGCGCAATGATCGGCAGTGCCGCTGCGGCTGCTATCTGTGGTAGTGCAGGAGTGATGGCGAATGGTATCGGTGTTGGTGGCTTGCCAGGCATCTTATCGATTCAACCGCAATATTGGTCTGTTTACTTAATTGCGATGCTGGTGGCGATTGTACTACCCGTCACGTTAACACTGTTCTTCTATAAACGAGCACAGATGAAAGGTGAGCTAGAAACCGCCAACGCGTAATGCATTTAATAAGCGATGACTCCAAAGTGAGCCATCGCTTTTTCTCTTAGTTATAGCTTTTTCTTTTAGTTATAACGGCTATTCGACCATGATTCACATGGTGATTTTTATTTTATATTTTCTGGTAAGTGAGTGTTAGAGATGGCGATGACTGAGCATGATGAAAGTTGGTGGAAAACCGCAACCATCTATCAAATCTACCCAAAGAGCTTTTGTGACAGTGGCAGTAAAGGTACTGGCGATATCAAAGGGATCATTTCAAAACTGGATTATCTTAAACACTTGAGTGTGGATGCCATTTGGTTAACCCCAGTTTACGCATCCCCAATGATCGATAACGGCTACGATATTTCAGATTACTACGCGATTAACCCGCAATTCGGCACCATGGAAGATTTCGACCTATTGCTGGCTGAAGCGCACCAACGTGGTATTCGTATCGTGATGGATATCGTGGTAAACCACACCTCAACAGAACATGCGTGGTTTCAGTCAGCATTGGGTGATAAAAACAGCCCATACCGCGACTACTACATATGGAAAGATCCTGTAAACGGCCAAGCACCAACCAACTGGCAGTCTAAGTTCGGTGGTAATGCATGGGAAATGGATGAAGCGACGGGTCAGTATTTCCTACACCTATTCGCGAAAGAGCAAGCCGACCTTAACTGGGAGAACCCGGTTGTACGCGAAGAAGTGAAAGACGTCATTAGCTTCTGGGCTGAGAAGGGCGTTGATGGTTTCCGCTTGGACGTGATCAACCTGATTTCGAAACAGCAAGACTTCCCCAATGATGATATCGGTGATGGTCGTCGTTTTTACACTGATGGCCCACGAGTGCACGAATACCTGAAAGAGATCAGCGAAGCGGTATTCCAGAAATACGGCAGCGTGACAGTAGGCGAGATGTCTTCAACGACACTCGAGCATTGCCAACAGTACTCAAACATTGATAACAGCGAGTTATCGATGGTGTTTAACTTCCACCACCTTAAGGTGGATTACACCAATGGTGAGAAGTGGACTAATGCGCCGTTTGATTTCTTGCAGCTCAAGTCGATCTTCAATCATTGGCAAACGGGTTTGAACGGCAAGGGCTGGGGCGCATTGTTTTGGTGTAACCACGACCAACCGCGAGTCGTGAGCCGCTTAGGTGATGATCAGCAATATCGTGTTGAGTCGGCCAAGATGTTGGCTGCGTCTGTCCACATGATGCAAGGCACGCCTTATATCTATCAAGGTGAAGAGATTGGCATGACCAACCCAGGTTACACCGAGATCAGCCAATATCGTGATGTTGAGAGCACCAATATGTATGACATCATGGTTAACCGTGATGGTGTGGCTCATCAAGATATGATGGCGATTCTGGCGCAGAAATCTCGTGATAACTCTCGCACGCCGATGCAGTGGAACAGCGAAGCGCATGCAGGCTTCTCACAAGCTCAGCCGTGGCTAGATGTTGCAAATAACTATACTGAGATCAATGCTGAGCAAGCGCTGGAAGACAAAGACTCTGTTTTTTACTTCTACAAGAGCTTGATTGAGTTGCGTAAAGAAGTGCCAGTGATTACTCATGGTAGCTACAAAGACTTGTTGCCTGAGCACCCATCGGTATTTGCGTATTCTCGCGAGACTGATGGTCAGACTTTGTTGTGTGTTAATAACTACTACGGTGAAGCGTGTCAGGTTGAGTTATCTAATGAATTTGAACTGGATAAAGCGCAATTGCTATTGGGGAATTACTCTAATGAGCAGTTGCCAGTTTCTGCAAACACGGTAGCCTTACGACCGTATGAAACAAGAATTCTCTTGATAGAGCAATAATACTCGTTCCCCTATGCGAGTATAAGCTTTGAGCCTGAACTCTATGTGTCAGGCTCAAAGCTTTCCTTCCTATTCTCTAATGGAAGGCTTCGGCTACTAGCCTTTGTTGACCGTAAATGAATCGAGAGTCCACGTCGTTTCGTTCAATTGGGTGCCATTCTTTTCATCCCAGTCCATCATTTTCACAACGCCAAAGCTTGGGTTGAACCATGTTTCAGTATTGCTTTGAAATTCAGCTGAATCATACCCATCACAAACCACGTTGTAAGTGTTTTCAACTTTCAGGTACGCCGTTTCAATTTTCTTATCTTGAACCGTTACCGCTGAGCGCTGACCATTTTCGGAAACTTGTTGCTGCCAATGGAAGTCACATCGTGTGTCTAACGATCCTAAATCATCAATATCGCCTTCGTAGAAATCATCAAGCAAGGCTTCTAGTTGTCCAGTAGTAACCTCAAACGAAAGCCCGACAGAACTACTGCTCTGACTAATATTGGGGCTTTTTTCTTGTACTGTACTGCCTGAATCTTTGAATACTGGGTTGGTCACCAAAAAGTCGACAGCCTCACCATTAGTCAATTCTATATTGGAATCAACTGAGTTAACAAAGCCATCGCTGCCTTTGTAAAACAGGCCACTGTCCGTCTCACCTTGTATCGTCATATCCGCGGCGTAGAAGTCGTTGATACCGCTGTTAACCATGCTCTCTAACGTTGTTTTTAGCTTCTCCAATTCAGCTACACCTTCAGTCTCATTAGAGATCGCTAACTTATCTAATTCCAACTGAATATTGGCTAACATTTGCTGTGAACTGATATCTCGGTATGCAATATCCAGTGCTATGTTTTCACCGCCATCTTCTGATATTAGGTAAGACAACAATGTGATGTTCTTTGGTGCAAACTGAGAGTTGTTGATCGGGTAATCGAACTGAGTTGTACCAGTAGAGCCAGATGAAGAAGAGCCACCTCCGCCGCCACAGCCATAAAGAGCAAAGAGAGAAGTCGCAAGCAGCGTCATGGATTTTTTCATGTTGAGCATTCCTAATATAGTTGGCCTAGAGCGGCCTGATGTTTTTAGGAATGCTATTGTTGAGAGGGTTAATAGGGCAAAAAATGAAGATACATAAGATCTTAATTTATATTTAAACCATTGTTTTTAAGTACTTTATATTTCTTTATTCGGAAAGTTGATGGCCGACATTCGTGCAGTAGTTAAGCATCAGGTTTTCCCACTGCTTAATGATTAATGGCTCTTTGATGCTCAATTTTAGATTTTTCCAAGGCTGGAGACAGGTTGATTTCGACTCCGGTTTGGACAAGCGAGCAAACAACTCTTCTGAAGGAACCACTCGCAATAATGCGACCAAGGATTCCATGTAGTTGAGGCGAAACTTATCCATGTCTCCTTGCTTGTAACCAATATGGGAAATCATCATATAGACCAGTGCGTTCTCGATGGTCGAATTGCCCGCTGTGTTGGTCAGGAATTCCTTCGCGGTTTGCAGGTCTCTTAACTTGAAGTGAATAATCCCAAGCCAAAGTTTGAGCTCGTCGGGAATCAACTTAAAGCGTGTTTGCACAAGGCTAGTGAAACTGATCAGTCGCTGGTGGTCAGTTTCAAAGAGCGCCATTTGTCGTGCAATCAATGTTGAAGTCATCACGTTGAGTGGCACGCTATCCAGCTTTAACGTTTGTTCGTTAAGTAAATGGCTTAGTTCTTTATCGCTGACAGACCACTCTGGTGATAGCGGCGCAGGCAAAGCAAAGTAGTTTGCTAGCTCTCTATTTATTTCCATCAAGTCTTCACTGAGGTTATCTATCTCTATTGAGTAGACACCGCGGAAAGCAAGTTTGCCTGAACTTGGGTAAATAAGGCTGACTTTAGCCGCAAGGCGTGTATCGACTTCCTGATCCTTTAATTGAATATTGAGCAGGTAATCACTGGTGCGCATGTTTTTGGCACCCGGAAAGAAGGGCGTACTGTCTATTGGGTCTACGAAGTAACTAGGTGCATCTTGATTCGCTAAGTCGGTATAAGCGTATTCAATTTGTTGTTGAAGTAGTAGCGCTTTAACGGCTTTGCGATACGTTCTCGCATTGTCTCCAATGGCATCGATACGGTTTAGCAGTAGCTCGACCTTAGGAATTAGCCTCTGTGTGCGTTCAAGCTCTGAGGCTTGGTTTGAAGAGTGCCAAAACATATAGCCTAAAGTCGCAGTGCTTATCAGCAGCACAACAGAGAGTGACAGTAACAAAAGATTAAACGGTGATGTCTTTTTACTTGGTTGAGGCTGTTCGGTTACCTCAAGAGGTTGGGGCTGTGCATTGGCCAAGCTCACAGAGCTAGGGTTAAGGAAGTAGCCCTTGCGCGGATAAGTCACCAGTATTTTGGTTGCGTCGCTATCTGGCAGGTGTTTTTGAAGTACTGAACGTAAGGTACTGATTCGGTTTGTCAGAACATTTTTGGAAATGAAGTTACTTTGCCATACAGATTCAATGATGTGCTCGGCAGCGAGCGGCTGACCAACGCTGGTAAGAAGTAACTCTAATAGCTCGATAGAACGAGGTTCTAAATCGATGACCTGCTTGTCGCAGCTTAAGACTCGTGTGTTGGTGTTGAATTCCAAGCCTTCAATATAAATAGAGGTTTGTTGGTCTTTGGCGCTAGAGAGGTAATCTTGCATAGAAAAGGCGACGGTTTATAAAACCTAAATACTAGCTGTTTTTGTTATTAAAAACAGCTAGTAATTCATAAGGTGATTGGTATTAAGACGCGTAATTCACCGAGTAGCGAGTTGGTTTGTGATTCATTGCCAATACGATGTTCAATACTGCGGTGCCTAATACAGATACGGCAATCACCCAAGGCGATACAAAGAAGAACGATGCAAACAGAATACAGGCATCAATACCCATTTGGGTTTTGCCTACGGAGATACCGTAGCGGTCTTGGATAAACAAACACAATACGTTGAAACCACCCAGGCTTGAGCGGTGACGAAATAGGATTAGCATACCTAAGCCCATTAACAAGCCGCCAGCAACTGCACAGTAGATTTCGTTATGAACTTCTAGCGAGATAACTAAGTATAAATGGTCGGCAAACACAGATACTAAAGCACCAGAAATCGCACTGCTAATAGCAAAGCTACGGCCGAATCGTTTCCATGCCAATAAGTAGAATGGACAGTTGGCAACAAAGTACAAAATACCAAAGGTTACAGGCAAGAATTGACTCAAAAGCAGAGCCAAGCCAGTAGTGCCACCAGTAAGCAGGTTCGCTGACTGTAAAAAGAAGACGCCTAACGCTACTAAAAATGTGCCAGTGAGGATTGCTACCCAATCTTCTTTACGTGAGTGTTTTTCCATCGTTTTTATAATTACCTAACCAATAAAGGCGTGCATAGTAGATAAAAACCTTAGCTTTCGGTAGCTTGAGGTGCAAAATTAAGGTAAACCTATGTAATCTGCGTTTTACAGGGTGTAAAGCGTAAAATTGACAGTAAGCGTCATCTTTGGTTGGATCAGCTTAATAACCATGATGAATCTTATATGTGATTATGAAAAAACTGCATGATAAAATTGCAATTAGCTCTTTATGACCTAGATCAAATTATGTAGAATGCGTCACATCAAAACGGTGACGGAAACGTTTGCTTTCGGTCGTTGTGTGGTTTTTTTGAAACTTTCAGTACAATCTGAGTCAGGAGATACAGATGCTTAAGCGTGACATGAACATTGCTGATTACGATGCGGACCTATTCGCAGCTATCCAAGAAGAAACTCTTCGTCAGGAAGAGCACATCGAACTTATCGCTTCAGAAAACTACACAAGCCCACGTGTAATGGAAGCTCAAGGTTCTCAGCTTACAAACAAATACGCTGAAGGTTACCCAGGCAAGCGTTACTACGGTGGTTGTGAGTACGTAGATAAAGTTGAAACTCTAGCAATCGAACGTGCATGTGAACTGTTTGGCGCTCAATACGCAAACGTACAACCTCACTCAGGTTCTCAAGCAAACAACGCTGTATACATGGCGCTACTGAATGCTGGCGATACGGTTCTTGGTATGAGCCTAGCGCACGGTGGTCACCTAACTCACGGTTCTCCAGTGAACTTCTCTGGTAAGCTTTACAACATCATCCCTTACGGTATCGATGAAGCAGGTCAAATCGATTACGAAGAGATGGAAGCGCTAGCTATCGAGCACAAGCCTAAGATGATCATCGGCGGTTTCTCAGCTTACTCTCAAGTTTGTGATTGGAAGCGCATGCGTGAAATCGCTGATAAAGTAGGCGCTTACTTCTTCGTAGATATGGCTCACGTTGCTGGTCTAATCGCTGCAGGCGTTTACCCGAACCCAGTTCCACACGCTCACGTTGTAACAACGACAACACACAAGACGCTTGCTGGTCCTCGTGGTGGTCTTATCCTTTCTAACGAAGGCGAAGATCTTTACAAGAAGCTAAACTCAGCAGTATTCCCAGGCGGCCAAGGTGGTCCTCTAATGCACGTTATCGCTGGTAAAGCAGTAGCGTTCAAAGAAGCTCTAGAGCCAGAATTCAAAGAATACCAAGCTCGCGTAGTGGCTAACGCAAAAGCAATGGTTGCTGAATTCCTTGCACGCGGTTACAACATCGTTTCAGGTTCTACAGAGAACCACCTGTTCCTAGTTGACCTAATCGACAAAGACATCACAGGTAAAGAAGCAGATGCTGCACTAGGTGCAGCGAACATCACAGTGAACAAGAACTCTGTACCAAACGATCCACGTAGCCCGTTCGTTACTTCAGGTATCCGTATCGGTTCTCCTTCTATCACTCGTCGCGGTTTCTCAGAAGCAGACGCGAAAGAGCTAGCAGGTTGGATCTGTGACATCCTAGATAACATGGGTGATGAGTCTGTTATCGAAGCAACAAAAGCAAAAGTACTAAATATCTGTAAGCGTCTACCTGTTTACGCTTAATTTTTTCTTCGTAGTGATTTGAACTTCGTTGTCGAGCATGCTCACTTACATCCGTAAGCTCCGCGTGCTCTCCTAGAATTTCAAACAACTACTTTGAAAAACACTTTTAAAGGGGCTCATTGAGTCCCTTTTTTGTATCTGTGGGTATGGAGTTGGGTTATCTGAGAATACAGAAAGGCTGATACTAAAAAGGGCTGATGCTTGCACATCAACCCTTTGTTGTTTGCAGGTCTTAATTTTACTTTTTGATGCTCAGTAAAGTGCCTGACTTACACTTGAACGAGTAGTAGCTGCGGCTTTCATTGAATTTGCCTAAGCCTTCGCCATCGCAGTAGTCGATGTTGATATCACGCATTACTTCTAGCGTATCTTCGCTGTTCAAAGCGAATTTAGAACCATCAGAACAGACGATACGAATTCGCTCATCATGGCTTACTGAGTAGATATCGACTTCGGTATTACACAGTTCAAAAGAGGCTTCACGAAAGTTATCTTGCTGAGTATTTGAAGAGCACCCTGCGGTGAGTGCGGTTGTGATAACGGCTAATAGTCCGAGTCTTTTCATTGTTAGTCCTTCGATATCATCCAACTTAGTGATGAGTTTTATATGCTGTTCTGGGTAGCCTATACAACAACACGCTTTGGTTCAAGGATCGCAGGTTGACTCTAGGATATAAAAGTATAGGCGCAAACAGATAATTTATAATAGGTTTATTGATCTTTGGCCTATTATGCACCCTTCTTCCGGCCAAAAAATAAAAAGACCAACACTAAGGTTGGCCTCTCAAAATCAAGCTTGTTCTAAATGGCTATCTAAACTGTTTGGCTTCTGGAAGGAACTCAAAGCCAGCAGACGCAAGTTTCGCGATTAATGCTGCTTTGTCGATCTCGTAGAAGTTGACCACTCGATCCAAATCACCGCCGAAGTCATCACGCAGTTTCATGTTGACGATGCTCATCAACATCACAGGATCCATTTTTTCAAAGTTAGCGAGGTTCATATTAGTCCTCGAAATCTGAAATCAGTAAGTTAGCTGCGGCAAATGCTGCACGCTCACGCGCTTCTTTAGGAAGAGATTCATCTGCAGCAAGGTCATTCAATGTTTTTACCGCGCAGGTGATCGCTTTAGGGATATAGCCTTGGTCGCCACTGCCAATTTGAGAATACAGTTCACGCACCAAATCACAACAATCGTATACTTTCATTTTTATACCTAACCAAATGATAACTGATCTCAATATACACATAGAGATAAGCAAAAACAAAGTGGATCTGATTAAGTTCAGAGTTAGTTTGTTCTTGCTCAATATCTCATTCTGTTGATGCTCAACGTATCACTTTGCTAGCTTGCCTATTAGCCGGATATTGACTGCTTAACCAGAGATTTGCTGTTCAAGTTGATAAGTAACTTCATCATCAAGGTTGAGTTGCTTGGCTAACTCTTTGAGGTAAGCCTTCTCCATGAAGTTCTGCTCATCCGCTACAATCAAAGACGCTAAGTAGATCTCACTCGCTTGTTGAGGTGAGGTCGCGAGCTGAGCAATTTCACTTGGATCGAGTGGCTTGTGCAATTCTTCAGACACCAATTTAGTCAGTTGATAATCGGCACCCATGTTTTCGACGGCTTGCTCAATCTTGGCCATCTCTTCTTCATCAACATGACCATCCGCTTTGGATGCTGCAATCATCGACCTGAGAATCAGCACGCTATGGTTTGAGTCGTTCTCATCAAATTGAGCTTGTTCGGCATTTGGTGTTTGCCCTTGTTTAGACTGATAGTCGTTGTAGACCTTATAAGCCAAAGCGCCCAGTGCTGCTGCGCCACCAATGCCAGCGGCTTTCTTACCCATTTTCTTGGTCTTCTTAGAGCCCATTAACGCCCCTAACAGTCCACCACCAACTGCGCCTGCACCGAAGGCGCCAAGTGTGCTCTTGTTGACACCTTTGCCATTGCTGCTACTGCCTTGAGATAGGTTGCTTAAACTCGAAGATCCTTGGGAAAACTTCTGAGTACCTTGTTTAACGAGATCTGACTTAAGTGCTTGGTTAAGTAAGCTTTTGATATCCATCGATACCTCCAATGGTGAGCATGTCTAAAAAGTTGATGACACCAATATACGGACTGTTAGATGAACAGAGGATTAACTGACATTTCTTTACGTTAGGTGATTAATAGCAGGAACAAAAAAGGCTACCTAATGGCAGCCTTTCAATGTTTATCTAGTCAGTAATCGGATTACTAAGCTAGTTGAGCTTTAAGGTGCTCGATAACCGTGTCCATTGCGATAGCTTCTTTATCACCAGTACGACGGTTTTTGTATTCGAAGTTACCTTCGTCCATGCTGCGATCACCGATAACGATAGTGTGAGGAATACCCACAAGCTCGATATCTTTAAACATAACACCAGGGCGCTCTTTACGGTCATCAAATAGTACTTCGATACCCATAGCCGTTAATTCAGCGTATAGCTTCTCAGCTGCTTCTTTAACGCGCTCAGATTTGTGCATGTTCATTGGTACGATAGCAACTTGGAACGGCGCTAGTGCGTCTGGCCAAGTGATACCGAATTTATCGTGGTTTTGCTCGATAGCAGATGCAACAACACGTGAAACACCGATACCGTAACAACCCATTTCTAGAATTACGCTCTTACCATCAGGACCAAGCACGTTACAGTTCATTGCTTTAGAGTAAGTATTACCTAGTTGGAAGATGTGACCAACTTCGATACCACGCTTAAGTTGGATAGTACCTTGACCACATGGGCTAAGGTCGCCTTCAACTACGTTACGTAGGTCTTCAACCTGAGCAAGCTCTACGTCACGACCCCAGTTAATACCGAAGTAGTGCTTACCGTCTACGTTTGCACCAGCGCCAAAGTCGCTCATTACAGCAACAGAGCGGTCAACGATGAATGGTAGCTCTAGGCCAACAGGGCCAAGTGAACCAGGACCTGCACCAACAAGAGCACGGATTTCTTCTTCAGAAGCCATCTCTAGTGGAGAAGCAACCTGTGGAAGGTTTTCTGCTTTCACTTCGTTAAGCTCGTGGTCACCACGGATGACTAGAGCAATGATATCTGCTTCTACTTCATCAGATGCTTTAACGAATAGAGTCTTAACTGTCTTCTCGATTGCTAGACCGTGTTGCTCTACCAATTCTGCGATAGTTTTCGCGTTTGGTGTATCAACCAGTTTCATCTCTTGAGTTGGTGCTGCAGCATCTTCAGTAGGAGCGAGTGCTTCTGCTTTTTCGATGTTTGCTGCGTAATCTGACTCAGTTGAGAATGCGATTAGGTCTTCGCCGCTTTCAGCAAGAACGTGGAACTCTTGAGAGCCGCTGCCGCCGATTGCGCCAGAGTCAGCTAATACTGGACGGTATTCAAGGCCCATGCGGTCGAATGCTTTACAGTAAGCATCGTGCATCGCTTGGTAAGACTTTTCTAAGCCTTCTTTGTCGATATCAAAGCTGTACGCATCCATCATAGAGAATTCACGTGCACGCATTACGCCAAAGCGAGGGCGGCGCTCATCACGGAATTTAGTCTGGATTTGGTACAGGTTTAGAGGTAGCTGTTTGTAAGAGCTGATCTCGTTACGTACTAGGCTCGTTACTACTTCTTCAGCTGTTGGGCTGAGAACGAACGGACGAGAGTGACGGTCTGTGAAACGAAGTAGCTCAGGGCCCATCTTTTCAGAACGGCCAGTCTCTTCCCAAAGCTCAAACGGTTGAACTACGGGCATCAAGATTTCAACGGCACCTGCATTATCGATCTCTTGGCGAACGATATTTTCGACTTTACGCAGTACACGTAGACCAGTAGGTAGCCAAGTATATAAACCTGAAGCTAGCTTACGGATCATACCTGCACGTAGCATCAGCTGGTGGCTGATAACTTCTGCGTCGTTTGGAGTCTCTTTCAAAGTAGAAAGAAGGTAGTTACTGGTACGCATTCTATGGTATCCGTTTCATCATTGATAAAAGAAAACTTGCTGTGGTTAGTGACTACAGCAAATCTGATATAGCCGCATATAATATCAGCCTATTTGAGATCTCAAAAGCGCTCAATGTCAGTTACATTGATGAAAAGCGTTTCAACAACGAATTTTACGTTAAGATCGAACAAATTTACCGCATATTCCTTGTTGTCTGGTTTGCCTTTCTTATAGGCCGGACGTGGATCTTGGCCAAGCACTTCTTTGATCACCTTAATGATATGACGGGCTTGTGGATGGTTTGCTAGTTTACTTTGTGCTTGCTGAGAAAAGCTAACTTCTAGCACCTCTGGCTCTTCGGCGGCAAACCCTCCGAATGCATCTGGAATCGAATCCGAGTAGGGAATATAAGGTTTGATGTCGATGATCGGTGTGCCGTCTACTAAGTCGACGCTGCCGAGATCCAACCAAGTTTGCCCTTTCTCTTGAGACACACCTTTGAGTTCAACCGCAGACATGCCAATTCCATTGGGTCTGAATGTGGCACGAGACGCGAATACACCAATACGTTCATTGCCGCCAAGGCGAGGTGGCCTCACGGTTGGTTTCCATCCTGCTTCAAGGTTCTTATCGAACAAAAATAACAACCACACATGGCTAAATTGTTCAATATCACGAACAGACTCAAGGCAGTTCGCTGCTTCAACTAGCCTAACTCTTGAGGTCGAAGTGGGTACTAACCTAGGCTGTCTTGGCACAGCGAACTTCTCTTTATAAGGAGACTCAATAAAGCCAACAGGTTTAATGGTGTACATAGCAAGGTGTTCTCTGGTTTCAGTTAAGACGGAAAAATATCACAAAATCGCTTGTTTTTCTTTTGATAATAATTATCATTTGGTATGTTATAACGTATCAATTTAAGCATTTAGGGAAATACAATGAAACCGAATATCCACCCTGACTACCGCACAGTGGTGTTCCACGACACCAGTGTCGATGAGTACTTCTTGATTGGCTCAACGTTGAAAACAGAACGTACTATCGAATGGGAAGATGGCAATACTTACCCTTATTTCACGATTGAAGTATCGTCAAAGTCGCACCCTTTCTATACCGGTAAACAGAGAGTGCTACATAAAGAGGGACGTGTTGCGAACTTCACTCGTCGTTTTGGTCAATTAGGTAAGGGAGCGAAATAAATGAAAGTCGTGAAATCACTGAAAAGTGCAAAGAACCGTCACCCGGATTGTCAGATAGTAAAACGCCGAGGCCGTCACTATGTTATCTGTAAAACTAATCCGAGATTCAAAGCGGTTCAGAAATAAGCCGTCAATTTGATGTGACACGTGTGTAAAAAACGAGGGGAAAGTCAAACTTCATTCATTTGACTGCTTTTCTTTTCCCTCAAGAGGAACCGGATTAAAGATAGAGTGTTTATTTAGCGTACGATGTGTTTTATTTTTAAGTGAATCAATAGGTTATATCGTTAGATATATTTGTAGTGAATGCGTGGTTGTGAATTATAAATCTAGATTTTGTATTTAATGTAGATTTATTTGCTAATTAATTGTTCAAATAGAGTTAAAAATCACCGTTTGTTACACATTTTGTAACATTTTGAATTTCTAATTGATAATTTTGTCGCGTACCCTTCGCTGGCAATTTGAACATTTTTGTCACAATTGCATAGGAATCACTACAAGGAGGGAACTGATGAGTTCATCAGCTTCAATAAAAAACAACTCGCCAAAGAAACCTATTTTTACCCGTTTTCTCGATGGTGTTGAATATTTGGGGAACCTATTACCCCACCCAATCACTCTTTTCGCAATCTTCTGTGTCGCTATTCTAGTTACTTCAGGTATCGCTGGATATTTTGAAGTGTCTGTTATGGACCCTCGCCCAGAAGGTGCTCCAGGTCGTTCTGCTGACGGAATGATCTATGTTGTAAGCTTACTGAATGCTGAAGGCTTACAACTCATCGTAACTAATCTAGTTAAAAACTTTGTTGGCTTTGCGCCATTAGGTACCGTGCTGGTTGCAATGCTAGGTGTAGCAATTGCTGAGCACTCAGGTCTATTATCTGCTGCGATGCGTGGCATGGTAATGGGCGCATCTAAGCGCATGGTTACGGTAACTGTAGTTTTTGCCGGTATCATCTCTAACACGGCTTCAGAGCTGGGTTATGTAGTACTTATCCCGCTTGCAGCAATGCTTTTCCACTCTTTGGGTCGTCACCCATTAGCGGGTCTAGCGGCAGCATTTGCTGGTGTATCTGGTGGTTACTCTGCAAACCTTCTGATCGGTACGGTTGACCCACTGCTTTCTGGTATCACAGAAACAGCAGCACAAATGATTGACCCGACTTACAGCGTTGGTCCTGAATCAAACTGGTACTTCATGTTTGTTTCTACTTTCTTCATCGCTATTACAGGTGCATTTGTAACTGAGAAGATTGTTGAGCCAAAACTGGGTAAATACAACGACGAAGAAGCGTCTGAAGATTTATCAAATGATTCAATGGGCAAGCTAACAGACGTTGAGAAGAAAGGCCTTAAGCTTGCGGGTATCGCAGTGCTAGCGGTTTCAGCGCTTCTTGCTTGGACGATTGTTCCAGCTGATGGTGTTCTACGTTCAGCCGCAGGTACGGTTTCAGGTTCTCCATTCCTGAAAAGTATCGTAGCGTTCATCTTCGTATTCTTCGCGGTTCCTGGTTTTGTTTACGGTAAAGTTACCGGCACAATGAAAACAGACCGTGATGTGATCGAGGCAATGTCTAAGTCGATGTCTTCAATGGGCATGTACATCGTACTTGTGTTCTTTGCTGCTCAGTTTGTCGCTTTCTTCAAGTGGACTAACTTTGGTCAAGTATTCGCAGTTGCAGGTGCTACTTTCCTACAAGATATCGGCCTAACAGGTCCAATGTTGTTCTTCGCATTCATCCTAATGTGTGGCTTCATTAACCTAATGATCGGTTCGGCTTCTGCTCAGTGGGCAGTAACAGCACCTATTTTCGTTCCAATGCTAATGCTAGTAGGCTACGCACCAGAAACGATTCAAGCGGCTTACCGTATCGGTGACTCAACAACGAACATCATTACTCCAATGATGAGCTACTTCGGTCTAATCCTTGCTGTAGCAACGCGTTACATGAAGAACCTAGGTATCGGTACTCTGATTGCAACTATGCTTCCATACTCAATCGTATTCTTGGTTGGTTGGAGCTTAATGTTCTACGTTTGGGTATTCGTATTCGGCCTACCAGTAGGTCCGGGCGCTGCAACGTACTACACGCCTTAGTAAGCAGTGATAAGTGAATATTGGATTCGCTATCAACTGAATAAACGATGAGATACCAAAGAGCCTGCATTGATGCAGGCTCTTTTTATTGGAGTCTGCAAATTATTCAAGCCTACAAATTATTCGAGTCTACAAATTTACAACCCCGCAAAACGATAGGTTACCCCTAATTCAAATGACCAACCTAAATCTCGCTGGATCAAGTCACTGTTACTGTCGTGATGTATTAAGTCAGCTCGAGCGATACCAATCCAAGTGGGTGTGAACTCATAAAGTCCGATTAACCCGGCTTGATAGACAAAGGTTGACCCAGAGTTAAACTGACTCAACCCAGAGGAAGAAGCTTCGGTGTTAGAAATGCCGTAAAGATGATTTGAGAGCTTTTTGTCTCGATAGTCGATTTCTAGGTAAGGCGTAATAGTGAATAGCTGGGTCCACGTTTCTAAGGTTCTGCCTAAGTGAAGTTGAACTTCGTAGCCGTTATGTTCTGAAGTCACGTCGTGTAAATAGGTGAGGCGTGCGCCTACCGTGCCTAAGGTTATCCCTAACTCTCCATTGCCATCTCTGTCTTGAATACCATTAGGCAGATCAACGAAGGTGTCTGACACTTCAGCAAAGCGCCAGTTTCCTGATAACCCGACATAAGGTAGCAGTTGCCAATTGGCTAGGCTGCCATCAATAAAGCCTTTCGGGCCGGAATAGAAGAGGTTTGGTGTTGCTCCGAATTGAGGAGAGCCCTTAGTGGAGAAAACACTTTCACCATAGGTGATGCTGCCTCCTATGATTCCGTATTCTTCATCGGCGAAATCTTTATGGGCAAAGTCTTCATCAGCAAAACTTTCATCGGCAAAGGAAAGCTGAGTGCTGCAAAAAAGAATCGATAGCGTGAGGGTGATTCGACGAACCATAATCAATACTCCGTTATTGTAATAAATATCAAGAACGGAGTATGTCGATTAAAATTTCATCTGAGCTACAGCGACTAGGAGATGGCTTAGAACTATCTCTTAATAAGAAAAGTCGAGGTTAGCGTTTTGCTAGCAGGCGATCGAGGTGGTTGGCAAACTCTCGACGATCGGTTTGAGAAAGGGTACTTGGTCCGCCAGTTTGGATGCCACTTGAGCGCATAGTATCCATGAAGTCACGAATGTTCAGACGTGCTTTGATGGTCTCTTTGGTATAAAGCTCGCCACGAGAACTGAGTGCTTGCCCACCTTTGGTGATCACTTCGTCGGCCAGAGGGATATCGGATGTAATTACAAGGTCGCCAGGTTCAGTGCGTTTTACGATTTCATCATCAGCAATATCAAATCCGCTTGGCACTTGAATCGAGTGAATGTTATTGCGTTTAGGAACGGGAACCAGATGGTTTGCCACAAAGGTACATTCAACCCCTGTGCGCTCAGCTGCGCGTACGATTGTTTCTCGGATAACCTTTGGACAAGCGTCCGCATCAACCCATATCTTCATAGTGTTCTAATTTCTCTGTTAGCTTATTTATCGGTCAACTTATTGCTCAGTTGCCTTATTGATCAGTTAGTTTAGCTTCAAGCATGGCAACGCGAGCAGTGAGTTCAAGGATTTGCTTTTCCAGTTGGCTAACACGATCAAGTGCAGGCTCTTCTTGTGTCGCGACTTCAACTTTAGGAACGCGATTGGCGCTTTTCCAGCTCTTGATGGTCGTAATTAAAGCTGGCATCGGAACGGATGTGCTCATACGAGCCTTAACTAAAGCAACTGTCGGTTCTTTGCCTTGCGCTTGCAGTCCTTCAAGCACTGATTTCAACTCTTCAGAAACATCTTTTGTCAGCATGTTGATCTCCATTTTTAGTCTTCAGTCATTTTACTCGCTCTGGTGAATGATAGCGAATCATAAAACCGCCCATGGCTTGTGAGAGATCTCTTACAAAGGCTGTGAGATAACACGAATACATCGCTAGAGAGATTGATGTGCATATAGTTAAGGTGTTGAATTTTATTTGTTTTATATAATTAACAACTTTTTCGGATTCAAAATGTGATGTAAATCTATTGTCCGAAACCCTAAATCGCGTAAATTAAACCTTGTCGGAAGGATTCTGACACGGAACAGGAAAGCACCAAGGATTTGGTTATCTTCAGGATGAAGATTTGGTTACTTAGGATTGAGTGATCAAGCATGGAGCGTAAGGATATTGTAGGGATACAGTCAGTTAACAGGAAGTTAGCTGCAACGGAATGACAATGGACACCTTTAGGATTAAAGGGTTGGATTAGCATCAGGATGATGTAAAGGACACCGCTCACGGAACAAGTGATGTGCGCTAACTAGGATTGTTAGCTTTCAGGAAGATTGGACACCGCTAGGACGGCGAAGTAAAGGAAAGAGCTGAAGGATTACAGCCACTATTATGGATGATGCATGGAGCATTAATTAGTAGCCGGACTGCTGCGAGTAAGACCCTAGCCCTGACACTTCGGTGTCGGGGCTTTTCTTTTCTTGGCGTTTTATTTAGGCGCTGCTCTTTATTTAAGAGCACTACATCTGCTTTCTGCTAATGGTCAACACAAGGAGTGTTTTATGACGATAGCAACCTCAAGAACGCTGTTGGTTCCTTATACCGAACAGCTACAACACGACTTTATCAAGTTGAATTGCTGCCCCATTAATCGTGCTGAAATGAATGGGCCGCACTCTATTGCCTCTGCTAAGCACTTATTTCAAGAGATACTGCAAGACAACGTCGGCTTCTGCCGTGCGATCATCCACAACCAAACCCGTGAATATCTTGGGCATGTCTTTGTTTCATCGGAAGAGGGGAAGCATGAACTTGGTTTTATTTTGGATAAAGAATACTGGAATCAAGGTCTTGCTAGTGAGGTGCTAAAACCTTTCTTTAGTTTGGTGTGTTTTGAAGAACGTCTAACGAATGTTGTCGCGACTGTAAATGTTGGCCATAACCCATCAATTAAATTATTGGAAAAATTAGGCTTTGCATTTAAAGAGACCAAACAAGATCAGTTTGGCCCTTACCATGAATATCTCTATACCGCGTATTGTGACGTTACATTCTATGAGGCTGTAGCTCAAACCGCATAGAGCGGAAGCCTACCATAGTCAGTTTGCCTTGGTACAGGTCATCACCTAACGCTGAAAATTCAAATTGGTACACTGTATGCCAGCGCCAAATCGTGGTTAACTCATGGCGCATCTTAAGCTTATGGCCACTGAAAGCAACACTCAACAATTGTAAATCCAGCTCTTTACACTTTCTCGCAATGGCAGCCTTCGCAAGCTCTGATTGCCTGCGCTGCTGCCAAAATAGAAAGCAAAAGAAGCACAGCATCAAAATAGCCAATAAGTTATCTATCATTTAATCCATACTTCCTTTTATCTCTCTATTCCAATCGTGATTTGAGCTTATTCTTACGAGCTATTGGGGTTGAGCCAGACTGCTATTAAGTCGTTCAGCTTTTGATTTATTCGACTATTGCGACTTAGCCGCTTGTTGTAACTCAACAAGTGCATTGGCGAGTTCTGGTGATGGGTTCGAGTTCAATAATGGTAAAAATACCATTCTCAGTGTCGGAATCATCACTAAATCTGCAAATAACTGATTGAACAGGTTCTGGTTGCCTGTTTGTGCGAGGCGCAACAAGAATTGCTCAGCAATCGCTGGATCTTGTAGTGCGTGCCAGCTGCGACCAGCCAAACCAATTAACACCTCTTGGTGGCTTAGGCGTGGGCTAGCCAAGACTTGATTAATCACGGCATTCGTTGTGTTTTGCTCTGCGCCAGAAAGGGCACGTACCAGTGCTGAAAGCAAGAACAGATCCGGTTCTTGGCTATTAATCTCGCTTTCAGCCATCTCTTGTAAGCGTTGAGCCAGCTTGTCATTGATTTGTGTATGCTCAAGCGCACCTAACGTCGCGTATAGCGGTTCTGATGGCAGCTTATTGATGGCTTTACGAATCGCAACACCGTTTTGTTGGCTGCCTAGGCGAGCACACATATCGGTGATGCCTTGAAGACCAACAGTTTTCCAGTTGTCCCAGCCTAGATCGCCAGTGAAGTAGCGTTGAGCGTGTTCGTAGTATTGGCTCGTCGCCAGATCTAAACCGGCTCTTACTTGGCTATGGAACACGGCCATCTTGTCTTCTGAAGGCTTAAACGTGTATGGGTTGTTAGACAGCTTTTGTTGTTGCTCTTCGCTGATCTCGCCGTTTAAACGTGTGCCCATTGCTTCGATAACAAACTTAAGGAAGTTGCCTACATCGCCTTGATGCAATAGGCCTCTTTCGTCCAGTTTAAACTTTAGGAACCAAATCCAAGGTTGCTTGTGTTCGTTCCAGTAACTAATCGCTAAGTGAGCTTGTTTCTGAAGTGGAAATGGGTACGGCTGTTTCCCTTGCTCAACATCAGAGAATAAGGTGTTGTCGATCTTCTGAATGCGACGACCTAGGTCGTAGATATCGTATTGGCAACCGCTATTCTTTAGTAACTGAGTGAGCGTGTGAATCGTTTCCATAGTAATAAAGCTCCTAACTTTCTTTCCTAAATAGATGGTACTCTATGCCCCAATTTCAAGGTCACTAGATAAATAACTTGGTGAAAAATGACAGCTGCCACAAAGTTACCTCCTTTACTTCAACAATTAGAACAACAAATGCGCCAATGTTCGCTGTGGAGCGATGTTTCGCCTTCGGATGAAGCGCTTGTAAGCGTTGAACCTTTCGCTATTGATTCGCTACAACCTGAAGAGTGGCTGCAGTGGATCTTCATCGTTAAGATCAATGCAATGATGGATGCACAAATGAGCCTACCTAAAGGCTTTGCTATTCATCCTTATTTTGGTGAAGTGTGGAAAAATGAGGCAGACAAAGCTGAACTGCTAGTGACGATTCTGAGCATTGATGAGGTATGCGCGTAATGTTAGAGATCATTTATCAAGATGAGTATTTTGTCGCGGTGAATAAGCCTGCGGGTATGCTAGTGCATCGCTCATGGTTGGATAAACACGAGACTCAGTTTGTGATGCAGACTCTGCGCGACCAAATTGGCCAGCACGTCTTTCCTCTGCATCGTTTAGACCGACCAACATCTGGTGTGTTGGTGTTTGCACTGTCGAGTGAGGTTGCCTCTGAGGTGATGCCGATGTTCGCCAACCACGAGATGCAAAAAACCTATCATGCGATTGTGCGTGGGTGGATAGAAGAGGGCGATACGCTCGATTATGCGCTTAAGGTTGAACTGGATAAGATCGCAGATAAGTTCGCGAAAGAAGACAAAGAAGCGCAAGAGGCGGTGACAGTTTATGAACCGCTAGCAAAAGTGGAAGTACCATATTCTACGGGGCGTTTCCCAACGAGCCGTTACTGCTTGGTTGAGATGATGCCAAAGACTGGTCGCAAACATCAGCTGCGTCGTCACATGGCTCACCTAAGACACCCAATTGTGGGTGATACTTCACATGGTGATGGTAAGCACAACCGATTGTTTCGTGATGATTTAGGTTCGCACCGTTTGTTGCTACATGCGTCTGAATTACGTTTCATTCATCCTTTCACTAAAGAAGAGTTGGTAATGAAGGCCAACCTAGATGAAACGTGGTTAAGGTTGTTTGAAACTTTTGAGTGGGACACCAACTTAATCAATGCTAAAGCGTGTTCGTCTAAGTAAAAATACACGCACCTAAGTAAGCATAGAAAGTAAAACAAAGGGCTGATAGTGATATCAGCCCTTTTTAATGTCTGCGTGATCTGAGCGTAACAACTCATCGTGGTTGTTAGTTATCTTTTCTCGGGATCATTTTAGCTTTTCTAGATCGGCTTCGATCTCAGCGATCTTACTTGATACCACTTTCTCTAGATGGCGTAAGTCGGTAAGGATCTTCTGCTTCACATCCACCTCAGCCGTTGGCGTAGGTTTGGTGATTTTGTTGAGCTCATCAATTACAAGAGTGAGGTTGCGGTTAATCTCGGTCACTTCTTTGTATTGATTATTGCCACCGCTAACAAGCACACTTTTTACTTGTCGTGGGTACTTAAACTTAACGCTTTTTGCGAACAGTTCACCTTTCTGCTTACGAAAGTAAATCTTCAGGATATCTTTGTGCGCTTCTTGGCGAAGGGAGTAACGTTCAATCTGTTTAGGTTCGTGGATACCTAAGCCAGTGAGGTTTGGATACATAAGCGACCTCTAGGTTATGAATGTAATACTTTTATGTAATTGACTTGATCAATGTAGCAGCCTAACGACGAGCTAGATAGTTGATATCTGTGAATTGATTGTAAGTTGTGGGCAAGATCGCTCTCTATCTTTACCCACTCTTATTTAGTTATTAAACCTGGTGATAGCCTGCATTAGCTTTCTAAGGTGCGAGTTCCGAAACGTGCTCGGTTAATCGTTCTCTTAGCGCCTGTTCTTGTTCTTCAGACAGCCTTCCCCCTGCTTCACTGGTCAGAATAAACAAATCTTCTGCACGTTCACCGATGGTGGTGATTTTCGCACCGTGTAAGTTGATGTCTAGTTCCGCAAAGGTTGCACCCACTTGAGCCAATAACCCCGGCGTATCAAGGGCTCTTAACTCCATCAAGGTGCGCTTTTTGCTCTTGGTTGGCAGGAACTCAACTAAGGTTTTGACCTTAAAGTGCTGCAAGTTACGTGGCGTGCGACGCGTCTTTATCTTCGTCGGGCGGCCATCAGCCAATACATGAGTCAAATGTTTAGCAACGGCTTTGTGTCTCGCTTCATCAATCGCTTCACCATGTTGGTCTAGTACGATAAAGGTATCCAAAACATGGCCATCTTTGCTGACCATGACCTGCGCGTCATGAACGTTAAAGTTGCGCCTGTCGAGTTCGGCAACCACGGTCGCAAACAGTGCCGCTTGGTCTTTACAGTAAACGAACACCTCGGTACCGCCCCGTGTCGCTTTCTTACTGATCAGTACTAATGGTTGGCTTGGATTTTCCAGGCGAAGTAAGTGCTCACAATGCCAAGCGATTTGTTTGTGCGTATGACGTAAGAAGTAATCGGCCTTGAAACGCTGCCATAGCACTTCAATTTCACGAGCTGTGAAGCCTTCTTTACGCAGCAGTGCCGATGCCATTTGTTGATTGTGACGAATACGATCTCTAACATCGACCGGGTTTTCCAAGCCACGGCGCAGCGCACGCTGAGTTGAGTGGAATAACTCTGCGAGTAGGGTCCGTTTCCAACTGTTCCATAACTCAGGGTTCGTCGCACAGATATCAGCCACGGTTAAACAAACCAATAGTTCGAGTGACTCTTCATCACGAACTTTTTTGGCGAATTCGGTGATCACATCTGGGTCATAGATATCACGGCGCTGAGCCGTTACTGACATCAACAGGTGATTTTGTACCAACCACGCGACTTGTTTTGCTTCAGGCTTCGATAGCCCGTGCTCGATACAGAAAGAATAAGCCTCAACTGCACCAATCTCAGAGTGGTCTCCGCCACGGCCTTTGCCGATGTCGTGGAAGATGGCTGCAAGGATCAACAACTCTTTCTTTTGCACTCTAGGGTAGACTTCACAGCAGATAGGGTGCTTGTCGTGGTTTTCGATTTGACCAAATCGGTTGATGTGTTTGAGCAGTCGAATACTGTGTTCATCCACGGTGTAAACATGGAACAGGTCGAATTGCATCTGACCTACTATCTGACTCCATTGCGGTAAGTACGCTGAGAGCACGCCGAGTTTATGCATTAAGCTAAAGGCTTTGTGCAGTGCATTCGGGTGGCGAACTAACGCCATGAACTTGTCTCGAGCTTCAGGAATGGTATGTAGGAATCGGTTCAATCGACGACGCGCCGTACGCAGTTGTCGTAATGTTGGGGGGCTAACACCTTCGATGGAAGAGTCATTCGCGATGTGGATGAACATATCGAGAATCGTTTCTGGTCTCGCTTGGAATAGGGCAGGCTTACGCGCTTCGATCAATGATCCTCGACGTTGGAAATCATTATCGAGAATCTCCGCATCTTGGGTCTGACCGCCATTGATGATCGCTTGATCGAACAGTTTCAGAAGCATTTTATTAAGCTCAGCTACGCGACGAAGTGTTCGATAGAACTCCTTCATCATCATCTCGACGCCACGATTCCCTTCGCCCGTATAACCCAGATGTTCAGCTACCTGGGCTTGATGGGCAAAGGTGAGACGGTTGTCGTAACGGCGCAGTTCAATGTGCAGCGCAAAACGAACGCGCCATAGGAAATCTTGGCACTCAACTAATTCACGATACTCCGCATCGGTTAGAAAGCCGTATTTGCTCATCTCTAACAAAGAGGTTGCACCGAAATGGCGACGCGCAACCCAGCTCAAAGTGTGGATGTCTCTTAATCCACCCGGAGTCGATTTGATATCGGGTTCTAGATTGTAAGTGGTGTCGTGGTAGCGAGCGTGACGCTCTCTTTGTTCTTGAATCTTAGCCTTATAGAAAGTCTCACTTGGCCAAAATGAATCAGAATGAATCTTCAGTTTTAACTCTTGGAAGGTGTCTTCACTGCCGCACAATAAACGTGACTCTTGCAGGTTGGTAGCAACGGTTAAATCATCAATGCCTATATCAAGACATTCGGCAATGGTACGTACCGCGTGACCAACTTCGAGTCTTAAATCCCACAGTAGGGTGATGAACTGGCTGACTTTTTCGCCGAGTGCTGGTGGCAATGTTTTCTGCGAGACGATAAGGATATCAATGTCAGACAAGGGGTGAAGTTCGCCACGGCCATAGCCGCCCACTGCGACCAGTGAGATATGAGGCAGTTTGCTGAATCCGAAGTGATCCCATAATCGACTGAGAAGCAAATCCATGTACTCGGAGCGCAACAGAACTAAGTCGGTAACTGGGTGGTGATTCAGAAATTCATTTTTTTGATACTGCGTGAAGATCTCGAGCTGATTTTTTAATTCGCAGATTTCAATTTGTTCGTCATTGAACGTAAGAGGGCATTGATAAGGCATAGTCTGCTATCCGTGCAAGCAAATGAGAATAGTAAACAATTTAACAGAAGCTGATGGAAAGTCGAAATTGAGCGGATAAAAAAATATCCTCGATAATGCGAGGATATTTTTAAAAGGCGGATGCGTTCAGTTCGGCGAACTAAGCGTTCTTCATGATGCGTGGAATCGTATCGTCGCTGCGTAGTGTCAGTACTTCACAACCAGTATCCGTCACAACTAGTGTGTGTTCCCACTGCGCCGAGTTCTTGCTGTCGGCTGTGTAAACGGTCCAGCTATCTTGGTCATCAAGACGGCAGCCAAATTTACCTGCGTTGATCATTGGCTCGATAGTGAAGCACATACCTGCTTTTAATACAGTGCGGTCGTTGTTTTTGTAGTGAACGACTTGTGGGTCTTCATGGAATTCAGCCCCAATGCCGTGACCACAGTAATCTTTAACAATTGAGAATTTCGCGCGTGGGTTGTTCTTATTGTTTGTTTTGATGTACTTCTCGATAGCAGTACCTATTTGGCCAAGCTGGACACCAGGCTTTACTTGGCGCATGCCTTCGTAAAGTGCTTCTTGAGCAACCATACATAGACGCTTGTTTGCTGGTGAAACTTCACCCACAAGGAACATCTTAGAGGTGTCGCCATGGTAACCTTGTGGACGAACGCTTAGGTCTGCGTTTTCGTCATCAGGGATGATTACCGTGATATCAACGTTAAGAATGTCGCCATCTTTTAATACAGCCGGTTTGAATTGACCTGTGCTACCAGTTTCGTCTTGTGATGCTGGAATACCATGGCACACAATGTGGTTGATAGACGTACAGATTGACTTAGGGAAACCGTGGTAATCAAGTGGTGCTGAGTATGCGCCTCTTTCCGTAGCGTACTCGTGACAGATTTGGTTTAGCTCTTCTGTCGTTGTACCTACTTGGATATGAGGTTCAATCATCTCTAGAATTTCAGAAGCCAGTTTGCCGGCGACGCGCATCTTTTCAATTTCTTCAGCAGTTTTAATTTTTACAGCCATTGCATATCTCTTAATTGGGTAGCACCTAAGTGTGCATATTGGGGCTATTCTATCAGTGCAGCATTTTAGCGCAACATTCCCATATCCGCACAATACCGATGGATACTGTTTAACCTGAGTAAATAATGTTCGGTTAAAAGATGTAGAAGCAACTTGATATGGATGCCATTTATAGAGGAAATTCGTCTTTAGAGGTCAGTATAGCAGTCGCCATTTTTCGATTTTTTTCTAGCCATAGATAGACAAAATATGGTATAAAGCGCGCCGGACATCAGGAGTGTTTTCTCCAATTGGCGAAACAAGCTTTGTGTCCACTAACTTATTTCTTTAAATCACACACATTCCGACACATGTTCCGGGGTGCCTCAACAACACAAATAACGGCTGAAAAGTGGTTAGTTGTTAGGGGTCGGATTCATGGGGGATGTGGAGGCCTAACCCCATAGAGGATTTTAAAATGGCAACTGTATCAATGCGCGATATGCTTAAAGCTGGTGTTCACTTCGGTCACCAAACTCGTTACTGGAACCCAAAAATGAAGCCATTCATCTTTGGTGCTCGTAACAAAGTACATATCATCAACCTAGAAAAAACTGTACCAATGTTCAACGACGCTCTAGCTGAAATCGCTAAAGTTGGCGAGAAGAAAGGTAAAGTTCTTTTTGTTGGTACTAAGCGCGCTGCATCTGAAGCTGTTAAAGAAGCTGCTATCAACAGCAACCAGTTCTACGTTAACAACCGCTGGTTAGGCGGTATGCTAACGAACTACAAAACTGTTCGTCAGTCTATCAAGCGTCTGAAAGAACTTGAAGCGCAAGCTCAAGACGGTACTTTCGACAAGCTTACTAAGAAAGAAGCTCTAATGCGTACTCGTGAAATGGAGAAGCTAGAGAAATCTCTTGGTGGTATCAAGAACATGGGCGGCCTTCCAGACGCTCTATTCGTAATCGATGCTGATCACGAACACATCGCAGTTAAAGAAGCAAACAACCTAGGTATCCCAGTTTACGCTGTAGTTGATACTAACTCTAACCCAGACGGCGTTGACTTCGTTATCCCTGGTAACGACGATGCAATCCGTGCAGTACAGCTTTACCTAAACGCTGCTGCAGACGCGGTTAAAGAAGGTCGCAACAAAGATGTTGCTGCTGTAGCTGCTGAAAAAGACGGTTTTGTAGAAGCTGAATAATAGCGGCTCTGAGCCATATTTAGTTCATATTAAGCGGTCATAATCGGTGGCTTAACGGACTGAATACAGTCAATATCAGGGGCCAATTAATTAGGCCCCTGTTTTTTATCTTTTTTAGAATTTACTGAGGAATAGAGAATGGCAACTGTAACTGCAGCTCTAGTTAAAGAACTTCGCGAGCGCACTGGCGCTGGCATGATGGAATGTAAGAAAGCGCTTGTAGAAGCAAACGCTGACATCGAACTAGCAATTGAAAACATGCGTAAGTCTGGCGCAGCGAAAGCAGCTAAGAAAGCTGGTAACGTTGCTGCTGAAGGCGCAATCATCATCAAAGAAGAGAACGGCGTAGCTGCTCTTCTTGAAGTTAACTGCCAAACTGACTTCGTAGCAAAAGATGCTAACTTCACAGCATTCGCAGAAGAAGTTGCAGCTGCTGCAGTAGCTTCTCAAGCAACTGTTGAAGAGCTACAAGCACAGTTCGAAGAGACTCGTGTTGCTCTAGTTGCAAAAATCGGCGAAAACATCAACATCCGTCGCGTACAGTACGTTTCAGGTGTTGCACTAGCTTCTTACCGTCACGGTGAGAAAATCGGTGTTGTTGTTGCTGGTGAAGGCGAAGCTGAAACTCTTAAGCACGTTGCAATGCACGTTGCTGCATCACGTCCTGAGTTCCTAAACCCAGAAGACGTACCTGCAGACGTAGTTGCTAAAGAAAAAGCAGTTCAAGTTGAAATCGCTATGAACGAAGGCAAACCAGCTGAAATCGCAGAGAAAATGGTTGTTGGCCGTATGAAGAAATTCACGGGCGAAATCTCTCTAACTGGTCAAGCTTTCATCATGGAGCCTAAGCAAACTGTTGGCGCTATCCTTAAAGAGAAAGGCGCTTCAGTATCTAACTTCGTACGTCTAGAAGTTGGTGAAGGCATCGAGAAAGCAGCTGAAATGAGCTTTGCTGACGAAGTTGCAGCGGTACAAAAAGGTTAATCCTTAGCGTATTGTTTGAAAAGAGACCGTGGCAAATGCTGCGGTCTTTTTATGAATAGTGAATTATTTTTTAGCTGTTATGAATGCAAACTGAGCTATTCAGTTTTTATCCATGACTGTTAATCATCAACTCTTTGGAAGGTAAACTCCATGACTACGAACCCTAAACCGGCGTATCAACGTATTCTGTTAAAACTTAGCGGTGAAGCACTACAAGGCGAAGAAGGTTTTGGTATTGACCCGACGATCCTTGATCGTATGGCTCAAGAAGTGAAAGAATTGGTTGAACTAGGTGTTCAAGTAGGCGTTGTTATCGGTGGTGGTAACCTTTTCCGTGGTGCAGGCCTTGCTGAAGCAGGTATGAACCGCGTTGTTGGTGACCACATGGGTATGCTTGCAACGGTAATGAACGGCCTTGCAATGCGTGACGCTCTTCACCGTGCTTACGTAAACGCACGTGTAATGTCTGCAATCCCTCTTAAAGGTGTGTGTGACGACTACAACTGGGCAGACGCAATCAGCCAACTACGTCAAGGTCGCGTTGTGATCTTCTCTGCTGGTACTGGTAACCCATTCTTCACTACGGATTCTGCTGCATGTCTACGTGGTATCGAAATCGAAGCTGACGTAGTTCTAAAAGCGACAAAAGTAGATGGTGTATTTACTTCTGACCCTGTAGCAAACCCAGACGCAGAGCTGTATGATACGTTGTCTTACAACACAGTTCTTGATAAAGAACTTAAAGTAATGGACTTGGCTGCATTTACGCTAGCACGTGATCACAAAATGCCAATCCGCGTATTTAACATGAATAAACCAGGCGCACTACGTCGCGTGGTTATGGGTGAAACTGAAGGTACATTAATCAGCGACGCTGACTAATTTTTCGGGCTTACTGAGGTGTTAGACTTTGGTAAGCTTATCCTTATCACTCAAATAAAAAGCTTTCTTGAAGAAAGAACATAATCAAGGTGAAATTGTGATTAACGAAATCAAAAAAGACGCTCAAGAGCGCATGGTAAAAAGTGTTGATGCACTAAAAAACAGCCTGCAAAAGATTCGTACAGGTCGTGCGCACCCAAGCTTACTTTCTGGTCTTACTGTTGAGTACTACGGTGCTCCAACGCCTTTGACTCAAGTAGCTAACGTTATCGCTGAAGATGCACGTACACTAGCTATTACAGTGTTTGATAAAACACTGACTCCTCTAGTTGAAAAAGCAATTCTGACATCTGACCTAGGCCTAAACCCTATGTCTGCTGGCACAGTTATCCGTGTTCCACTTCCTCCGCTAACGGAAGAGCGTCGTAAAGACCTAGTTAAAATCGTTCGTGGCGAAGCTGAAGGTGGCCGTGTTGCTATCCGTAACATCCGTCGTGACGCGAATGGCGATCTAAAAGCACTTCTTAAAGATAAAGAAATCTCTGAAGATGAAGATCGTAAAGCACAAGACGAAATTCAAAAGCTAACTGATGCTGCGGTTAAGAACGTAGACGAAGTTCTAGCTGTTAAAGAAAAAGAGTTGATGGAAGTTTAATTTTCCATATTCTTTTCTTTCCGGAAAAACGCTGTACTCACGGTGCAGCGTTTTTTTATGCTACTCTGTTCGACTATTAGAATTTGATTCACTCTTTTATGCATAATTCTCAAGCGTTCACAGACTCTCTTCCTAAACACATTGCTATCATTATGGATGGTAATGGTCGCTGGGCAAAAGCTCAGGGCAAGCCTCGCGTCTTTGGCCATAAAAACGGTGTTCAAGCCGTTCGTAAAACTATCTCTTCTGCAGCCAGACTTGGCATTAAAGCCGTTACTCTTTTTGCGTTTAGTAGCGAGAATTGGCGTCGTCCTGAAGAAGAAGTCGGTATTTTGATGGAACTGTTTATTTCAGTGCTATCGAGTGAAGTAAAAAAGCTTCATAAAAATAATCTACAACTTCGTGTTATTGGTGATAAAAGTCGTTTCAATGATCGACTACAAAAGAAGATAGAAGAAGCGGAAGCTTTGACTAGCACCAATACCGGTATGGTTATTAATATTGCGGCTAACTACGGCGGTAAGTGGGATATTCAGCAAGCAATGACCTCTATTGCTCAACAGGTAAAGTCTGGTGATATTAATGTAGATGACATTGATGAAGCTATGATTACACAGCATCTGACGATGGCAGATATTCCTGAAGTCGATCTACTTATCCGTACCAGTGGTGAATGCCGCATTAGTAATTTTATGCTTTGGCAGTTGGCTTACGCCGAAATGTATTTCACTGAACAATTCTGGCCAGACTTTAATGAAGACAGCTTAGTAGAAGCTGTGACTTGGTTTGTAAACCGTGAGCGTCGTTTTGGATGCACCGGTGAGCAAATCAAAGCTCTGATGGACAGTTAATAAGGATTTTTTGGTTTGAAACAACGAATTATTACGGCGTTGATTTTAGCTCCCCTAGTTATTCTAGGCATTTTCGAGTTATCACTTCCTACATTTATTCTTTCATTAGCGGTGATCTCGCTATTAGGTTTTTGGGAGTGGACTCAGTTTATTGAAAGCAAATCGCGTTATTTAGCGTTGATTCCAACGGTTGTGGTTAGTGCCGCAAGTTTTGCTTTTATCCCTTTTGATGCATTTAGCCTTAATAACTTGTCTACTGCTCACTACGCCATTCTAACGATTGGCTCAATTTGGTGGGTAATAGCGAGTGGTATGGCGGTGACTTATCCTAAGTCTATGCCTGCATGGAAAGATTCTTCTCTTCTTCGTCACGCCTTTGGTGTACTGACTCTGCTGCCATTCTTCTGGAGTGTGGTTATCCTGCGTGCTAACGGTATCGATGTTGACCCCTACCACGGTGCAAAATTGGTGATGTTTGTTTGCTTGCTCGTTTGGGCGGCGGACAGCGGTGCTTACTTTTCAGGAAAGAGCTTTGGTAAGCGCAAAATGGCTCCAGCGGTAAGCCCGAATAAAACGATTGAAGGTCTTATTGGTGGCATCATTACTGCAGTGATCGTGGCTTGGATCTTTGCTGACTTGTTTGATATCCAATTCACAAGTCCTCTTCACATGATTGTTATTACTCTTGTGACCGTCGTTATCTCTGTTCTTGGTGACCTTGTTGAAAGCATGTTTAAGCGTGTGTCTGGGGTGAAAGACAGCAGTAATCTGATTCCTGGTCATGGTGGTATACTAGATAGAATAGATAGCTTAACGGCTGCATTCCCTGTCTTTGCTCTGCTTTATTTAGCATTCTAATAAAAAAGGGCAGTGATTCTGCCCTTTATTACATTTCTACGGTCATATGTGATGCGAAATCTAACTATCCTTGGCGCTACCGGCTCTATTGGTGCAAGTACACTAAAAGTCGTTGAGCAAAACCCAGATCTTTATACGGTCGTGGCACTAGCCGCCGGTTCGAATGTTGAAAAGATGCTGGCGCTAGTTGAAAAGTGGCAACCAAGCTATGTTGCGATGGCTTGCCCCGATGCTGCGTCTCAACTGAGTGATGTGTTGTCTTCGGATTACCCAAACATCAAAGTGCTTTCAGGCTCAGAAGGCATGTGTCAGGTCGCTTCCCTAGATGAAGTAGACACTGTTATGGCTGCGATTGTTGGCGCAGCAGGCTTGCTTCCTACTATGGCTGCGGTTAAGGCTAGTAAGCGTATCTTGCTTGCTAATAAAGAAGCCTTGGTGATGTCTGGACAGTTGTTTATAGACGCCGTGGAAAAGTACGGTGCTGAGCTACTTCCTGTCGACAGTGAACATAATGCTATCTTCCAGTGTTTGTCGCAAAACGTCCAAACCAATCTAGGTCGCTGTGATTTAGAAGCCAACGGTATTAACCATATTCTGCTAACTGGTTCTGGTGGTCCTTTCCGTTATACCGACGTGGCTGAGTTGGAATCAGTGACTCCTGAACGCGCTATCGCACACCCTAACTGGTCTATGGGCCCTAAGATCTCTGTCGATTCAGCGACCATGATGAATAAAGGCTTAGAGTACATTGAAGCGAAATGGTTATTTAATGCCTCTCAAGAACAGTTGAAAGTGATTATTCATCCTCAATCTGTGATTCATTCTATGGTTCAGTACAAGGACGGCTCTGTGCTTGCTCAAATGGGCGAACCGGATATGGCGACGCCAATCGCTTTAACGATGTCTTACCCTGAGCGAACAGAAGCGGGCGTTAAGCCTCTGGATTTCACTAAAGTGGGCGAGCTTACTTTTCTAGAACCAGACTTTAGTCGTTACCCATGTTTAAGGTTAGCGATTGAAGCTTGCTACTTGGGTCAGCATGCTACAACTGCAATTAACGCGGCAAACGAAATTGCCGTCGATGCTTTCTTGAACAATCGAGTGAAGTTTACCGATATTGCTGTCATTAACGAACATGTTATGAGCAAAGTATGTGAACAACATAACTCTGAGGGCTTAGATAGCTTGGAAAGCCTTCTCGAGCTAGATAATATGTCTCGTCAATTAGCCAATCAATTTATTAAAGAGCAGCTAGCATGAGTGGAATTCTGTGGAACTTCGCATCCTTTATAGTAGCGCTTGGCATTCTGGTCGCTGTTCATGAGTTTGGACATTTCTGGGTTGCTCGTCGCTGTGGTGTGAAAGTTGAGAAATTCTCGATTGGTTTTGGTAAATCAATCTGGAGCAAAGTTGGCCGTGATGGTACGGAATACAGCTTGTCAGTCATTCCATTGGGCGGCTACGTTAAGATGCTTGATGGTCGTGTTGACGACCTTTCTGAAGACGAACAACAATACGCTTTTGATAAGAAGCCATTGTGGAAAAGAACGGCGATAGTTGGTGCAGGTCCTGCGTTTAACTTTATCTTTGCCGTCTTTGCATATTGGCTAGTGTTTCTGATTGGCGTGCCGGCGGTTAAACCTGTAATCGGTGAAGTCACTCCGCAATCTATTGCTGCACAAGCCGGAATTGAAACTGGAATGGAACTTAAATCTATTTCAGGAATCAAAACCGCAGATTGGGAATCAGTCAATATGGGTTTGATATCACATATTGGTGATCAGTCCATGACTGTAACGGTTTCTTCTCAAGACGATATCGGCTTTGAACAGCAGATGACATTGGATATTTCAGACTGGTCATTCAACCCAGAAACTGAATCTGCAATGACAACGCTGGGCTTTAGACCGTATTCTCCAGAGATATCGACAGTGCTTGCTCAAGTCATTGATGACGGTGCGGCATACGATGCCGGAGTAAAGGCTGGTGACAAAATTGTTGAGATTAATGGACAGCCTATTGAACAGTGGCAGTCGGTTGTTGAGTTAATTCGTGCAAATCCAATGACATCATTGGACTTGGTCGTATTGCGAAATGGGGTTGAACAGCCATTAGTTATGACGCCAAAAAGTCGCGAGCTTTCTGATGGTTCGACAATTGGCTATGCAGGTATTGCTCCAGAAGTCGCAGAATGGCCAGAAGATTATCGCTTTGAGTTACAATTTGGTGTAATTGAGTCTGTAGGAAAAGCATTTGATAAAACAGGTCAAATCATTGGATTGACGCTGACAATGCTTAAGAAGCTCATCGTTGGTGATGTTGGCTTAAATAACTTGAGTGGCCCGATTTCAATAGCTAAAGGTGCAGGGACAACCGCCGATTACGGTTTGGTTTACTTCTTAGGCTTTTTGGCTCTGATTAGTGTTAACTTGGGTATTATTAATTTGGTTCCGCTGCCTATGCTTGATGGCGGACATTTGCTCTTTTTCGCTATTGAGGCCATTACTCGTAAACCGGTCCCTGAGAAAGTTCAGGAAATGGGATACAGAGTGGGAGGTGCAATCCTCTTCTCTTTGATGGCTCTGGCAATATTTAATGATTTTACTCGTCTGTGAATGGTTTCTCACAGGCATTGGTAGTAGCAAGGAATAATTAGAATAAGTATGGCGATTAAGCAAATTCTGTTCGCAAGTCTATTAGCCACTAGTGTGGCAGCGAATGGAGCACAAAACTTTGTAGTTCAAGATATCAAGATTGAAGGTTTACAGCGTGTTGCACTTGGTGCAGCTCTACTGAAAATGCCAGTACGTATTGGCGATGAAGTGGATGAAAGCGATGTATCTGAGATCATTCGTGCATTGTATGCTTCGGGTAACTTTGAGGATGTTAAAGTCCTTCGCGATGAAGGTGTTTTAGTTGTTCAAGTGAAAGAACGACCGACTATCGCAAGTATCTCGTTCTCGGGTAACAAAGCGATCAAAGAAGAACAACTTCAACAGAACCTAGATGCGTCTGGCGTTCGTGAAGGTGAAGCCCTTGACCGTACTACGCTAAGCAACATCGAGAAAGGTCTTGAAGATTTTTACTACAGTGTTGGTAAGTACAACGCGACAGTAAAAGCGGTTGTGACGCCTTTGCCTCGTAATCGTTCTGACCTTAAGTTTGTCTTTACTGAAGGCGTATCTGCTAAGATTCAGCAAATCAACTTTATCGGTAACGAAGTCTTCTCAGACGCTGAGCTACTTAGCCGCTTTAATCTGAACGTTGATGTTGCATGGTGGAACTTCCTTGCGGATGAAAAATATCAGAAGCAAGTATTAGCGGGTGATATCGAAGCGCTGAAATCTTACTACCTCGACCGTGGTTACCTTAAGTTTAAGGTAGACTCTACTCAGGTTGCGATCTCTCCAGATAAGAAAGGCGTTTATATCACGCTTGGTATTGATGAAGGCGAAGCCTACACCGTTAAAGATGTCGCATTTCGTGGTGAACTCATCGGCCGTGAGGCTGATTTTGAAGCGCTAGTGCCATTTGAAGACGGTGATACTTATAACGGTTCATCGGTAACGTCTTTAGAAGAGAGCGTAAAACGAATTCTTGGTGAATCTGGTTATGCGTACCCACAAGTTCGTACGATTCCTGAATTCAATGATGAGACCAAAGAAGTGTCGTTAGTTATCAATGTAGAAGCGGGTAGCCGTATCTATGTTCGCGACATTCGATTCACGGGCAATAACTCAACGAAAGATGAAGTTCTTCGTCGTGAAATGCGTCAAATGGAAGGCAGTTGGCTTAACTCTAAGTCAATTGATACTGGTAAGAGCCGTCTTAACCGTTTAGGTTTCTTTGAAACGGTTGATGTACAAACAGTTCGTGTTCCTGGTAGTGAAGACCAAGTTGATTTGGTTTACAACGTTAAGGAAGCTAACTCAGGCAGCATCAACTTTGGTGTCGGCTACGGTACGGAATCAGGTGTCAGTTTCCAAGTTGGTTTACAACAAGACAACTTTGCAGGCTCAGGTAACCGTGTTGGTGTAAGTGCCATGATGAACGATTACCAAAAGAACGTGAGCTTAGACTACCGTGACCCATACTGGAACCTTGATGGTGTGAGTCTAGGCGGTAAGATCTTCTACAACGAATTCGAAGCCTCTGAAGCGGGTATTGTCGACTATACCAACCAAAGTTATGGTACTAGCCTAACATGGGGTTTCCCTATGGATGAGCTGAACCGTATCGAGTTTGGTGTTGGCTATACACACAACAAAATCGGTAACGTTCCGACCTATATCCAAGTTGAACAGTTTGCGAGAAGTATTGACCAATATGGTGACGAGCACATCTTAACTGATGACTTCGATATCAATATTTCTTGGACGCGTAACAACTTGAACCGTGGTTTCTTCCCAACTGAGGGTAACCACCAACGTGCTTTCGCTAAAATGACAGTACCAGGCTCTGATGCTAAGTACTTCAAAGCACAGTACGATGTAAAACATTACATCCCGCTGACCAAAAAGCATGAGTTCACACTATTGATGCGTGGCCGATTAGGCTATGGTAATGGTTATGGTCAAACGGATGGTAATGATAACTTGTTCCCATTCTACGAGAACTACTACGCGGGTGGCTTTACAACCCTACGTGGCTTTGGTTCTAACTCAGCAGGTCCGAAAGCCGTTTACGGAAGCAGCACAGGAAATAACCCTACGTACAGCTCTGCAACCGATGATTCAGTTGGTGGTAACGCGGTTGCTTTGGCCAGTTTAGAGTTAATTGTCCCAACGCCGTTTGCTTCTGATGAAGCGCGCAGCCAGATTCGAACCAGTGTCTTCTTCGACATGGCAAGTGTATGGGATACAGAGTTCGTAGACCGTGGCGCACCTAACAGTGGCAGTCAGTACTACTACGATTACTCTGATCCAACAAATTACCGTTCATCTTATGGTGCTGCCCTGCAATGGATGTCACCGATGGGCCCACTGGTTTTCTCTCTAGCGAAACCAGTTAAAATTTACGAAGGTGATGATGAGGAATTCTTCACATTTACCATTGGTAGAACTTTCTAATATTTAAAGGACAATATTTTGAAAAATATGATTAAAGCAGCAGGTTTAGGCCTTGTAGTTCTTAGCTCTTCTTTCTTTGCAACAGCTGCCGAAGCTGCGCAAAAAGTGGGTTATGTAAACACTGCACAAGTATTCCAGGCTCTACCTCAGCGTGAAGTTGTTCTTCAAAAAATGCAGGAAGAGTTCAAAGATAAAGCGGCTGAGTTACAGAGCATTCAAGCTGAAGCAAAGACTAAGATTGAAAAGCTTAAGCGTGATGGCGAACTACTTGGTCCTGACGAAGTTGAGAAGCTTCGTATTGAAGTAGGCCAACTAGACAGCAAGTACAAAATCAAAGCTCAAGCACTAGAAAAAGCAAGTCAACGTCGTGAAGCACAAGAGAAGCAGAAGCTGTTCAAAGTGATTCAAGATGCTGTAACTAAAGTTGCCGAGAAAGAAGGCTACGACATGATCGTTGATATTCAAGCTCTACAATACGGTAAGCCTGAATACAACATCTCTGAGCAAGTAATTAAATCACTGAAATAAGTTTTATGAAGAACCTGACTTTAGCCGAATTGGCAACGATTACTGGGGGAGAGCTACACGGAGACGGTACGATTACCGTCTCAGCAGTCGCTCCTATGGATAAAGCGCAAGAAGGTAACATTACGTTCCTTTCTAACGTGAAGTACAGCAAGCACCTAGGTGACTGTAAAGCATCTGCTATTATGGTTAAAGAGAGTGAGCGCGAACTGTGTAAGACCAACGTTATTGTGGTTAGTGACCCTTACGTTGCTTTTGCTAAGGTAGCTCAAGCGCTTGATACTACTCCTGCACCCGCAGCGACTATTGCTGATTCTGCTTCAATCTCTAGCGATGCAACCATTGGGCAAAATGTGTCTATTGGTGCGAACGCCGTGATTGAGTCTGGTGTGGTACTAAGTGATGATGTGATCATCGGTGCTGGATGCTTTATTGGTAAGAATGCGAAAATTGGCACAGGCACTAAGCTATGGGCTAACGTAAGCGTTTACCATGAAGTTGTGATTGGTGAAGCATGTTTGATTCAATCAAGCACTGTTATTGGTTCTGACGGCTTTGGTTATGCGAACGAGAAAGGTGAGTGGGTTAAGATCCCACAAGTTGGTTCTGTTCGCATTGGTAACCGCGTAGAAATTGGCGCGTGTACTACCATCGACCGAGGCGCATTAGATGACACAATCATTGAAGACAACGTTATCCTAGATAACCAACTTCAGATTGCTCACAATGTTCACATCGGATATGGTTCAGCTCTTGCTGGTGGTACTATCATTGCAGGCAGCACGACGATAGGTAAGTACTGTATTATTGGTGGTGGTAGTGTGATTAATGGTCACATTGAAGTTACTGATGGCGTTACAATCACCGGTATGGGGATGGTAATGCGCAGCATCACTGAGAAAGGCATGTACTCTTCGGGTATTCCTTTACAGCCAAACAAAGATTGGCGTAAAACAGCAACGCGTGTTCATCGTATTGATGAAATGAACAAGCGTTTGAAAACCGTTGAAAAACTTATCGAGAAGAGCGCGGAATCATAATTCCAGCATTTCTAATAAAAGGCTCGCGTACAGCGAGTCTTTTTCGTTTATAATCCTTCTAATTAAATAAAGAATATACATAGGAATACGACTTTGACTACTGAACAGACAACGATGAACATTACTGAAATTCAGGAACTATTACCTCATCGCTACCCATTCTTAATGGTTGATCGTGTGACTAGCTTTGAAAAAGAAAAAACACTGACTGCAATTAAGAATGTCTCTGTTAACGAACCTCAGTTCACAGGCCACTTTCCTCAGCTTCCTGTATTCCCAGGCGTGTTGATCTTAGAAGCAATGGCACAAGCAACAGGCCTTCTAGCATTTAAATCTTTCGGTGCGCCTTCTGGTAACGAGCTGTACTACTTTGCTAGTGTAGATAAAGCTAAATTCCGTAAGCCAGTAGTGCCAGGTGACCAACTGGTTATCGAAGTAGAATTCTTAAAAGAGCGTCGTGGCATCGCATCGTTTAACGGTGTTGCTAAAGTTGACGGCGTAGTTGTATGTTCAGCTGAACTTAAATGTGCTCGTAGAGAGTTTTAATATGATTCATGAAACAGCGAAAATTCACCCGGCAGCAGTAATCGAAGGTGATGTAACTATCGGTGCTAACGTGACAGTTGGGCCTTTCACTTACATTGCTGGTAACGTGACAATTGGTGACGACACTGAAGTGATGTCGCATGTTGTGATCAAAGGTCATACAACCATTGGCAAAGAAAACCGTATCTTCCCACATGCTGTTATTGGCGAAGAAAACCAAGACAAGAAATACGGTGGTGAAGAGACAACAGTTGTGATCGGTGATCGCAACGTGATCCGTGAAGCGGTTCAAATCCACCGTGGTACGGTTCAAGACAAAGCAACCACAGTAATTGGTGATGACAACTTACTTTGTGTTAATGCTCACGTAGCACACGATGTTATTGTTGGTAACCACACTCATATTGGTAACAACGCTATTCTTGGTGGTCACGTTACGGTTGGCGACTACGCTGGTGTGATGGCGCTTTCTGCGATTCACCCATTCTGTTCTATTGGTGCTTACGCGTACATTGGTGGCTGTTCTGCTGTAGTTCAAGATGTACTGCCGTACGTGCTTGCACAGGGTAACCATGCTGCTCCATTCGGTCTTAACTTAGTGGGCTTGAAGCGTAACGGATTTGAGAAACCAGAAATTCGTGCACTACAGAAAGCATACAAAGAGTTATACCGTTCAGGTAAAACACTTGAAGAAGCGAAAGTGGCTTTAGTTGAAATGGCAAAAGAGTTTGCTTCGGTAGCTCCTATGCTAGAAATGCTAGAGAGCTCTGAGCGCGGTATTATTCGTTAATACTTGATGTGGTTATGTACCAATCAATGTGAGTATGACAATAATTACTTCATCAGAATGGTATAACAAAAAGATCGCTACTTGTTAGGCGATCTTTTTTGTTTTAGGCAAGAAGGGAATTGGAAAACTATGGCACAGCAAGAAGCAGCAACCAATAGCTCGGACTTTGTTTCGAATGAACCACTGCGCGTAGGTATTGTTGTCGGCGAACTCTCTGGCGACACGCTTGGTGAAGGCTTTATTAAAGCGATCAAATCACAGTACCCAAATGCTGAGTTCGTTGGCATTGGCGGGCCAAAAATGAAGGCGCTCGGTTGTGAGTCTCTTTTCGAGATGGAAGAGCTGGCCGTTATGGGCTTAGTTGAAGTACTTGGCCGTTTACCTCGTTTGTTGAAGGTAAAAGCAGAGCTAGTTAAGTATTTCACTCAAAACCCGCCAGATGTGTTTGTAGGTATCGATGCGCCCGACTTTAACCTAAGGCTTGAGTTAGACCTTAAAAATGCTGGTATCAAAACGGTGCATTACGTGAGCCCCTCAGTATGGGCTTGGCGTCCAAAGCGTATCTTTAAAATCGATAAAGCAACTGACTTGGTATTGGCTTTCTTGCCGTTCGAAAAAGCGTTCTACGATAAATATAACGTTGCCTGTGAGTTTGTTGGTCACACGTTGGCAGATGCGATTCCTTTAGAGCCAAGTAAACAGAATGCGCGAGAGCTTTTAGGTCTTGATCAAGACAAGCAGTGGTTGGCCGTATTGCCGGGCAGTCGTGGTGGTGAGATGGGTTTGATTGCTCAACCATTTATCGAAACTTGCCAGCGTATTAAGCATAAGTATCCGGATATCAATTTTGTTGTTGCGCTCGTTAATGAGCAGCGTAAAAAGCAGTTTACTGAAATCTGGCAATCGACCGCACCTGAGCTTGAATTCACGTTAGTCGAAGATACGGCAACCAACGTGATTACCGCTGCTGATTCTGTGCTCTTGGCTTCAGGTACCGTGGCTCTTGAATGTATGTTACTTAAGCGCCCTATGGTGGTTGGTTACAAAGTAAATAAGCTGACAGGTTACATTGTTAAGAAGTTGGCGATCACTGAGTTTGTATCATTGCCGAATATCTTGGCTGGGGAAGAGATCGTCAAAGAGCATATTCTTGAAGAGTGTCACCCAGACTTTTTGTTCCCATCTGTCGATAAGATGCTATCAGCCGATAACAGTGCCTTGATCGAACGTTTTACTGAGATGCATCATTGGATCCGCAAAGACGCAGACAAACAAGCCGCTAACGCGGTATTGAAGTTGATTGACCGACCTTTTGTTGAAGCATAAAGCGCTTACTTACAGAACATTAAGAGATTAGTTATGGCAGTAAAAGAGAAAAAAGAGCTTCCTCCTTTTGAGTACCCGCAAGGTTACCAGTTGTTTGCTGGTGTGGATGAAGTAGGCCGTGGCCCTTTGGTTGGCGATGTAGTGACCGCTGCGGTTATCCTCGATCCAAACAACCCAATCGAAGGCTTGAACGACTCAAAGAAATTATCTGAGAAAAAGCGCCTAGCTTTGCTTCCAGAAATTAAAGAGAAAGCTCTGGCATGGTCTGTTGGTCGTTGTTCTCCACAAGAAATTGATGAGTTGAATATTCTGCAAGCGACGATGGTTGCTATGCAGCGAGCTATCGCAGGGTTGAGCGTTCAACCTGATATGGCACTAATCGATGGAAACCGTGTCCCAGAACTGCCAATGGACGGTCTTGCTATTGTAAAGGGTGACTTGCGAGTGGCTGAAATCAGTGCGGCGTCGATTATCGCTAAAGTCGTTCGAGACCAAGAGATGGAAGAGCTTGATAAACTTCATCCAGAGTTTGGTTTTGCTAAACATAAAGGTTACCCGACTAAAGCGCATTTCGAAGCGATTGAAAAACATGGCGTAACCGAGCACTACCGTAAAAGCTTTAAGCCAGTAAAACGTATTCTTGGCATAGATTAGAGCGTATTGATTAAGCTCTATATAGACTAGAGCTTACGTTAACTAGAGCTGGGCTTCGAATAAAGTTGCTAACTTGCGGTAGAAAAAAATAGAATACACACAGTTGTAATCCTAGGCTCAAACCTAGAACTCAGGAAAAATAATGTCAGATCCAAAATTTGTTCACCTACGCGTACACAGTGACTTTTCGATGGTGGATGGCCTATCCAAGGTGCCTCCATTAGTTAAAAAAGTCGCTGAAATGGGTATGCCTGCTCTAGCACTTACCGACTTTACCAACCTGTGTGGTTTGGTTAAGTTCTACGGTACTGCTCATGGGTGCGGGGTTAAACCAATTATTGGTGCTGACTTCCTAATGCAGTCTCCAGAGTTCGGTGACGAGTTGACCAAGCTCACCGTCATTGCAACCGACAATAAAGGTTATAACAATCTAACGCTGCTTATCTCAAAAGCCTACCTTCGCGGTCATGTTCAGCATCAGCCTGTTATTGATAAAGAGTGGCTAATTGAGAATGCCGAAGGCCTAATTATCCTATCGGGTGCGAAGGAAGGTGAGATTGGTAAGGCGTTACTGAAAGGCAACCGTGAGCTAGTGGCAAGCAGCGTCGAGTTTTACAAAACGTACTTCGCCGATCGTTTTTACTTGGAACTGATTCGTACTGGACGTCCGGATGAAGAGTCTTACCTGCACTTCGCGTTAGAGCTTGCTGAGCAAGAAGACTTGCCTGTTGTTGCGACCAACGAAGTAGTATTCCTTACTGAAGACCTTTTTGATGCCCATGAAATCCGCGTGGCGATTCATGATGGCTTCACGATGGTCGATCCTCGTCGTCCTAAAAATTACAGCGCGCAACAGTATCTTCGTAGCGAAGAAGAGATGTGCGAGTTGTTCTCAGATATACCTGAAGCACTTGAGAATAGTGTTGAGATCGCTAAGCGTTGTAATGTAACGGTTCGTCTGGGCGAATACTTCCTGCCTAACTTCCCAACGGAAGGTTTGGCGATTGAAGACTTCCTGATCAAGAAATCTGAAGAAGGTCTTGAGCGACGTCTAGCGTTCCTATTCCCAGATGAAAAAGTTCGTGCTGAGCGCAGGCCGGAATACGATGAGCGACTTAAGATCGAGCTCGAAGTTGTCAATAACATGGGTTTCCCAGGTTACTTCTTGATCGTAATGGAGTTTATCCAGTGGTCAAAAGACAACGATGTGCCCGTAGGTCCAGGGCGTGGTTCTGGCGCCGGTTCTTTGGTGGCTTACGCGCTTGATATCACCGACCTTGATCCGCTTGAGTACGATCTACTTTTCGAACGTTTCTTGAACCCAGAACGTGTATCGATGCCCGATTTTGATATCGACTTCTGTATGGATAAACGTGACCAAGTAATTGATCACGTTGCTGAAATGTATGGTCGTGATGCGGTATCTCAGATCATCACTTTTGGTACCATGGCGGCAAAAGCGGTAATCCGTGACGTAGGCCGCGTACTGGGTCACCCGTTTGGTTTCGTCGATCGAATCTCAAAGCTTGTACCGCCAGATCCGGGCATGACGCTCGAAAAAGCGTTCCTTGCTGAACCGGCATTGCCAGAGCTTTACGATGGCGATGAAGAAGTCCGTGAGCTAATTGATAAGTGTCGCATCCTTGAAGGTTGTACGCGAAATGCCGGTAAGCATGCGGGTGGTGTTGTTATATCACCTACCACGATCACCGATTTTGCACCAATTTATGCCGATGCTGAAGGTAACTTCCCAGTAACGCAATTCGATAAGAATGACGTTGAAACAGCTGGCTTGGTTAAGTTCGACTTCTTGGGTCTGCGTACCCTGACCATCATCGACTGGGCGTTAGGCCTAGTGAACCCACGTTTGAAGAAAGAGGGTAAAGAACCGGTTCGTATCGAGTCGATTCCTCTTGATGACCAAGCGTCGTTCAATCTATTACAAAATTCTGAAACCACCGCGGTATTCCAGCTGGAATCGCGTGGTATGAAAGACCTGATCAAACGTCTACAGCCCGACTGTTTTGAAGATATCATCGCATTGGTAGCCCTGTTCCGTCCGGGTCCTCTGCAATCAGGCATGGTAGATAACTTTATCGACCGTAAACACGGCCGTGAAGCGGTATCTTACCCTGATGAAACGTGGCAACACGAATCACTGAAAGAGACACTAGAACCTACCTACGGCATCATCCTGTACCAAGAACAGGTAATGCAGATTGCACAGATTCTGGCAGGCTATACGCTTGGCGGCGCGGATATGTTGCGTCGTGCGATGGGTAAGAAAAAGCCAGAAGAGATGGCGAAACAGCGTGGTACCTTTAAAGAGGGCGCTGAAGCCAACGGTGTTGATGGCGAACTTGCCATGAAGATCTTTGACTTGGTAGAGAAATTTGCGGGCTACGGCTTTAACAAATCTCACTCGGCTGCATACGCACTGGTTTCTTATCAAACTCTATGGCTGAAAACGCACTACCCAGCGGAATTTATGGCTGCGGTAATGACGGCGGATATGGATAACACCGAGAAGGTTATCGGCCTTGTTGATGAATGTTTCCGTATGAAGCTCAAGCTTTTGCCACCAGATATCAACTCGGGTCTGTACCGCTTTAACGTCGATGAAGATGGCGCGATTGTTTATGGCATCGGTGCGATAAAAGGGGTCGGTGAAGGCCCTATTGAAGCGATCATTGAAGCGCGAAACAAAGGCGGTTATTTTAAAGACTTATTCGACTTCTGTGCACGCCTTGATCTGAAGAAGGTCAACAAACGTGTTATCGAAAAGTTGATTCTATCCGGAGCCTTAGATAGATTAGGTCCTCACCGAGCGGCGATGATGGCATCTTTGAAAGATGCGGTGAAGGCGGCGAGCCAACATCACCATGCCGAGTCTTTTGGTCAATCTGATATGTTTGGTGTGTTGACCGACGCTCCGGAAGAGGTTGAGCACAAGTATACCCAAGTGCCTAAATGGCCTGAGAAGGTTTGGCTTGAGGGGGAACGTGAAACGCTTGGTTTGTATTTAACGGGTCACCCGGTTAACGCTTACATCAAAGAGTTAGCGAAATACACCAGCTGTCGCTTAAAAGATGCCACGCCAACGCGTCGTGACCAATCACTAACGATTGCTGGCTTGGTGATTGCTGCGAGAGTGATGACGACAAAGCGCGGTACGCGAATCGGTTTGATGACACTTGATGACCGTTCGGGCCGAATGGAAGTGATGTTGTTCTCGGATGCGCTCGATCGCTACGCAGAATTGCTCGAAAAAGACAAAATTGTGGTCGTTTCCGGACAGGTCAGCTTTGATGATTTCAATGGCGGGCTTAAAATGTCCGCGCGCGAGGTCATGGACTTAGGAAGCGCCCGTGAGAAATATGCTCGTGGGGTGTCGATATCTATCGACCAATCCCAAATTAACGGTCAATTTTTTGAACGCTTTAGTCAAATCTTAGAACCTTATAGAGCCGGAACGGTCCCAGTCAATGTATACTACCAGCGTGCCGACGCTAGAGCGCGGTTAACATTGGGCACAGAATGGCGTGTGACGCCAAGTGATACATTACTAGACGAATTAAAACAGCTGCTTGGAAATAGCCAAGTAGAACTCGAATTTAACTAAAATTTAGCTTCGTGAATGCGGAGCTGAATCAACAAGGATTCATAGATGAGCCTGAACTTTCTAGAATTTGAAAAGCCTATCGCTGAACTTGAAGCAAAAATCGAAGCGCTACGTGACGTTTCGCGTCACGGTGGTGACACAGCGGTAGATCTAGACAAAGAAATCGAACAACTAGAGAAAAAAAGCTTAGAGCTTAAACAGAAAATCTTTAGTGACTTAGGTGCATGGCAGGTAGCTCAACTTGCTCGTCACCCTCAACGTCCTTACACCAAAGATTACCTGGAGCATGCATTCACAGAGTTTGAAGAGATGGCGGGTGATCGCGCTTACGCTGACGACAAAGCTATTGTGGGTGGTATGGCTCGTCTAAATGGCCGTCCTGTTATGGTTATTGGCCACCAGAAAGGTCGTGAGACTAAAGAGAAAGTGATCCGTAACTTTGGTATGCCAAAGCCAGAAGGTTACCGTAAGGCGCTTCGTCTAATGGAAACCGCTGAGCGTTTCAACATGCCTATTATTACTTTCATCGACACTGCGGGCGCATACCCAGGGGTTGGCGCTGAAGAGCGTGGTCAATCTGAAGCTATCGCTAAAAACCTAAAAGTGATGGCTGGCCTTTCAGTTCCTGTTATTTGTAACGTTGTGGGTGAAGGCGGTTCTGGTGGTGCACTAGCGATTGGTGTTGGTGACTACGTGAACATGCTTCAGTACTCTACGTACTCAGTAATCTCTCCAGAAGGTTGTGCTTCAATCCTATGGCGCGATTCAGATAAAGCACCGCAAGCCGCTGAAGCGATGGGCCTGATTGCTCCTCGTCTTAAAGAGCTTGAGCTTATCGACGAAATCATTCCAGAGCCTCTAGGCGGCGCGCACCGTGACCCTGCACAAACGGCTCAGAACATGAAAGACATGTTAGTTAAACAGCTAGAAGAGCTAGAGCAATTCGACAACGAAACTCTGCTTGAGCGTCGTTACCAGCGCCTAATGAGCTACGGCTACTGCTGATAAGTTGCCTTAGCGATAAGGCTCTAGCTATACGAACAAATGATGAAAGGGTTGGACTCAGTGCCAACCCTTTTTTATTATTAAGACATTATCCCGTCACACACGATTTCTTGGTCTATTAGTCTCATGACACACTTAATTGATACCTTCACATTTGTACTTAGCCAAAGCGAGCTCAAACCTTGTCGGTTGGTGGTTGCTTTTAGTGGTGGTGTCGATTCACGAGTTTTGTTGGAGCTAGCTGCACAATACGCTAAGTCCCATCACATTGAGTGCTGTGCGGTACATGTTCATCATGGCTTAAGCAACAATGCTGATCACTGGGCAGGGCAGTGCCAAGCATGGTGTGATGCTTTGTCGGTTTCCTTGTTCATTGAACGAGTCTCGCTAGATATCAGCAGTGGAGAAAGCGTTGAAAAGCTGGCTCGAGACGCGCGATACCAAGCCTTTAAAAAGCATATTAGACAAGGTGATGTATTAGTTACAGGTCAACACATCGATGACCAAGTCGAGACTTTCTTGTTGGCGTTGAAGCGTGGCAGTGGTCCGAAAGGGCTCTCTTCAATGGCGAAAGTGATGCCGTTTGCTAATGCTTATATCGTTCGCCCACTGCTGTCGGTGACGAGAACGGATATTGAAGGGGCGGCGCGCGATATGGCTTTAACTTGGGTAGAAGATGAGAGTAATCAAGACGTTCGCTTTGACCGCAATTTTATTCGTCATCAAGTCACTCCGGCACTGACCGAGCGTTGGCCTAGTTTCCGAGAGTCGGTCAGTCGCAGCGCTCAGCTATGTGCAGAGCAAGAGTTACTGTTAGATGAGTTGTTAGAATCCCACTTACAGCAAGCTTTAGGTGGCAACCAGAACCAAAGCTTAAGCATCGAAGCGTTATACCAGCACTCTGATTTACTACGCGCACGTTTATTAAGAATGTGGCTTAACCATTGTAATCAACCGATGCCGAGTCAAAAGCAACTCCAGCTTATCTGGGAGGAAGTGGCGTGTGCTCAGGCGGATGCCAACCCTAAGCTGGTGTTAAATGGCGTTGAAGTTAGGCGTTTTAATCAAAAACTCTATTTGGTTCGAGAGACTAAAGATCTATCGGGCTGGCAAGGTGACGTTTCTGTTGGAGGAAGGTTGGTTCTGCCTGATGGCTTGGGAGATGTCAGCTTGCAAGTGGGGGGACCTGAGTCCGAACCTGGTCGTCGTGTACAAACGTTCAGCTTACCAAACCAAAATGCGGTATTACGTGTTACCTTTAACCCCGAAGGATTATCGGCTCACCCTGTTGGGCGAGGTCATAGCAGGAAGCTGAAGAAGTTGTTTCAAGAGTACCAAGTACCTAGTTGGTTAAGACGCAGAACGCCGATATTAATGGATGGCGATCGAGTGATCGCTGTTTTAGGCTTATTCGTAGATAAAAACTACGAAGGTCAAGATTGTGAAGCGCTTTGGAGCAAGTAGAAAAAGTTTGTGTCACAATTCACCGTCACTTTAATAAAAATAATTAATGGAATATGCAATGAAGAAAATTACACTAGGATTAGTTCTTGGATTTGGACTATTGAGTGGTAACGCTCTGGCGGGTGATGTTGCTGCGGGTCAAGCTAAAGCAGCAATCTGTGCAGCATGTCATGGTGCTGACGGTATCGCAGTGATCCCAGGCTACCCAAACCTTAAAGGTCAAAACGAGCAATACATCGCTTCATCAATTAACGCATATAAGAACGGCCAGCGCACCGGCGGTTTGGCTGCTGTAATGCAGGCTCAAGCTTCAATGCTGAATGATGCAGATATTGCTAATCTAGCCGCTTACTACGCAAGCCTTAAGTAAAACCTTCTTAAAGCGCTGATTAAACAAGATGATAAATTTCGAGCCAGAGCTTTAATGCTCTGGCTTTTTTCATTGAATGTTTACTATAGCTAACCGATAATGAGCCATTCGCACAGTTTAAGGGATGAACATGAAAAAGATTGAAGCCATTATCAAGCCATTCAAACTTGATGATGTACGTGAAGCACTTGCAGAAGTGGGTATTACGGGTATGACAGTATCTGAAGTTAAAGGCTTTGGACGTCAGAAAGGTCATACTGAGCTATACCGTGGCGCAGAGTACATGGTCGACTTTTTACCTAAAGTGAAATTGGAAATTGTTGTGACTGACGAAGTGGCTGACCAGTGTGTTGATACCATTATCGAAACAGCGCAAACAGGTAAAATCGGCGACGGTAAGATCTTCATTACTGACGTTGAACGTGTGGTACGTATTCGTACTGGCGAAGAAGACGAAGACGCCGTATAAAAAAACTATTACCCTAAAAGGAGCGTTTATCGCTCCTTTTTCATTTCTGGTAGGGTGCTGTATGTTTAAGAAAACCATCATTGTTATCACACTGCTGATAACGCTTGTTGTCGTTAGTTTTCATTTTATCTTTGTGATACCGAATAAACCCAACCTGATCACTTCCTCTCAAAGTACCAGCAACGACATCTACAGCTGTTACCAAAACTCTGCACCGAAAGCGATTGATGTGTCTGACGGCTTAGATATTACCGTGTGGAATATCTACAAGCAAAACCGCAGTAATTGGCAGAGTGAGTTGAATAAGCTGTCAGCAGGTAGCGATTTAGTTTTGCTGCAAGAAGCGAGTATGACAGAAGGGCTTCGCCAATGGGTGACAAGTGGTCAGTGGGGAAGTACACGAGTTAATGCGTTTGAAGCCTTTGAGAAAAGTGCTGGTGTACTTAACTTAGCGACGCATTTACCGATCGAAGCTTGTGCTTATACTCATGAAGAACCTTGGCTTCAATTGCCTAAATCCGCGCTTTGGTCTCGTTACCTGCTCAGTAATGGCGAAGAACTGGCGGTGATTAATATTCATGCTGTGAACTTTACCTTTGGTACCGAAGATTACGAGGCTCAGCTCAAGAGCTTAACTGACAATCTGCAAAAGTATCGTGGGCCTGTTATTTTTGCTGGGGATTTTAATAGTTGGAGTGAGGCTCGCTTCGCTGTATTGAAAGATGCGTTGGAAAAGGTTGGTTTGACAGAGGTTGCTTTTGATCCAGATGATCGCACTCAATTTATTACGGGTTTAGTGCTAGACCATGTGTTCTATCGAGGGCTCGAGGTAGAAAAAGCAAAAGCGCCCATTACGGACGCTTCTGATCATAACCCAATGCGAGTGACGTTTAAGGCTAAATAGACGAGTGAATTTTCGCCAGCCTTCTTTTTATCTCTTCAGCTTAGAAGATTAAAATGTAGAGCGCCCAGATTAGGTAGTAGCCAATCCATGGTAAGCCAGAAATTACCAATGCTTGACCACGTTCAAACTCAGTCCAAGTTAATACCGCTGCATAACCCAGTACGATGTACCATGGTAATAATAGTGGCAACGAGCTAGCAAACTGTGACCACTCATTGGTTAGTGGTAACTTAATTAAGCCGTTTAAGCTGTTCAAGTCAGCAGCGTAGTTCATCACATGCCCATGCTTAAGTATCAGGCTTGCGTAGCTCGCAATGTCGCCTAAAACTGCAGGGAAGATGATAACGGATGCCGCTGCAAACCATCGCCAAAAGCTATGTTGATGTTGACTTGGCTTAGTTGCGAGGTTAAACCAGAATGCCAACAAAACGATGGTTAGCGTTCGGCTAAATACGTCGTTGATGATTTCACTTGCGAGTAGGGTGTTGCTGTCGAGTAACGCCAATTGGTCAGGGTTAGTTTGAGCCAGTTGTTGTGACAATTCAGCACTTAGCCATGCAAAATCTACATTCGAAAAATAAGCACCCCAAAACAAAAAGGGGCTGAGCATTAATACGACGTAGGGTTGCCATCCCCAAGCACTTCGTTGATAAAGCGCTAAGAAACACGCTGTTGGTGAACGGAATATATCCAACAGCATGACGAGTGGGTTACTTGACGGATTCATACACTTACCTTAGTTACATCAACATACAGCTTCAGTTTTTGTCCTGGCTGTAGGTATTTCTTGTTCTGCAAAGCGTTCCATTTTACAACATCTGCACTTTTTACTTTGAACTTTGATGCAATACCGCTGACTGTGTCACCTGATCTTACGTTATAGAAGATGGTGCGGATGATGGCACCGTCAGAACCGTTCTTCCAAATGACCAACTCTTGACCAACTCGTAACGTGTCGCGTGGCCCCATACCATTCCACTTAGCAAGTGATTGGTGAGATACCTTATTTGCGCGTGCAATCGTCCATAAGCTGTCACCACTTTTTACTTTGTGGGTTAGCTTATATTGACCGCGACTCTTTGACTGTGTGTTTGCTAGACGGTTTGAAGCGCTGAGAGCGTAAGCTTTATCATCTTTAGTCGAAGTAGGGATCAGTAGGTGCTGACCAATACGAATATTGTTGTTGGTCAAACCGTTCGCTGAGCGAATCACTTTGCTGGTGGTGTTGTATTTATTTGCCAGTACGCTGATGCTGTCGCCAGATTGAACCTTGTAACGTACTAGCTTCATGCCTTTGCCTTTATTGGCCGTGACTTCTCTGTTGAACTTTTCAACTGAATCTAAGGGAAGCAGTAATTGTTGGTGTTTTTCTGGTGCCGTCGCCCACTGGTTATAGGCAGGGTTATAGCCTTGCAGCTCTTTTACTGGAATGCCTGCGTAGTTAGCTGCGATTGCTAAATCCAGTTGCTCTTCCGGGTTAACTAGAGTCAGCACCGGCTTGTTTGGAATTGCAGGAATATCAATGCCATATTTTTCTTGGTTGGCAATTACGTCGGCCAGTGCCAGCAGCTTAGGTACGTAGCTGCTAGTCTCTTTTGGCAGGTCCAGTGAGAAGAAGTCGATTGGCTTACCAAGCTTCTTGTTCTTGCGGATTGCGCTGTTTACACGTCCACCACCACTATTGTAGGCAGCGATTGCGTGTTGCCAGTTGCCATCAAAACGTTTGTTTAGGTCGGTTAGGAAATCCAATGCAGCATCGGTTGAAGCGGCAACATCTCGGCGGCCGTCGTACCAGAAGTTCTGTTCTAGCCCGTAAGCTTCACCGGTGCCTGAAATGAACTGCCATAAGCCAGCGGCGCTACCGTGAGAATACGCAAATGCATCAAATGAGCTTTCAACAACGGGCAACAGTGCCAGTTCTAAAGGCAGGTCTCTTTCTTCAATCTTGGTGGTGATCAAATAAAGGAAAGGCTCAGCACGTTTTGATACGGTTTTTAGATGACTAGGGTGTTTAAGATACCAAGTTCGGTAGTAGTCGACCTTCTTTTGGTCGGGCACTTCCATTTCAAGTTGCATAGCAATACGTTTCCAAACATCTTCTTGTGTTTGTGGAGTAACGACAGGTGCTTCAACTTTTGGCTCTTTGTTGGTCGCATCTGGTGAAACGTTCGCTTGAGAAACTTCTTTAGTAGGAGAGGTGTTGGTTTGCTTGGAAGCTTGGTCTGGATTCTCTGACTGAGTTAATTGGCAACCAGAAAGTAGTAATACCAAAGCCCAGCTGTACTTAACTCGCATGTTACAGCCTTTTTAATAAACGGCCGATGATAATACTTGCCACCCCCTATGAGTGACAAGTCTGTATTTGTTAAAATTCGTTCTTCCACGCACGTAAAGCGGTAAATACTGATAAAGGATCAGTTTGCTCAGTACGATTAGACACTGATTTCACTACACTTGGCTCGGTATAGCGCAAGAAGGGGTTAACAAACTTCTCTTGTCTCAAATTTGTGGGGATGGTCGACTTATTTTGGGCACGCAGTCGGTTCACTTGGTCGCGATATTGCTGCAAATGTTGGTTATCAGGCTCAACCGCTAATGCGAAAGCGATATTGGCTGCAGTGTATTCATGTGCACAATACACTTCGGTTTCTTGAGGCAGCGCTGTGATCTTATTCAGCGCATCGAACATCTGTTGTGGTGTGCCTTCCATGATTCGGCCACAGCCTGCTGAGAACAAGACATCACCACAAAATAGTTTGGCATCACCCACATAGCCAATATGACCAGCAGTGTGTCCGCTTAGTCCTAACACGAGGAAGACTTCACCAAACAGTTCTAACTGGTCACCATCATCAACCGGATGCGTTAATGTCGGGATAGGTTCATTTCGAGGGCCAACAACATCGACGCCGGGAAATTGTCTTACCAGCTCTGGAACGCCACCAATGTGATCGTGGTGGTGGTGTGTAATCAAGATTGCATCTAAAGTTAGCTCATGGTTCGCTAAGTACTCTAATACTGGAGCCGCATCACCAGGGTCGACGACAGCACAACGGCGATCGCTATTTTCAATCAGCCAGATGTAATTGTCGTTAAATGCAGGTATGCTTTTGATATGTAACATTATTGGTTCTCCAGTCACTTTCAGTGCGACAGAATAAGTGAGACAGATTATTGATGAAGCCAGCACGTAGCAGAAAGAAGTTTGAACATCCCTACACTTGGGCACAGTTGCACAATGGGGACTGGTTGAGAGAATCTATTCAAACTCGACTCGATGAGTGGTGCCCAAAGCTATTTGGTTACCATATGCTCAAGCTCGGCGGCCTCAGTAGTGAGATTTCTAGCTGCACATGCAACATTCAACATCAAGTAAACCTAGATATCCAGAACCCATTACATAATGTGATAGCAGATGGCTATAATTTGCCCTTTTTGGAGAAAAGCTTTGATGTTGTGGTGCTCAGTCATCAATTAGATTATAGCAATGACCCGCATCGATTATTGAGAGAAGTCGACCGAGTGATGATGGACGATGGCTATATCATCATTACTGGCTTCAACCCTTTCAGTGTGACGGGGCTCGCCAGTTTGATGCCTTGGCGAAAGAACAGCTTGCCTTGGAGTGGGCGCATGTACACGCCAAATCGAATTAAAGACTGGCTCGGTGTGCTTAATTATGAAGTGATTCATTGTGATACCTACGCGTTGTTTCCGATGAGTAAGTATCAAGCGATGTGGACGTGGTTGGAGAACGCTTTAGGTGGCTGTGCCTCTTTTGCTGGCAGCCAATACTTTATTGTTGCTCGCAAGCGTACTTACCCGCTCAAACCTATCAAGCCGCATTGGCACCTTAAGCGACGCTTCTCGCCTGTTGGAGCGAGTTTTAGAACCAACACGCGCCGTACAATGGATTCAGCTAAAGCTTCATATCCGTTAAAAACAGAAAAAGCCGACTAGTTGTCGGCTTTTCATCTATTAGTTCTGTTAAGAAACTATCCAATAGTTTAAGGCGTTATCAATTAGTTCCAGGAACAATAAATCGTTTTCTGAAATGTACGTCTAACTTCAAAAGGTGATTAGCTTGGTTGATAGCCCGTATCTTCTTGAGTCGGATTTTCCGCTGCGTTTCTTGCTAAATCATCACACATCTCGTTTTCTCTGTGTCCTGCGTGTCCTTTTACCCAGCGCCAATCCACGCTATGGCGAGCGGTTTCTTTATCGAGCCTTTGCCACAGATCGGCATTTTTAACCGGTTTCTTATCGGCTGTTTTCCAGTCACGCTTTTTCCAGTTGTGAATCCACTGTGTGATGCCTTGACGCACGTATTGGCTATCTGTAGTCAGAATCACAGAGCAAGGTTCTTTGAGGGCTTGGAGAGCAACGACAGCGGCGAGCATTTCCATACGGTTATTGGTTGTTAGCGTGAAGCCTTCTGCTAGCGTCTTCTCGACTTTTTTGTAGCGAAGTACGATGCCATAGCCGCCGGGACCTGGGTTGCCTAAACAAGAACCATCAGTGAAAATTTCAACTTGTTTCGTCATGATTTGATACTATTACCTCAAGCACATTATCGGCATAGTCTGACACAGTTATCCTTATGAATACCAGTAGCACTCCAGAACAAAGCACGAACGAAAAAAACAGTTCGAACGAAAATAAGCGCATTGTTGTACTCGATACCGAAACCACCGGTATGAATACAGAAGGTGGTCCTCACTATATGGGGCACCGCATCGTTGAAATTGGTGCAGTAGAGATCATCAACCGTAGGTTGACCGGGCGTCACTTTCACGTCTACATCAAGCCTGATCGTGCGATTCAAGAAGAGGCGATTGGCGTTCACGGTATTACCGATGAATTCTTGATTGATAAGCCTGAGTACCAAGACATACATAAAGAGTTTCTCGACTTTATCAAAGGTGCTGAGCTGGTGGCTCATAACGCGCCCTTCGATACGGGCTTTATGGACTATGAGTTTGAGAAGCTTAATCCAGCGATAGGTAAAACGGATGACTACTGTAAAGTTACCGATACCTTGGCGATGGCGAAGAAGATATTCCCAGGTAAAAGAAACAACCTAGATATCTTATGTGACCGTTATGGTATTGATAACTCGCACCGTACTCTTCACGGCGCATTGCTCGATGCGGAGATCCTAGCCGACGTCTACTTATTGATGACGGGTGGTCAAACTTCGCTGCAATTTAACGCTGGTCAACAGGAAGGCGAAGCGGAAAGCATACGAAGAGTAGAAAGTGGTCGAAAATCCCTAAAGGTTTTACGAGCTACGGCCGATGAAGTAGAAGCGCATCAAAGTCGTTTAGATCTCGTCGAGAAAAGCGGAAGCTGCCTCTGGCGTCAGTAGGGAGAAAGTATGTTAAGGGTATTGGCTACCGGTTGCTTATTGCTGTTAAGCTTTGGCTTACATGCAGCCACAGAATCCGTAATGAGTTTATTGGACAACCGTTTTCGAGTTGATCCCAGTATTGAACAAGTCACCTTTGTGATTTATCGAGCCGATAACTCTAAATCTGTCGTTTTGGTTCGCCCGGATGGCAAGAAATACTACTCTTGGCGCAATGCTGATAATGTCCGTTGGTACGAAGAATCGTCCATGGACATTATCTCTATCGACAACCCGATGCCCGGCCCTTGGCAAGCAATAGGTAATGTCTCACCTAAGAACAATATCAAGCTCCTATCTCACCTAGTTTTAGATGCTAATGAGTTTCCCGACAAGTTGTATCAGACAGAACGCATCAAATTTACCGCTCGACTGACTTCTGATGGTAAGCCGCTTGTGCTACGCGATTTTCTCGATCGCGTGAAGCTTAAAGTCACCTTTACTAAGTTTGTTGAAAACGAAGAGTCTTTAGTAAGAGAAGCGCGCCCGGTGCCTGTTGTGATGGGCGAGTTTGCCGATGATGGCGCTGATCTTGATGAAAAAGCCGGAGATGGTGTGTTCACTGTCTCTTTACCAATTGATATCGAGCCTGGTAAATACAGAGCGCGTATTACTTCTGGCAATGGCGTTTTCCTGCGAGCGCAAGAGCAAGAAGTCTTGGTTTACCCAACACCAATTACTACCACCTTCATTCAGTCACGAAAAGAGGGCTTACCTCATACTATTGTGGTGTCTGGTGAGCAGGGGATGATCGCACCGAGCTCGTTAGCGGTTCATGTTGAGCAAAAGGCTCCTGATGAGTATGTGATGTACAAGCAGGGGCAAGCTGAAGTTGACGCAATGAAAGTCGCTTTAGAGGTGCCTTACAATGGCGATTTAGGGATATATAATTGGTCAGGGATGGTTTATGCCACTGATACTTCAAGTCAGCGCCCACTGACCTTTCCAATTACCGAGCAGTCGTACAGCGTTGTTGAAGATATCGACTTAGCAGAGTCACGACGTCTTCAAGAAGAAGCACTTGCTGAACAGAAGCGTATCGCAACAGAGTTGATGATCCTTCAAAAACGTGAAGATGACCGACAACGAAGTATGATCATTATTGCGGTGGGTAATGTGGTCGCGATTCTATTGGGTTTACTGATTTGGTTTGTGATTCGTAAAGTGACAGCCAAGAAAAGAGCGCTACCTGAGATGCAGCTCAAGGCACCAAAGTAATTCATTCGCGTCATTGAGCTATTCGGAGATTAAAAACATTCGTGCACATAATAGTGCTGAGAATAAAAAAAACGGGACTCATAGGAGTCCCGTTTTTGTTCTAGTCCAGAGCCTAGGCGACGTTATCAATCGATTGTTCTGGGTACTGAGACTTTGCTGCAAGCTCCTCTGGTGAGAAGTCATCCACGTTAATCGTGTACAGTCTATGTTCCTCTGCGCTAATCAGAAGGTTCGCTTCTTCTTGCGTTAAGATACCTTTTTCAAGTCCTAATTGAGCAACAAGATCAAGTCGTAAGAAGGCACGTTTTTGATGTGTCTCTTTGCAGACTTTGTCGAACAGAGGTTCAGCTTGAAGAATCACTTCTAGCGCTTTTTCAATCTTACCTACTGGGTTGTATTCCGTTGCTTCCAGGTATTGGCCGCGACCGATACGAGAGCGTGTTTCACTTGGTGTTTGTAGAATGTGCGCGACTTTGCTATCCAGTTTGTCGTTTGGTGCACGACGGATACGGCCAAATGGCATTAGCACAACACGAAGTAGACGACCAATCACAGGGTTAGGGAAGTTCGCTAAGAACTCATCAATCGCCACTTCAGTCTGACGTAAGCTATCTTGCATACCCCAATGTACTAACGGCAGATCTTCACCGTGGCTGCCTTCGCTTTCAAAGCGTTTCAGCGTTGCTGATCCGAGGTAAAGTTGACTCAGGATATCCCCCAGTCTTGCTGATAAACGTTCTCTACGCTTAAGTGAGCCACCTAGAACTGCCATTGAGATATCAGACAGTAGCGCTAGGTTTGCACTGTAGCGGTTTAGCTGTTGGTAGTAACGTTGTGTCTGTTTATCTGTTTTATTTGAAGGTGTTGGCGCATCTGAACCACGACCATCGGTTAAACCAAACCACAAGCTGCGGACTAGATTACTCATAGTAAAGCTAACGTGTCCTGCTAACGCTGAATCGAACTTATCAAGCGCATCACTACTTTCAGAATAAGCCGCTTCCATTTCATTAAGAACATAAGGGTGGCAACGAATCGCCCCTTGACCATAGATGATCATTGAACGAGTTAGGATGTTTGCGCCTTCAACCGTAATCGCGATAGGCGAACCTTGGTAACCACGAGCTAGGAAGTTCGAGGGGCCCAAACAAATGCCTTTACCGCCGACGATATCCATCGCATCAATGATGCTGCGTTGGCCACGGTGAGTACAGTGGTACTTAACGATTGCAGAGATAACTGAAGGCTTTTCGCCAAGGTCGATACCTGCAACGGTTAGGTTACTCGCAGCGTCCATTACATAAGCGTTACCTGCAAGGCGTGCAAGTGGCTCTTCAACCCCTTCCATGCGACCAATCGGTTGTTTGAACTGACGACGGATACGAGCGTAAGCACCCGTTGCCAACGCTGCTGATTTAATACCACCTGTTGAGTTTGAAGGCAGTGTGATACCACGACCAACCGACAGACACTCAACCAGCATGCGCCAGCCTTGGCCTGCCATTTTCTGGCCACCAATGATGAAATCGATAGGCACGAAGATATCGTCGCCTTGCGTTGGACCGTTCTGGAAAGGTACGTTTAGCGGGAAGTGGCGGTTGCCAATTTCTACGCCTTTTAAATCTGTTGGGATAAGCGCACAAGTGATGCCTAGATCTTTTTGATCACCAAGCAGACCATCAGGGTCACGCAGTTTAAAGGCCAAGCCTAATACCGTCGCGACAGGTGCTAGGGTGATGTAACGCTTGTTCCAAGTTAGGCGCATGCCCAATACTTCTTCGCCTTGCCATTCGCCTTTGCATACAACACCGTAATCTGGGATTGAACCTGCATCTGAACCGGCTTCTGGACTGGTTAGGGCAAAACAAGGGATCTCTTTACCTTCCGCTAGGCGCGGCAGGTAGTGGTTTCTTTGTTCTTCAGTACCGTAGTGTTGTAATAGCTCACCAGGGCCTAATGAGTTAGGTACGCCAACCGTTGATGACAATACGCTAGAAACGCCGGTTAGCTTCTGAAGAACCAAAGATTGAGCGTAAGCCGAGAATTCTAAACCGCCGTATTTTTTCTTGATGATCATGGCGAAGAATTTATGGTCTTTCAGGTATTGCCATACTTCTGGTGGCAAATCAGCAAGCTCATGTGTCACTTGGTAATCGTTGACCATTTCACACACGGTATTCACTGGACCATCTAAAAACGCTTGCTCGGCTTCAGAGAGTTTCGGGTCAGCAATGTTCTGAAGCTTCTTCCATTCAGGTTTGCCTTTGAACAGCTCTGCTTCCCACCATACAGTGCCAGCTTCTAGTGCTTCTTTTTCTGTCTGAGACATCGCCGGAAGAACTTTCTTAAATAAAGAGAGCGCTTTTTGGCTGATTAGGGTCTGACGAATGGTCGGTACAGCAAAGATCGCAACGGCTAACAAGTAACAAAGCCAGCCAGTGACTGCCACGCCGCCAAACATTGTTAATGCTACCATTGCGCCGGTTAATACAACTAACGCACGTACCAGACTAACTCTATGGTAAAGACAGACGCCTAAGATGGCTGTCATGCCGAGTAGGGAGAGCAATATGTTCATGATCGATTTCCTTTTCAGAGATCACTTATTGTTATTAAGTTTTAGGTAAGAGGTCTAACCAGTCAAGTGTAAACAGAATATTAAATATTTGTAAAACTCCAAAGTGAATAAAAAGTGATCTCAATAGAGCTAAAGTTCTAATTGTGAGAGGTTGGTGGCGAATATTTGGACGGATTTACAGTGAGACCCTAATTAAGGTGGCAATCTTTGGGCTTAAGTGTCGACACTATTTCATGTTTGTGGGTAAACTCAGATATAAAGAGGGGAAAACCCTCAGCTCTCATTTCACGTACTTTAAGTTGCGTAAAAAAATATAAGAGATAAGCCTTATGTACCAAGACCTAATCAAAAGTGAATTGAACGAAGCTGCTGACGTTCTGAATAAGTTCCTGAGTGATGACCATAACATCGCTCAAATTGAAGCGGCGGCAAAACTGATTGCTGATTCATTCAAGCAAGAGGGCAAAGTGCTTTCTTGTGGCAACGGTGGTTCACACTGTGATGCAATGCACTTCGCGGAAGAGCTTACTGGCCGATACCGTGAAAACCGCCCAGGTTACGCTGGCATTGCGATTTCAGACCCAAGCCACCTGTCTTGCGTGAGTAATGATTTTGGCTACGACCACGTATTTTCGCGTTATGTAGAAGCGGTAGGTCGTAAAGGTGATGTGTTGTTCGGTCTGTCGACTTCAGGTAACTCGGCCAATATTTTAAAAGCGATTGAAACCGCTCAAGCTAAAGGCATGAAGACGATTGCATTGACGGGTAAAGATGGCGGTAAAATGGCTGGTTGTGCTGATATCGAAATCCGAGTGCCACATTTTGGTTACGCAGACCGTATCCAAGAGATTCACATTAAGATCATTCATATTGTGATTCAGCTTGTCGAAAAAGAGATGGAATAATAATTTTACAGATATTTAGAGCCTAGGTTTGTGGCTCTATTGGTTTTAATAGGGAGTAGATTAAACCATGTGTGAATTGCTCGGTATGAGCGCGAATGTGCCAACTGATATTTGTTTTAGCTTTACTGGTCTTATGCAGCGTGGAGGCAATACTGGCCCGCATCGCGATGGCTGGGGTATTACCTTCTATGAAGGAAAGGGTTTTCGTACATTTAAAGATCCTAACCCTAGCTGTGAATCTAAGATCGCTGAGTTGGTTCAAAACTATCCAATTAAAAGCCAAGCCGTTGTCAGTCATATCCGTCAAGCGAACCGTGGTGGTGTTAATCTAGAAAATACACACCCTTTTACCCGTGAGCTGTGGGGCCGATACTGGACCTTTGCTCATAATGGTCAGTTAACAGATTACGACGATCTGGTTAGTGGTCGTTTCAGACCGGTTGGTGAGACAGACAGTGAGCTCTCTTTCTGTTGGCTCCTCAAACAACTCGAAGAGCGTTTTCCGGAACCACCTCAAGATATGGAAGGCATGTTTCGCTTTGTGGCTGAGTGTTGTGACCAGCTAAGAGAGAAAGGCGTTTTTAACATGTTACTCAGTGATGGTGAGTATGTGATGACATACTGTACTAACCATTTGTACTGGATAACAAGACGTGCGCCTTTTGGCAATGCGAGTCTGATTGATGAAGATGTTGAGATCAACTTTCAAGAAGAGACCACGCCTAATGATGTGGTAACGGTGGTGGCAACTCAGCCTCTAACTGACAATGAAGAGTGGTTTAGAATGAAGCCGGGCGAATATGCACTGTTTCATTTTGGTGAGCTGATTGGTAACAACCATCAAGCGTTGGAAGATGTTGCTTATGCGCCGAAAAAGGTCGCGAGCCAAGCACCGACAGAGCCATTAAGTTAATGCTATAAATCATATTGCTTTAACCAGAACATTGAAAGGCCGCTTACTGCACTAATAAGTCAGTAAGCGGCCTTTTTGTTTTCTATTTGAGTGATTGTCGGTTTGTTTAGCGGATCACTCTGATATTACTCTTCTGCGTAACCGTGTTTGCCCAATGCCTTACCGTCTAAGACAGCCTGCCCATTTAGCATTGATAAACGATCTTCCGCGAACCATTTGCAGACCATAGGGTAAATGCAGTGTTCTTGAGTAAGCACTCGGCTTGCCAGCATATCAGCATCATCATCTTCAAATACTGGAACCTTAGCCTGTAAGATCACAGGGCCACCATCAAGTTCTTCGGTAACAAAGTGGACGCTAGTACCGTGTTCTTTGTCTTGCGCATCAATAGCACGCTGGTGGGTGTGTAGACCTGGATATTTAGGTAACAGGGAAGGGTGGATGTTGACCATTTTACCCGCATAGTGACGAACAAACTCTGAACTTAGGATACGCATGTATCCTGCTAGTACGATTAAATCGGGTTGGTAGGCATCGATCTGAATCATCAATTCATGGTCAAACTTTTCACGTGAACCAAAGTCTTTTGGATTCACTGAATGTGCGTCAACACCTGCGGCTTTCGCTCGTTCTAATCCAAAAGCCTCTGTTTTGTTCGAGAAGACCGCCTTAACTGAAGCATCAATCATATTGCTATCACAGGCATCCAAAATTGCCTGTAAATTACTTCCGCTTCCTGAAACTAACACAACGATGTTTTTCTTAGAGTGACTGGTTTTATTTGAGTGATTGTTTTTCATAGAGTGGGTCATACGATTGATTAACTGGAGTTTATACCAATCACAGTAAGTAAGTGCTCATAAATAGCGCAGGAAAAAGGCTTGAGAACAAGGCAGAGATTTTAGATAAGTAGTTATCCTACAATCAAAATTTCTAACGACGTGATCGAGCGTTTTAACAAGCTAGGATGACCAGTTACTTACTACGATTGGTATCTATATTACCTACATAAACTAAGGTTTTCTGCGGGCTAAATAGCAAAATGAGGACCATTAGGTCCTCATTGATTAACTAAGTAAGTGCGCGTATCACTTATTTGATTTCAACTTGCTCTTCGCCAGCTTCAGCGTTTGCGATCTCACCGATAACCCAAGCGTTTTCGCCTTCAGTTTTCAGTAGTTCAACAGCAGCGTCTGCTTGATCTTTAGGTAGAGCAACAACTAGGCCTACACCACAGTTGAAAGTGCGGTACATTTCAAATGTCTCCACGTTACCTTTCTCTTGTAGCCAGTTGAAGATAGCAGGCCATTCCCAGCTCTTGCCATCAATGACTGCTTTAGTACCTTCAGGAAGTACGCGTGGGATGTTTTCCCAGAAACCACCACCTGTGATGTGCGAGATAGCATGAATGTCATGCTCTGCAATCATCTTAAGTGCCGATTTGATGTAAATCTTAGTGGGTTCTAGTAGGTGCTCACCGATAGTGCGACCTTCTAGTTCTTCACTCTTATCAGCACCAGAAACTTCTAGAACTTTACGAATTAAAGAGTAACCGTTTGAGTGTGGACCACTTGAGCCAACAGCGATAAGTGCGTCACCTGCTGCTACTTTAGTACCGTCGATGATGTCAGCTTTCTCTACAACACCAACACAGAAGCCAGCTACGTCGTAGTCGTCGCCTTCGTACATGCCTGGCATTTCAGCCGTTTCACCGCCGATTAGTGCACAACCAGCTTGAACACAACCTTCAGCGATACCAGAAACAACGTCTGCTGCTGTATCTACATCTAGCTTACCTGTTGCGTAGTAGTCTAGGAAGAATAGCGGCTCACCACCTTGAACGATTAGGTCGTTCACACACATTGCCACTAGATCGATACCAATGGTGTCGTGTTTTTTCAGATCCAAAGCAAGGCGAAGTTTAGTACCAACACCATCAGTACCTGAAACAAGTACTGGCTCTTTGTATTTCGTTGGAAGTTCACATAGGGCGCCAAAGCCACCAATACCGCCCATTACTTCAGGGCGACGAGTGCGTTTAACAGCACCTTTAATACGGTCTACTAGTGCATTACCTGCGTCGATATCAACACCAGCGTCTTTGTAGCTTAGAGAAGAAGTATTACCACTCACGGGATAGTCCTCGAACTTAAGTTGGATGTGAAAACGGCGCTATTCTAACAGGGCTTGATTACCAAGAGCAAACGTTTGCGCGGTTTTTTTTATTAGAATAAAGATTCTGAAATAACCACAAAGTTCGTGTATAATCTACAGGTTTGTTTAAATATTGCCGGAGTTGGAAATGAAAGTTGTTGAAGTGAAACACCCGCTAGTAAAACATAAAATTGGCCTGATGCGTGAAGGTGAGATTAGCACTAAGCGTTTTCGTGAGCTAGCGACAGAAGTGGGTAGCCTTCTAACATACGAAGCGACATCAGACTTTGAAACTGAGCGCGTAACGATTAACGGTTGGAACGGTCCAGTTGAAGTTGACCAAATTAAAGGTAAAAAAGTAACTGTAGTGCCAATCCTACGTGCTGGTCTAGGCATGATGGACGGCGTTCTTGAGCACATCCCAAGTGCACGTATCAGTGTTGTTGGTATCTACCGTGACGAAGAAACGCTTGAGCCAGTACCATACTTCAACAAGCTTGCATCTAACATCGACGAGCGTATTGCTCTAGTCGTAGATCCAATGCTTGCGACAGGTGGTTCTATGATCGCGACTATCGACCTGATGAAAGAGAAAGGTTGTAAGCACTTTAAGATTCTTGTGCTTGTTGCTGCTCCTGAAGGTATCGCTGCTCTAGAAAAAGCGCACCCAGACGTTGAGCTTTACACTGCTGCAATCGATGAGAAGCTAAATGACAAGGGCTACATTGTTCCTGGTCTTGGCGATGCTGGTGATAAGATCTTCGGTACTAAGTAATTCGGTTTCAGCTTAAGTGACTCTAAACCGTTTCTTAACTCGCTGAATTAGCCGTATTAATAAAAAGGGAGAGCATTCAATGCTCTCCCTTTTTTGATCTTGTTGGTTTGTGATTCTTTTGAATCTACGGTTACCTATTCATTAATCGATTTGAGCTTTATCTACCACAGTGTTGTCACCTAGCTCATCTGGAAGTACTAAGTTAAGTAGAATCGCGACGATACCGCATAAGCTTACGCCTTGTAGGCTAAAGTCGCCGATGCCAAATGCCATGCCGCCAATACCGAAGACTAACGTAATGCCCACAATCACAAGGTTACGTGATTTGTGTAGATCGACTTTGTTCTGAATTAGAGTATTCAAGCCTACGGTTGCGATAGAACCAAATAGTAGAATCATGATGCCGCCCATCACAGGAACCGGAATTGTTTGGAGTAGTGCGCCTAGCTTGCCAACCAATGCAAGAACAATGGCTGTTACCGCAGCCCAAGTCATGATCACCGGGTTGAATGCTTTAGTCAGCATTACCGCGCCTGTTACTTCACTATAGGTTGTGTTTGGTGGAGCGCCCAGCATCGATGCAGCAATCGTTGCCACGCCGTCGCCTGTGATTGTGCGGTGCAGGCCTGGCTTCTTAAGGTAGTCTTTACCCGTCACGTTGGAAATCGCAAGCATGTCACCTACGTGCTCAACGGCTGGTGCAATCGCGACAAACACCATGAAGAAGATAGCGTTGATGTTGAATTCAGGCATAGTGAAGTTTGGCAGTGCCAACCACGACGCTTGTGCAACAGGTGCGAAGTCGACTGCGCCATAAACCAGGCTTGTTATGTATCCCGCAACAATACCACCGAAGATTGGTAGTAGCTTAAGGAAGCCTTTAGAGAACACACTGATGACAATTGTCACTAACAGTGAAATCGAAGAGATCCACAGTGCTGCGTCTGCATCAACAAGTTGAACTGCGCCATCACCTGTTTTACCTAGCGCCATGTTTACCGCCACAGGCGCAAGGCCTAGACCGATAACCATGATTACAGGGCCAACGACCACAGGTGGAAGTAACTTGTGGATGAAGGCTACGCCACGTACTTTAATCAACGCACCCATTAATACATACACAACACCTGCCGCCATAAGACCGCCCATGGTTGCACCTACACCCCAAGTTTGAATACCAAACATGATAGGCGCGATGAATGCAAAAGAAGACGCTAAGAAGATTGGCACTGAACGGCGTGTAATAAGTTGGAATAAAAGGGTACCGATACCTGCGCCAAAGAGTGCAACGTTAGGATCGAGTCCAGTCAGTAGCGGCACGAGTACAAGCGCACCAAAAGCTACGAACAGCATTTGTGCACCTTGCAGAGCATTCTTCATGTTATGTCCTTAAAAATGGTCGTTATATGAAAAGTGAAAAATAAAATTCGCAGGATTCTATCACTTAGCAATCGATTGCCGCACCAAATAGATCAAATTTATTTATCTTAGTGATGTTTTATATTTATCAAGGCTCGGAAATTCAGCCTATAAGTGAGCGATTTATCATGGCCAGGTGATATTTTGTGGTTATTAAACAGAGTGGGTGTTATCGACCTTGCCCCTCAATCCATAGTTGCTTATCATCTAGGCACAAGATTTGAATATTAGGATCAGTATGCGCTATATAGCATTGTTGTTGATGGGACTATTAGCCTCTCCGAGTTACGCCTTAACTCAAGTAGATATCTTTAGTGCTGAAGTTGCGATTAACGCTGAAGACAAACAGCCAGAACAAGTGGCAAGAAATACAGGTATGGAGCAGGTATTGATACGTGCGACTGGCCAAACTGATGTCGCTTCGAATGAGACAATTCAAAAGGCGATGCGCAAGAGTGCGCAGTACATGTCTCAAATGAGTTTTGGCGAAAGCAACGATCAATCAACATTGCGCATGCGTTTTAACGGTGCTCAAATCCGCTCTCTGTTGACTCAAGCGCAGTTACCGTACTGGCCTGACACGCGCTCAAACATCCTTGTTTGGCTGGTGGAAGAGGACAACTACGATAAGAACATCGTGTGGGAACACTCTAACTCACAGTTGGCCGCTGGCTTACAAGCGAACGCAAAAGAGCGAGGTTTGCCTTTGACGCTGCCTGTTGGTGATTTTGACGATATTACAGGTATTGCGACTTCTGATTTGTGGGGCAGCTTTGTTACGCCAATCAGTAAAGCAAGTCAGCGTTACCCTGTTGATGCTGTGTTGGTGATAAAGGCTCAATCTTCAGGTCTACGTTGGACTCTATACGATCAAAAGCCAAGTCAATTGACGAGCACACCAAAATCGCCAGTGAGTGGTTCGGTCTCGGGCAACAGCGCAACAACTTCCAAGAAGTTAGTTGACCAAATCAGCAACTACTATGCAGGCAAAAGTGCTGTGACGGTAGCAAGTGAGTCATCAGAATCGATTTTGACGCAGTTTATTAGCTTGAATAATGCTCAAGACTTCTTCCAGTTGGAGAACGCACTTAAGCGTCTAAACTCGGTTGCAAGCCTAGATATTCTGAAGATTCAGAACAATGAAGTGACTTTCCGAATTCACTTATTGTCGACTCAACAAGAGTTTGAGCAAGAAGTGGAAAGCATTCGCCAAGTTGCGAAGGTTGAAGAATCTTACATTGAACCTGAAGTGAGCCCTGAATTTGAAACTCAAGACAACACCATGTCTGTTGGTGATGATTTAACAGGTGCTGCTGAAGTAGCTGGTGACGAAGCTGACTCAGGCGTACAAGTGAGTAAGGGCAACGAGGTATCTGTGGATGCTGAGCTAACCAACACGTCTGACGCAACGTTAGAGGAATCTAACACAGAAGATCTAACCATTACTGCGCCAGTACATGCTAAGCCAAGCTTAGTCTACGAGTGGGTTCGTTAATAATTATTAGCTGACATAAGTGATTGAAATAAAAGTACAAAAAGCCCTGCAAGAGGTTTCTCGCAGGGCTTTTTTTTGTAAGCGGTCAGTTTGAAAGCATCAAATCAATATTATCGCTCGAACTTAGCTTTCTCTTTCTTTTCTACTTCAGAAAGGCGCTTAAGTTTGATGCCTAATTCTTTGGCACGAAAGCGAGTAAATAAGATATTGCCCGCGAACCCTAGAGTAGTCAGAAGCAGTTCAACCGCAGCTAGTAAGCGCTCACCACCGTCTACATACAAGATAGTTAATGCGTGTAGGAAGTAGAGCATTAAGACGAAATTAGCCCAAGCATGCGTATAAGGCTTACCTGCTAAAATCCCCGGTAATGGCAGTAACAGTGGTATAGCCCAAGCAATCGCAAGCGTTACATTACTCAGGTGAGGGTGCGGCGAAAGTGTCATCTGCCAAGCCACCACCCAGAATAAAAGCGACAAGTTACCCGCTAAAGCAAGGTAGCGAAATAACTTGGTTTTGGGAGACATAGCCTTCTCTGGCATATACATCATTGAGAAATTCCCTTCTGGTTTAGTGCGATACGTGCAAGGCGTTTGCCTAGATTTTGCGCCAACTCAACCTCTTCTTTGCTCAATGAAGCGCTCTCTCCAGTACTGCTTGCACCATAAGGCGTACCACCAGTTTGAGTGGTGTGCAGCGCAGGTTCTGAGTAGGGGATGCCCACGATTAACATGCCGTGATGCAGCAGGGGTAACATCATGCTTTGTTGTGTCGTTTCTTGACCACCATGCAGTGATGAAGAAGAAGTAAATACACAAGCTGGCTTATCGATAAGATCGCCATTGATCCACAGTGATGTCGTGCTATCCCAAAAGTGCTTCATCGGCCCGGCCATATTGCCAAACCAAACTGGGCTGCCTAGCGCCAAACCATCACAAGATCGAAGTTCTTGTAACGAGGCGATAGGATCTGTTGGTTGATGACGCGAATCGGGCTGCTCTTCTACCGTGTACACGTCGTTCACTGTTCTCAGCATAGCTTCACACTCAGGGATGGACTCCACCCCTCGTGCAATCTGTCTTGCTAAAGCTTGTGTGTTGCCGTGGCGACTGTAATAAAGAACAAGAATGTTAATGCTCATATTGGATTACAGAATCTCTAGCACTTGCTCTGGTGGGCGACCAATTTTTGCTTTGTTGTTCGCAACAACCACAGGGCGTTCAAACAGTTTTGGGTTTGTTGCCATTGCTGAAAATAGATCTTCATCAGTAACCGAAGCATCACCAAGGTTTGCTTCTTTGTAATCCGCTTCTTTGGTGCGCATCATGTCGCGAACACTCTCAAACCCAAGCTGAGTGAACAGTACTTTCAGCTGTTCAACCGTCAAAGGATTTTCTAGGTATTTGATTACCTCTGGCTGTACGCCGTTTTCCTGAAGCACTTCTAGAGTTTGACGGCTCTTTGAGCAGCGTGGATTATGATAAATCACGACAGACATGGTTCTTCCTCATTATTATTTTTTGATTTAATTGTTTAGCTGAAGCCACCAGAGGTGACTTCTTTTTTTCGTAACGTTGAGCTTTTTTTATACTGGCAACGAGCGTTACCAGTAACATATTATTGTAGCGACAAGAAGCGTTCTCTCTGAATCATGAGTTGATCAATTCGTGCGTCGTAGCGTGCTTGTTTTAGGCTACCAAGCTCAGCGATTTGACTTGCTTGCGTGTAGTACTGAATCGCTTTGTTCCAGTTGGCTTGTAGTGCCAAAATTTCTGCACGAGCAGCTAGTTCTTCGTCGCTATTACCAAGGCTCGTATTTACTTTTGAAAGTAGGTGCCAGCCATTGGTGTCGTTCGGATTATCGTGCGTGTAACGTTGCAATACGCGAACGGCTTCTTGTAGATCTTCATTTTCAATCAGGGCATTGGCGTAGTTAATGGTCAGAACCGGGTTGTTTGGCTGGCGAACCAGTGCCGATTTAAGTTCTTTAATCGCAATCTCAGGCTGCTTCCTCTCGATGTGTAGGTCCGAAATAGCGTCTAGATAAAACAGGTTGGTTGGGTCGCTGTTAATCAGCTTGTTCAGAATTGGCTCTGCTTTGTCTAATTTTTTAGAATCTAGGTAAACCAGTGCTTGGCCATATTCTAATGACGGAACCATAGCTTTAGGGGCTTTCTTCAACTTACGCTCAAACCAGTCAAGAGCTGCATCATTATTAATGCCAGCATAGCGCGCGACAATACGGGCTCTTGCTAGATGGTAATCCAGTGATGGAGCCAGCTTCAGAGGCGGATAGCTGCGAGCACGTGCGCGTGAATCTGTGATTCGGTCTTCTGGTAATGGGTGAGTCAATAACATTGGTGGTGGTGTGCTTGCATAGCGGTATTCATCAGCCAAACGGCCAAAGAAACGTGGCATAGCATTCACATCGAATCCTGCTTTTGCAAGCGTGTTGATACCAAAACGGTCAGCTTCTTTTTCATTGCTACGCGTGTAGTTGATTTGGCTTTGCATGTTGCCCGCAGTAGTCGCAGTTAGGGCTGCGATCCCCGCTTCTGGTGCAGCAATTGCCAGTAATACAGAAGCAGCAAGTGCTGCGATGGTTACAGGAGAGCGGCGAGCTTGATCTTCCATACTACGTGCCAAGTGACGCTGAGTAACGTGCGCGATTTCGTGCGCTAATACAGAAGCCAGCTCACTTTCAGACTGTGCATGCAGGAATAGACCTGAGTGCAAAGCAACATAACCACCAAAGAAAGCAAAGGCGTTAATGTTGCGGTCACGGATCATAAAGAACTGAAAAGGTGTCTTTACATCATTCGCGTTTGCGACAAGGCGGTGGCCAAGCGTATCAATATACTGATTTAGAACAGGGTCGTTTACGATAGGTTGGCTGCTTCTGATGATACGCATGTAGGCATCACCATAGATAAGTTCTTGATCGATAGTGAGCGTGCCGCCAGCAGCGGTGCCGATGTCCGGTAAATCCAAGCTATTGGTGTTCGCCAACGTTGGGGTGCTTAATGTGGCTGCGATGCATAAGCAAGCAATTGAACGAGCGCGTTTAAACATATTAGTCAGTAATACTCCGTTTCTTCTGACAGTAGGACAAGGGCAATGCAAATTGGTTCTTTATCTAATTTAACCTTTGTTAAGTGCGTGCGCTATCCTGAAGGAAGATGAATCAATGATGGCACGTTTTTAAAAACAGATTACAATACGCCCCTTATAATAAGCATCGAGCCCAAGAATGACACCTAATATTCTAGATTTACGCCAAGAGCGCTGCCCAATGGCGTTATTATTAGCCAAGCGTCACAGTGTAAAGTTAGAAGTAGGCCAATCTTTGTCAATTTATGTATCAGATAACAGTTCGATGAAAGATATTGTTACTTTTTTGTCTAAGCAAGCTTATGTTGTCATGACAGAGGTTTGTTCTAATTACCATCATCTCCTCGTCACTAAAAAGGAATCGCAGTCAGATGCTTGAAATGGTCAGTCGTTGGTATAAACGACGTTTCTCTGATCCACACGCTGTCAGTTTGGTTGCCATCATTCTATTCGGCTTTATTACCATCTATTTCTTTGGTCACTTGATCGCACCGTTATTGGTTGCGATTGTGTTGGCTTACTTGCTTGAGTGGCCTGTGACTCAACTTCAACGATTGGGTGTTCCAAGAACGCCGTCGGTGATGTTGGTGATCTTAATGTTCTTTAGCGTGATGCTATTGGCGATATTTGGTTTGGTGCCAACCATTTGGGAGCAAGTAGGCAACCTAATCAATGATATTCCAAGTATGTATGGCGGCTTACAGAAGTTCATTGCGACGATACCTGAACGCTATCCTGAGCTAGCAAACTTACAAATTGTTGAATCTATTGTGTCTAACGCGAAAAATAAAGCTCTAGGCTTTGGTGAAAGTGTGGTGAAGGGCTCTTTAGCTTCTCTCGTTAGCTTGGCTACGCTTGCAGTTTACTTGATTCTAGTACCGCTGCTGATCTTCTTCTTACTAAAAGATAAAGAAGAGATGATTAGCATGGCGAGTGGTGTTCTTCCTCGAAACCGTCGTTTGGCGACCAAAGTATGGGTTGAGATGAACCAGCAAATATCGAATTACATTCGCGGTAAGGTCTTAGAGATTTTAATCGTTGGTGGTGTCAGCTATGTAACTTTCGCGATTCTGGATCTGCGTTATTCAGTATTGTTGGCTGTAGCGGTTGGCTTCTCGGTATTGATTCCTTATATCGGTGCGGCAGCTGTGACTGTTCCGGTGGCGATTGTTGGTCTGTTCCAGTGGGGATTAGAACCTCAGTTTTACTGGTTGCTTCTCGCTTACGGTATTATTCAAGCGCTAGATGGCAACGTGCTCGTTCCGGTTCTTTTCTCTGAAGCGGTGAACCTGCACCCTGTGGCTATTATTGTTGCTGTGTTAGTGTTTGGTGGACTGTGGGGATTCTGGGGGGTGTTCTTTGCTATCCCGTTGGCAACGCTAGTTAAGGCGGTTTGGAATGCCTTACCGAGTCACGCATTAGACGATGACCCTGAACATCAAAAGTAATTGAACTTGTTATAGAAAAAGGCCGAACATTCATGATGTTCGGCCTTTTTTCGCTTAGCTTAATGAGTGTTGCTCTTGGCTTAGAGAGTGATGAATCTAAGGCATTAACTCACTCAAATCGCCTTTAAGCTTCTTGATTGAAGTAATCTAGAACCACTTCGTGGTGAGTCTTAGTCTTGAACTTGTTGAAGACGTGCTCAATCTGACCTTCTTCGTCAATTAGAAAGCTAATGCGGTGCAGGCCATCGTAAACCTTGCCCATGGGAACACACCCTTGGAAATATTCTGAGACCTAAATTTTGACGTTTTCTAACAAAATATATCTTTAACAGTGGGTTAGGTGAATAAATTCTCTTTTCAAACCCTAATTATAGCAGTTGTCATAATTTTTTGTAAATCGGGCTTTCTTTGAGGCTTTGCCAAGCGGAAATTTGTCATAAAAAATTTAGGGAGGGATTGTTATTACGACAGAATCGCTTGGTGATAACAACTCATACACTTATCCCAAAATCACTTTGGGACAAGAGCTACTTAGTGCTACTACCCTAAAGCGTTTCCGCCCCAAACTTTGTTATCGAGTGGTTTACTGCGTTTTGCTGGTAACTCATAATGCTATACATGAGCTGAAAAGACAGGGTTATGTAAAGTGAGGATGAATGAAGAATACAACCCCACAATCTATCGTCCCTAATTTGGATAAGTGGCCTGTTGGCCCGCATGAGCGCCTAATAAATGGGTATTGGGAGTTGGGTATGATGAGATTTCATACTTTCACCAATGACTGTGGAGAAGACCTCCAGAATACATACAATCGCATCAACAATGGATTAGGGGTTCAAACGATCTACATCGACCTTCTCTCACTTGCAGTGAAGATTACAGAAACAAGTCGCAAATCATGGATATCATCCGAAGTGACAAGCCAACGTGGATCTGGTTTATCAATTGCGAGGCGCTTCTAAATGGTTTTCTGGCTATCTGGCTACGATCAATCCTCACCACATACAATGCAGACCATATTCGAGTTACTTTTGTGCTCGATAATCAAGAGCAGTTCAGCAGTATCTTCCAGTGTTATTCCGTGCCACTATATCAATCGACTATGGCTCTCGATCTTCAGAAGAGCTAGCTCAGAATTGTCCAGAGACGTGCTTGACCTCTACGGTGATAGCACTCATTGGGACAAGAGCGCCTTAGTGCTACGACTCTAAAACGTTTGTGCCCCAAAGTGTGTTTCAGCGTCGAAGTGAGTTTCAGGCAATCTTCGATTTTTGATATACAAAAAGTAATGAATGGCAAAAAGCAAGACCTGCCCCTGTTGTTGCTCGTAACGCAAAGACTACGTATAAGGTAGCCACTCCCTTCCTTGATTTATTACTTGATGCTTTCGTGCAGCTCATGAGGTTGTAGCCAGTCCCTATGGGGGAAACTAGGATTCGGGGACGAATAGAACTGCTGAGAGGTATGCTCTCCATTTTGTTTTAGACTGATTAATTTTCATACAGCTATTGAAATGCGATTATATAGACCACATATTGCATAGTGTTGTCTATGAAGATAACTTAGTTCGAGGGTTCGTTCTGTAGCGTTGCATCTGGTTAAATCAATATGTGGAGAAAGTATGGCTAAAAATATTCGTGGTAATCAAGACGGTAAGAATGGTGAAAACCAAAGCTACACAGTACATGGAAGAGGTGAAGTTTCACGCCCTAAGATGGTACGTGAAGTTAAGCAAGGTAAGCACGAGAACCACAGCATCTACACCCGTGAAGGTGTAGAGTACGTTCGTGCAAAGCCTGACTTAAGTAAAGGTAATAACGTAGATAAGTAATAGTGTTAATATTGGCAAGGAGGCCAATCAATCATTATCACTATTAGGTGTAATCGACATTTTAAAAATATTGAACATTACTGAGATAACTTCAACAATGGCTGAGACTGATATCACGATTGTTGATAACTCTGCTGCTGTATAGAACTGTCCTCTTGTAGGAAGTAGTTCATGAGCAGGGTATTGAAATATAGGTATCCCAACAACCCTAAAGTACGGCAACAAAAGGGAGAGTACTAGACACCATACTAGCACTATTACGTCTGACTTTAGGTTATCCATGAAGACACAAAAAGCAGCAAAGTTCTTTGATATTGCTGGTATTTTATCTTTCATTGTACTTAGTATGCCGAATATTACAGATATACCTGCTGTAATCCCTCCAAGAATTGCACCAATGATCCCTGATGTAGAGCCTTCAATTAGCTCGTATGCATCTTTATTATCAGTAGATACAGTTAAGCAGAGAGCAAATATCACAAGTAATATAGCAAGCTGTTTAATCTTCATCGTTATTATCTTTATATGTATATTTAGGTCTTAAATGACTGAGTAGATGGGCTAGGTCATGGCTATCATAACCAATGAACTGAGCCTCAGTTAGTTCACCTTCTATGACGGTAATCTTTGCTGATTTATTACTGGATACATTTGTTGAGCTGCTCTTTGCTGAACGCTTGCCCCACATCTTCCAACTGCCACCGCCTTTCTTAATCCAACGAACAGCATTTCCAACCCAGCCATCACTAGACAACTTAAGCTTACCGTCAGTGTTCTCAAGGACAGTTTTCATTTTATTAGCGTTGGTCTGTTCAGATACATTATTCAAAGCTTTCTTCATTGATTTCTCAGTATCTCCGAACAGGTTCGGTGGTATTAATTCAAGCTCAATACGTTCAACAAATTCAAAGTTATCATATTCAGACCAGAACTCATTCACACCATCGTCTAGGATTGGCTCTATCTCTGCTCTTAATCCAACTTCGGCAAGTTCTATATTATTAGTGATTTTCTGAAATGCTTTTGCTGCAACCATCGCACTACTAAATACACTTGTCTTTCGTTCAACCAAGATAACTTGTTCTGATAAGTCCCAGAACCATACTAAAGGTGGGAAGTCATCAACATCATACTCATTGAACTCAGCATCGTGACCGTGCAGTTTCTTTGCTTTAGAAACCATCCCTCCCATCACCCCTTTATTATCAGGCTTGACGAGCACCTTTAGTGAGTACTTGGCATCACTAGATGCTAGGTTGGCGTTCTGTGGGTGAGTTGCTGCGTGTAATAGAGCCCTTTCAAATGACCGTACATCTTTGCATTTATTTTCTCTTTTAAATAATTCAGGGTCTTGAGGAGCAAGTGAAACCCTAAGCGTATACATCTGCATTATAAAATCTCGGAAACTATCCACACAAGGATGGTTATTATAGTGCAGCCTGTACGGCTATAGATACAACCTGTCGAGTTAATAGTAATGAAAATAGTGAGTTAGTGATGTTGGTCATGTATAGAAAGCCAGTCGTCTGGCTATCAGAAGCTAGTCGTTACTCTTAAGATGCTTAATAGTACTACGAGGGGCAGGTCTTGCCTTTTGCTAATGTGGGCTGCCATACCCGAGCTAATCCATGGTTAGCTAAATTAGCAATTTAACTAACACACTACTGTCCAGCGGCTTCATAGAGCTGAAATTCTACATGTGGCACTTTTCTCTCAAAGTGCCTGCTAGCTAAGACCTGCCCCAAAGTTTGTTTCGCTTCTAAATACGTTCCAGATCGGCAGCTAATTTTGACATACTAAAAGTAATGCGTGGCAAAACGCAAGATGTGACCCTATTGTCTTCCTTTTATTTTAATAACCTTAAAAAATACAATGGCATAATACCTCCGAATTATTCTGTTAAACTACACCTGAAATTTTTAATCAGGAGTGATAATGCCTCAATCAGCATTCGTAAATTTACCCCCGCTACTATTTCTAGTGATTTCTGCACTACTAGCTGTAGTGCTTTTTATCTTTATTGCTCGACTTAAATCTACAAAACGAGAACTGGAAGATTCCAAACAGGAAACCAAAAAGGCTTCTCAAGCACTTGCTGACTATGAGATGCAATATTCTGGCATCATCAACTTGGATAAAGAGATTGAGGTTCGAGATCAAGCTTCCAAATTGCGCCAAGACGAAGCCAATGCAGTTTTTCTTGAGGTCACAAATGATATTGAGCAACTCAAGTCGAGTTACAAAGAAAAGAAAGGCATATATGACTCACTCATCCATAAAATAGGCATTTATGACGATGACGTTGAGTTGCTAGAGCTAGGCTTCTACGAACCACACTTTGACTTTGACACTGCGGAGCAATTTAAAGAGAAAGTCCGCGAGTGCAAAGAGCGTCAAAAAGACCTTCTTCGCCTGAAGGATACCTCTGGAGCGATTTACTGCACCACTGAGTGGACGGTAGGTAACTCAAAAGTCGAAGGTAAGAAGATGACTGACCGAGGCATTAGGCTCACAGCTCGCGCATTCAACAACGAATGTGAAGCAGCCATCGCCAACTGTACATGGAAAAATGTCGTCAAGATGGAAGCGCGAATTAATAAAGCCTTTGAAGCAATTAATAAGCTGAATGAGTCCAACACGATTGTCATTTCAAATAAGTATTTGCAATTGAAAATTGAGGAACTTCGCCTGACTCACGAGCACAAAGAGAAGAAACAAACAGAGAAAGAAGAACAGGCTGAAATTAAGGCTCAAATGCGTGAAGAAGCGAAGATTGAAGCTGAGATCAAGAAAGCGGAACAAGAAGCCATCAAAGAAGAAGCACGCTTTTCTAAAGCTCTTGTGACCGCTAGAAAACAGCTCGAGTCAGCGAATGACGAAGCCCGTTGTAAACTGGAAGAACAGATCGCACAGCTACAGTCTGATCTTGAAGCCGCAGAGCAAAAGCATCAACGTGCACAGAGTATGGCAGAGCAAACCAAGCAAGGTCACGTTTATGTTATTAGTAATATTGGCTCGTTTGGAGAAAACGTTTATAAGATTGGTATGACCCGTCGACTCGAACCAATGGATCGGGTCAAGGAGTTGGGTGACGCTTCAGTACCATTCAGTTTTGATGTCCACGCCATGATTCACACCACTGACGCACCTTCTCTTGAGAAAGAGTTGCATCGCGTATTCGATAATGACCGTCTGAACATGGTGAATAGGCGTAAAGAGTTTTTCCAAGTGGATCTATCTGACATCAAGAAAGCTGTTAAAAACTTCGATATTGATGATGCTGAGTTCATCGAAACTGCTGTAGCACAGGACTTCAATGAAACTAAAGCAATGCGCAAGCAAGCTGAGTTGAAAGAAGCAATCGAGCTTGGTGCTATCACCGATTTAACTAAGACGAAGCAACCTGAATTTGCTGAGAGCATTTAAAGTGTACTAATTCAGACCTGATCTGACAGTTACCCATTTTTGACTCGGTGCCTGTCAGATTTAATCTGGGCTAGATTTTTTTAAGCCCATTTCCCATCTTCCAGCTAGCTAATTCAGTTAGTACAGATCTGCCCCAATATTAGTTTCAGCCAGAACATGTACTTTCTTAGCCAGCCTAAATTCTGCTAATGTCAGATGAAATACGCGAAAAAGAACTAGACTTAAAGTCAATATCAATTTTAACGGACTGAAAGCTCTATGAGTATAGATTTTCTTACAAGAAAGAAATATTTAACGAGTCATGACTTCTATCGAGATCTCATTGATTTTTTTGTACAAGAAGCTAAGAGCGATATCGGATATTTCCACTTCTATTCTCATACTAACGAAGAAATCGCATTAAATGTTTGGTCAACCTCTGTTTTGGAACATTGCCATTGCAGCTACGTAACCCACTATCCACTATCATCTGCAGGAATATGGGCAGATAGTATAAGAACTAAAAAGCCCGTAATACACAACCACTATGATGCAAACTATTCCATAGATGACTCTTTACCGAAAGACCACATAAAACTAACTCATCACTTCAGTCTTCCCGTAATACAAAAGAATGACGTAGTTGCAGTCATCGGTATAGGCAACAACAACGCACCATACAGTCATGACTTCGTAAGTTATTTTTACAGTATGATCAATGACATCTGGCCTCAGGTACAAACAAAGGTAAGTAAGATCGAATCTGGATTAGCTAACAACAAGCTAGAATTTGATTCTTCTACCTCCATCGCGATTATGACTAATATGCTAGGCGCAATATCTCGTGCGCTTGAAATTCGTGATGAATACACTTCCTCTCACCAACGCAATGTCGCTCATATATGCGACCTTATAGCTGATAAACTTTCACTAGAAGACTCTGTGAAAGAGGGACTAGTCATTGGAGCTTTGGTTCACGACATCGGGAAAATTACGATCCCGTCTCAAATCTTAAGTAAGCCTGGGAAGCTCATGCCAGCAGAGTACAAGTTACTCCAAAGTCATTCAGAAGTGGGAGCAAAGATTTTTCATGAAGTAATTTTTCCTTGGCCAATCGTCGAAATGATCGAACAGCACCATGAAAGGTTGGATGGCTCGGGCTACCCAAACGGAATCAAAGGGAATGAAATTTTACTTGAGGCTCGGATTATAGCTGTTGCAGATACCTTCGATGCTATGGCAAATGATAGACCATATAGGAAGGCTGTCGGAGCGAAGAAAGCTATCAATACCTTAGAACAAGGCCGAAATAAACTATACGACCCCTGTGTAGTAGACGCTTTCCTTACTTGCTACAAACAAGATGAGACTTTAGGTGGGTTGTATACACCTGTGAATTTACAATAAAAATGTGGCACAAATGTAGTAGTAATCTTTAGCCAAGCTCCAAGTTAGCTTGTTTCTAATTGTATGGTTTGCCATAAAAAAGGTAATTCGAACATACTCAATTTAAGTAATTGCCCTAAATTATTTTTGTCCAAAGCCTTCACAGGTTGAATTTTTACCCGTGGCATTTTCTAGCTCGAAAATGCCCCTTTTCGCGTTAGGACTTTTACTCATTCACATCTTATTAATGCGAATTTGCCCTACTGAAAGTTATCCGAAATTAAAGCGCATATAGCATCATGAAAATTAGCTCTTCATATACCTATTTAATCCTCTTTCATTTCTGTAACCTGTTGTTTTTATATTGAACAGCCAAACGAAAGACCACATAATAAGTCAGTAAATCACGGCTTTTCGCTGTATAAAAAGTGTTATGCTCTTCTTTTAGTGAGGAAATTTATGGAAACCTTTGATATCTCATGGGGCACAATCTTGAAAGTATCTGGTTCAGGTGTGGTCTTATATCTAGTAGCACCGTTGTTGCTCATTCTGCGTGACTTGCTTATAACCAAATTTATTGAAAAATACGTATTAACTCAGACTATTAGAGACTCGATACACCAGTGTGAAGCAGATCGTTGGCTATTAGATAACAAATATAATGAACCACTAATCATGGATAGTGGTGAATATTATATCGGTGAGAAAAAAGTTACAGAAGAGCAGTACAATTGCTACGAAAAAGGCATGTGGAAGCACCAAAGGCGCTTTGAATTGTTCGACTCAAAAATTCAATTTCGCAACGACATAATAAACTACGCAATGAATCACTTTAAAAACAGTTGCTACGTCAATCCAATAGTTAGTTTAAGAGCTTCTTCGTACAGGCACAAAAAAGAAATGAACAGCTATTCTTGAGCACGATCCTCAACAAAGCGTTTAAGCGGGATTCTCAATGCTTGGCATTTTCAATTTGAAGCAACACGATGTTTTTCAAGGTAGCGTTCGCAACGCGGCAAAATGGTAGGACGTATGATCGAAAATAGAGGTGATATCACCAATGCACTTGTTCATCTTACAAAAGAAAGAACAGGTCGAAGACTACAAGATGGAAAGGGGCTGGACAAAAAGTATTCTGCCTTAGATGTTCTATGCGAGATTTTAAATGATGGTGAAATATTAGGAAGTACAAAATCAGGTTTTATCAAAGGCAATAACCCAGCGGTTTGTTTTTCGGAAACACCTTTGTCGTCACTTAAACACTTTGCTTCCAATGACCTAGAAAACGAAGAATTTCGTTATCGGTACTACGGCATTGCCATTAGTAAACACGCAGCCTTCGGGGGAGATGCTAGACCAGTTATCTATCTACCTGACAGCGAAGCTAAATGGATACCAAACTCTGAAAAGTGGCGTCATGTTCGTTATGAATATGGCTCAGTTGACTGGACGTTCGAGCGAGAATGGAGGAAAAAAGGAGATTTTAATCTTAAAAAACTTCCTGGTATCTATGTTATTTGCTGGAAGGCAACTGAAGTTGAGCGGCTGCAAAGTAGCCTGCATAAAGACTTGGTCGGTAAAGTTCGAGGTTTTCTACCAATGTTTCATCTAAACCAGATGCTGTAAGTCAATTAACAAATAAAGGTTAAACTCTGCGCAGCCAGAGCTTAATCCCGATTGTTGAACAAGCTCGATGCTTCTATAAGTAAATTGTGCTTCCTCGTCTACACTATCAATATTGGATCCTATTTTAAGGCGTTTCCCATACTTTTAGTTATTCATAGATTGCTAATGTTCAATTTCCCGAAACTCATTTCTGTCCAGAGACGTGTTATGCCGCCATGCTTTGGGACAGAAGCGACTTAACGGTTTAGCCCACGGTCATTGATTTTGCTCGCTTTGGGACAGTAGTACGATAAATGCAATGAGTTTTCTATAAACGAGTATTGCAGAATATGAAATAAACCAATAGTCTAATTAGTGAGCGATGGCGGTGTCATCGTGCCACTAGGCGAAGTTCTGAGTATCTCAGGGTTTTGCCAATACACAATTTTTTTGAGGTTCTGTAGGGAACTTAAGAGGAAATACTAAATGACTATTCTAGCTCCAGAGGAAGTGCTACCTCGCGCCAATTGTACTATCGTACGCCATGAATCATACGGTTCTACTAGTACAAATCAAACTGAGATCGTACGCTCTATCAAGGCAAACTTTGATAACGACTCTCATGTCCAAGCCTTTACAATTGCTGTTCATGCCAACCCTGAGGGTTCGCCACAAGAGCAAGAGCTGGCTTACCTCATTGAATACAGTGATGGGCATATAGAGTTGTTTGATAAGCACTCGATGTCGATCAATCGCTCTCCGAGAGAAAGCGAAGTTCTCTCGATGATCCGAACGCTTGTTTATCTGGGTTCTGGCGATCGCCTGTTTTACTGCACGAAACGTCTATATACGCAGGTTTTTCAACAAACCCCGCTCTTAACTGTAACTGTGATTAAGGCGAAGGGTGTTAAGTCGCTGCTCCCTCATTGGCATGAGTTTACATCGGTGAATAATGAAGCTTATGAAACCTACTCTAAGTCTATTTATAAAGCAAAGGAGTGGGACAAAATAGCTGAGTTGACGCAAATCTCAATCAACGAGGCTCAAGTTCTCAGTTCAATTGATTTCGTTGACAATCTTCGTTCTGATGATGAGGTTATCGCGGGATATGTCGGGCGTAGCTTCAAGAAGTGGATCTTTGTTTGTCGTCGTGGACGCAAGGCTTACTTGACCTTTTGTGACGAGCGTACAATTCATTTGGCTTACCACTCCATTGTCGGCAAGTACAATATGAAAGCTTATGGTGACTTCATAAAAGAAAGCGTTGAAGAGAGCAACGCTCAGCGCTTAATTAGTGTTAATCAAGGGCAGTTCATCACGGATTTTAATGAACACCATCATAATTGGTTATTTGAGCGCGTAATAGATAATTTGGTGGTGATTTAAGGTTGTTTAGAACGAGGGAGGATATTATCCTCCTTTTTTCAGTAATAACTACCAAGTTTCGGGCTCGTTTCGGGACAAAAGCGACTTAGATACAACTACTTTTTCTTTGAAGATTGAGCCTTCACCTGCTTTTTCTTTGAAGATTGAGACTTCACCTGCTTAATAAAGTCATCCTTTGATGTTATATGTCTAACTAGCTCATCAATAGCTTCTTGCGAGTAAATATGTGTATTTGAAATCTTTTGGTAGTGATGATGTTTGTTTGACGTTGCTTTCCAATTTAGCTTCTTTAGCGCCGCTTGAAAGCAATGATTATTTATTGCTGGCTTTCCTTTCTTATCCCTAGCGACTAAACATTTCTCTAGCTTTGCTAAATCATAGTTAGCGTGAAGAATCTTATTCATAGCATCAATAGCAGTCTTTTGAGTAAACGTATGAGTTTTCTCTGGATCTACTTGTTTTTCAACAATAAGAGCTTTTCTCAATTGCTCCAAGTCTTGAGTTTTACCATTAGCAGCAGCAAGTATTATCTGACTATCTTTTTCGTTTCGAGCGTAAACAAGTGATACGTTAATAGGTATTGCAAACTCAATATCATCTTCTTGCTCAATTTCATCTTGTACCGTTTGAGCTAATTCAAGAATGTCTTCCGCAGCTTTGCCATATAGTGAGCTTAACATGGCTATTGGTGGCATCTTGAAATCACCAACGAGTGATATCATGCCAGCATGCTGAGACTGCATAAATGGTATCTCTGCAAATTCGTGAAATTTGGAAGAGTAATTGAGAACACCTGATTGAAATATTCGAGAAGCTAACCCTTGAAGCTCTGGCATAAGTAAATGAACCGCACCATCACGCCAATCAGCTATACGAGAGACGTTTTTTCTTACATTGTCGTTTTCTTTGAATAACTTATCCAGACACTGACGTAAAGAAATTGTTTTCTTAACTCCTTGCTTATTCGATTTCTCAAATATTGATTCCTCACCGTCGCGTTCAATGATAATTGCTTTAAGTAACTGTTCCCATGCTGTTGAGTACATCATTACAAATCCATCTAACTTATTTTCAAGTGATGGTCTGTTATAAAGCTCTAGTGCTAGCATCATATTATCTTTGGACTTCTTGAGAAGCGCTTTTGCTAAGTTAGATTTACATTTATGACCTAGCTCTTGGTAGTGTTTACTTTGAGATAAACGCTTTTTGAACTCGATGAAACTAACGTCTAATACATTTATTGCTTCGTATGTATTAGTTTCGGTTTCTGCTAGGAATTGAGTGATTTGCCCCTTCCCGAAGTAAGACTTGAATGTACTTGGCTTCCAACCTACTTGCTCAATAAGTTCTTCTTTGGTGAAAGTAGAGTTCTCAGTTTGATGCTTCTGTAAGAATTGGTAGAGCAATAGTTGCATATCAGTTTTAGCCATTTTGCACTCAAAGATGTAAAGGAATGATTAAGTGCATCTTATTGAATAATAATGAGCAATTCAGAGAGAAGAATCAAAAAATGGGATTTTTTAGTAAGTAGCATCAGCGTCAGACAAGATCTTCCAAAACATATCACTCCTAGAGGTTTCTACCCACGTTCTTTCTGAGGAATAAAATGCAAAGCGACATTGATCAATTTGTAAAAAAATATTATGTTATTAGTGCTTTACGCGAAAGGCGTGAAGGGCTGTGACAGATTGTCAATGCCTTTAT